>DATBTF010000139.1:0-10337 GCA_036559405.1 Bdellovibrionota bacterium
AGTTTCGCTTATGGGTATTATTAATGAAAAACAAACACTTAAGGCCATTGTTGCCCATCCCGCCACAGAGATTTCCCACGGAAGCCATGTAACTTTTACCGCAGTGCGTAGCTAAATCCATGAATCGATAGGAAAGCGCCAGTGATCAGTCACTTAGACTGCTGGGCCCTCTTCCCCTATAAATAAGAAATGCGCGACCTTTTTCCCGAACTGGAGCCCTTTAAGGCCGAAACACTCAAAGCTTCGCCTCTGCATGAAATCTACGTAGAGCAGAGCGGAAATCCCGATGGCCAGCCCATCCTCTTTCTCCACGGAGGCCCGGGGGGCGGCTGCGATCCCAAGCACCGCCGCTTTTTCGATCCCGCCCACTACCGCATCGTTCTCTTCGACCAGCGCGGCTGCGGAAAAAGCAAGCCGTCGGCGGAGCTCGAGGAAAACTCCACCTGGGATCTCGTGCACGATATCGAGCTGATCCGGAAACACCTCGGCCTGCGCTCCTGGATTGTGTTCGGCGGAAGCTGGGGCAGCACTCTCGCCTTGGCCTACGCCTCGAAGCACCCTTCTCGTGTGCGCGGCATGATCCTGCGCGGAATTTATCTGTGCCGGAAATGGGAGATCGACTGGCTCTATCAGAGCGGAACCTCGAATCTATTCCCCGATTTCTGGGAACAGTATCTCGAGCCGATTCCCGAGGATGAAAGAGGAGACCTGCTCGCGGCCTACCACAAGCGCCTTATGGGCCCCAACGAACAGGAACGGCTTAAGGCCGCCGTGGCCTGGTCGAAGTGGGAGGGAGCCACCTCCTGCCTGCAAGTGAACGAAGGCCTCGTGAACTCCTTCAACGATCCCAAACACGCGCTCGAGTTCGCTCGCATCGAAAACCACTATTTTATGAACAAAGCATTTTTCGAAACCGATAACTTTCTTCTCGAGCAAGCCGAAAAATACCAGAAGATTCCCGGTGTGATCGTGCACGGCCGCTATGACGTGGTCTGCCCCGTGAAAAACGCCTGGGACCTGCACAAAGCCTGGCCCGGGTCCCAGATTCACATCGTTCCGACCGCCGGCCATTCCGCCTGGGAGCCCGGGATTCTCGACAAACTGATCGAGGCCACGGAAGCCTTCAAAGCGCTGCCAGTGGAAAACTGATTCTATTTAGGTTGTTTCGCCTTCTTGTAGGCATCGAGCATGCGCTGAAATGCATCCTCGAGATGCGTCCGCAGCTCAGATCCGCGCGGGTCCATCTTTTCCAAAGCCAGAGCGCAACTCTCGATCGTCGATAAAGCCTCTGCCCTCGGCTCACGGCGCAGGTTTCCATACCGGGAGCGCTGCTGCGGCTGCAGCACCACACGCTTGGCCTTGAGCAACCAGGAATTCCGCCACCAGAGCGCTTTGGCCTGACTCCAGCTTCCGTCGAGCACGATCAATCCCTTGAGCGCGGGCGGACGGGGAATGGGATTTCCCTTCTGGCTCACGAAGTTCACGGGCTCGGGATAACTTGTCCCCTTTGAGCCGAGATAGAGCACCGCCCATTCGGCAGGCAAGGCATCTTCCCCCGCCACGGCCTTCAGCGACCGCCAGGAAAGGCCCACCTTCAGATCCGCATTCTCAAGTGCTCTCACTAGGAGCGCCGCGCTTCCCAGCGTTTTATCCGGCTCCTGAGGATGTTGCAGGATCACCACCCGCACGGAATTGGCGAAAGGCTCCACGGGAATCTCCATGCCCAGAGAAGCTCGCTCACGCTGCCGGGAGCCTTCGATGCGCGACGACTCGTTCATAGAGACCAGTCAATTTCCTGCTCGCCCCATTTTTTGAGCAACGCATTGGCTTGGGAAAAATGCCGGCAGCCGAAAAAGCCATTGTGCGCGGACAAGGGCGAGGGATGGGGCGCCTTCAGGATTCGATGGGGAGGAGACTGAATCATCTGCGCCTTGGCATGGGCAAAATTTCCCCAGAGCAAAAAAACGATCGGTTTGGCCCGCGCGCTAAGGACTTCAATGGCGCGATCCGTGAACTTTTCCCAGCCACGATTGCGATGAGATCCAGCCTGGCCGTGCTCTACGGTAAGTACCGTATTGAGCAGGAGCACGCCCTGGTCGGCCCACGAAGTGAGGTTGCCCGTATTCGGAATCGGCAAACCGAGATCAGAATGCATTTCCTTGAAAATATTTTTAAGGGAAGGCGGCGGCGGAACACCGTCACGCACGGAAAAGCAAAGTCCATGTGCCTGGCCCGGGCCATGGTAAGGATCCTGACCGAGGATCACCGCCTTCACCTTGTTGAGCGGCGTATGGTTGAACGCGTTGAAGATGTCGGGGCCGCGCGGATAGATCTTTTTGCTTCTCGCGGCTTCCTGCCTCAGGAATGCCTTCAGCTCCAGCATATAGGGTTTGGTGAATTCGTCCCCTATGGCCGCCTTCCATTCGGGCTCGAGCTTGATATTTTCCTGGTTCACGTTGGTAGTCATGCCGCTAGAAACCTATATTGAAGCGGAACCTTAATGTAAAGTGCGCTTATGGAAAAACAGCCGACAATCATCACCTATCGCCCTGAAGACGGCCAGGAGCTGGCACGATATGCCACTCACTCGAGGGAAGAAGTAAATAGCATTCTCCAGGGATCGCGCCAGGCGTTTCTGGAATGGAGGCGCACCACGCCGGAGGAGCGATCCTTTGTCATGAATCGTCTGGCCGATCTGCTCGCGGAGCAAAAGCAAGTACTAACCCAGCTCATGCGGTCTGAGATGGGCAAGTCGTTGGAAGAGGCCGCGGCTGAGATTGAGAAATGCGTTTCCTGCGCCCGATACTACGCGGAGAACGGCGCAAAAATGCTCGAGCCACAGAACGTTCCCACGGAAGCAAAGCATAGCTTCGTCAGCTATGAACCCCTGGGAACCGTGCTCGCGATCATGCCCTGGAATTTTCCTTTTTGGCAGGCAATCCGTTGCCTGGTACCGGCGCTCACGGCGGGGAACTCAGTGCTATTGAAGCATGCCTCCAATGTCACGGGTTGCGCGCTTGCTCTGGAGCGCTTGGTATACGACGCCACCGAAAGAAAACAGCTCTTCCGGGCCGTGCTCGTGCCGGGAAGCGAGACGCTCGGCCTGATCGCCAGCCCGGAAGTGGCTGCCGTAAGCCTCACTGGCTCCACCGAAGTGGGCCGCCAGGTAGCGGCGGTGGCTGGTCACGAGCTGAAAAAGTGCGTTCTCGAGCTTGGTGGCTCCGACGCCTACATCATTCTTGCCGACGCCAACCTTGCATCGGCTGCGAAGATCTGCGCGCAAAGCCGCCTGATCAATGCCGGCCAAAGCTGCATCGCCGCCAAACGTTTTGTCGTTGATAAAAGCGTGCTGCCAGCCTTTACAGAACTATTCGTAAAGGAAATTCAGTCGAGAAAAATCTCCCCTCTTGCCCGTGCCGATTTGCGCGAAGAGCTCCAGAAACAGGTGGATGCTTCGCTGAAGCAAGGTGCGCAGCTTCTCTGTGGCGGAAAAATTCCGGACGGTCCAGGATATCACTATCCGCCCACCGTGCTCACAGGAGTGCGCCCGGGAATGACGGCCTTCGACGAGGAACTCTTTGGCCCCGTGGCCGCCCTGATCGAAGCGAAAGACGAAGCGGAAGCCCTGGAGCTCGCCAACCGCACCTCCTTCGGCCTAGGAGCCGCCGTATTCACGAAGGATCTCGAAAAAGCGGAGCGGATCGCGCGCTTTGAGCTCGAAGCCGGCTCTTGCTTTGGAAACGCCCTGGTCCGCTCCGATCCTCGTCTTCCCTTCGGGGGCATCAAGGCCTCTGGCTTCGGCCGCGAGCTCGGCGCATTCGGCCTCCGCGAATTCACGAACATTAAAACCGTTTATATTGACGCTTAGACAAATACGCTCGGCCGCATATTCCTGACGCCGCGGTCTTCAGCAAGCAAAGCGTAAACCGCATGATCATGCCATTTGCGGTTGAAATATACGGCTCCGCGCCTCACGCCTTCGAATTGAAAGCCCAGTCCCCTTACGAGCGCAACGGAGGCATGGTTGTGCGGCAGAATCTCCGCCTCGAGCCGGTGCAGCTTCATCTTGCGAAAGGAAAATTCAATCGCTGCCTGAACGGCCTCTTTTCCGTATCCGTGCTTCCAGTAGTTATTGAAGATCGCGTAGGAAATGCGCGCGCTCTGCACATTGAAACGCATGACCAGCGCCAAGAGGATAAAGCCCATCATCCTGCCGGTGCGCTTTTCGAAAATCCCGAAGTGATAGATCAGGCCCTGCTGCCGATACTTTTCCTGCTGCGCAATCAGCTTGAGGAACTCCTTGCGGGAAAGCTCGGCGTGGGACTTGCGGTCCTGGTCAAACTCCGACTGCTTGGGAAACATGGACTCGTAGGCGCTGCGCCAGCGGGTGTAGTCGGAGGCGCGGTAAATGCGAATCACGAAACGCTTCGTCTGGAACTCGAGTTTGGGAATCGCGCGGGCCATTCCTGCTTTTCGGCAGGAAACGGAGCTTTATCCAACACGCTGGCGTATGCCCATGCCTAGCGGAACCATTCCCGAAAGAAGTCCTGCATGGAAGCCCAGGAGCGCTGGTCCGCGTCCTTGTTGTACTCGGCCTGCCCCGGCCGGGCCCGGTCACCGGTCATGTGGGGATTAGTAAACGCGTGCACGGCATTTGCGTATTTGGTGAGCGCCCAGTCGGCTTTCGCGTTACGCATCTCCTCCTCGAACGCTTTCACCTCGTCGGGTGGAACGGCTGGATCCTCTGCTCCATGGAAGACCACGATCTTGGCTTTGAGCTTGTTCTTTTCCGCGGGGATCGGCGCTGAGAGCCCGCCATGAAAGCTCATGACACCCTTGATGTCGGCTCCGGCGCGCGCCAGCTCCAGCGCCACAGTGCCCCCGAAACAGTAGCCGATGGCAGCCAGGCGGGTTGGATCCACCTTTACCTGCTTTTTCAGCTCGTCCAGCCCAGCCAAGACTCGTTCGCGCATTAGGGGCCGGTCACTCTTGTATTTGCCAGCAAGCTCGCCCGCCTCTTTGCCCGGCTGCGGCCGGATGCCCTTGCCGTAAATGTCCGGGGCGAAGGCCAGATAGCCCAGCTTTGCCAGCTGCTGGCAGCGTTCCTTTACGTAATCTCCGACGCCCGTCCATTCATGCACCACTAGAACACCAGGAAGCTTTCCCTTCTTTGCGTCGTCATAGGCGACAAAGCCCTCCAGAACAGCGTCCTTATCTTTGTACTCCACTGTTTTGGTGACGATCTTCGCCTCAGCATTCATGGAAAAAAATATCGCTCCTGCCAAAAGAAGGAGATTCACTTGATTTTCTCCCGCGGGGACTCCTCGTCCGTGTCTTCATTCTTTGCGGACTTGCTCCGCCCACCGAACGCCATGAAGAAAATTCCGAAAACGATGGCTCCCATAATGGTCCCGGTGAAGATCACCTTGCGGTAAGCCGAAATCGCCCACTGCACCACGGGGGTGCAGGTCACGGCCAAGTCAGTCGGAGGGGAGAAATACCATTCGATCAGTGCCGGAGAAAACAAGGCAGAGAGTGTGGCCCCTACAAAAGCCCCAGCGGCAACTATCCATAAAAATCGTTTCACTGTTTTCATTTTGATACCGAGGGCAACTCTACCACAAAACAAGTGGATTTCGTTCGGGTATCCAGCGACAGCGTGCCGCCATGAGCCTCCACGATCCCTTTGGAAATAGAAAGGCCAAGGCCGGTGCCCCGCCCCACATCTTTCGTCGTGAAGAACGGCTGAAAAATCCTGTCACGGAGATCTGCTCGGATGCCGGTGCCACTATCTTCCACGGTGAGGCGCGCAAAACGCCCCTTCGTTTCCAGGTTTACGGCGATCGCTTTGATCGGGGTCCCATGAACTGCGTCAAAAGCATTGCTCACCAGATTGAGTATCACCTGGGAAATTTCCGACGACCGGCAGCTAATCCAGGGAGGAGAGTCGGGAAGGGATACGGTCACCTCCACATCGGAGGCACGCAGACGCGCCTCGCACATGGCCATGGTTTCCTGCAGGATCGAGCCGAAATCCGTCGGAGTCATGGGGTCACCCGCCGTCTGGCGGGAGAACGTGCGAAGCCCTTTGACGATACCGGCGATCCTGTTCGACATTTTCTCTATGCTTTCGAGGCTCTCGGTGACCATTTTCGTGGGCACCTGTTTGGAACGGAATACTTCCTGAAGCTGCACGGCCAGCCCATGGATCACGGCCAAAGGGTTGTTGATTTCGTGGGCCATCCCGCTGGCCATCTCACCCAATGCGGCGAATTTGGTGGTCATCACCACTTGGGCGCGCGTAGCCTCCAGGGTATCTTCCGCCTCGCGAAGAGCGGTAATGTCTTCCGCGATGCCCACCATCCTGCGTACCTTGCCCGTCTCATCGCGAACCTGAAAGCCACGGTCTTTCACCCAGCGCACGGAACCATCGGGCCGCACCACCCGGTACTCCTGCTGATAGGGCTCTTCCGCCTGCCGCTGAACGGCCTGCCGAACCCTCTCCCGGTCTTCCGGATGAATCGCATCGATGAAGGAAAAGGGATTTTCAAAAAGACTGCGGATGCTGCGTCCCCAGATCTGCTCATAGGCCGGGCTTACATAGAGCATCTCCTTACTGACCTCGGTCATCCAAAAAACGACCTGAACGCTTTCCGCGAACTGGCGGAAGAGCGCCTCGCTACTGCGCAGCTTTTCCTGCACCCGGGCTTCCCGAAGCATCAGGCCCACGAGCTCTGCGACTTCCGTGAGCAAGGCAACGGTGTTTTCGTCCCATTCCTGGGGCTCAGGATGGGAGAGAGAAAGCATTCCGATCTTTCCGTCGGCCTCTTCAAACGGGATGTCGATTCGCGCGACATTGCCGGAAAAAGCAAAAAGAGGAATACGAAGGGGAGCGAGGATGCCCTCCTTGCTGATGTCGTTTACCACTACCGCGCGCTTGGAATCATACAGCTTCCCCAGAAAGGTGGGGAAAAACGAAAGATCGATGACCTTTCCATTAAGCTCGGGCATGGAATCGGGCTGGCGCACATAGGCGACATAAACCTTCCCGTCGGTCTCGAAATGGGAGAAGGAGCAGCGGAAGGCGGGAAACTGCTCATAAATAGAATCCACCACGAGGCGAATTACCTCGTCTTCCGAGCGTGGAGTGTTCATGAGCGAGAGAAGCCGCCGATACAGGAAGAGGCTCTGGCGAAGGCTCGCTGCATATTGGTCAGTCTTGACATCCATGGCGAGCCATAATCTATGGCAGAAGTCGATTTTTCCCAAGAGGTGACTTCAATTTTCTAGATGTAGCCTGGTTTAGTTATTCTGAGGCAAAGTTCCGCTCTATTTCCGCAGTGAAAGCGGCTCTTAAAGGTTCCGCCCTTTGCTATCCTTCCGTTATGAAAATCGACATCCTGACATCGATATGGAACGACTGGGCCTCGGTTGTCCGTCTGCTGGAGGAACTCGAAACCCAGCTTTCGCATACCCCCGGTCTCGATGCCAGTGTTTGGATCGTAGACGACGGTTCCTTGAATCGGCCCTCCAACTGGAACGTCCTTCCCTCCAGCTCTTTTAGCACTCACGTGATCGAACTTCAGGGACGCCATGGCCCCCAGCGCGCCCTCTCCGCAGCGCTCGGATTTCTTGTCTGTGAGCTCGATGCCCGCCCTGATGCTTTCGTGCTGATCGACTGTGCGAGAGGCCATGGAACGAAAGATATTGTCGCTCTTCTGGAGGCGGCAACCCGCCACCCGGGTTCCGTGATCGCAGGCGAAAGACGCTCGCTTCCACTCTCCATGCGGATCGAGAACGGGGCGATCGCCGCGCTTTTCCGGCTTTGCACGGGAGAAGAAATTCGCCAGGAAAATCTGATGCTGCTCCCCCTTTCCGCCGCCGAAGCCCTCTGCCATTCCGGCCACGCCGGAAGCCATCTTGAAGCCGCGGTTGCACAGCTGGAGCTGGCGCGCGCCATCTCGCGCATTCCCGGAAGGAACGCCCGCAAATCTTCTCCCCTCGCCACCCGCCTGGGACAGGTACTTGCCGCCATTGCCGTGTTCCGCGAGCGGGCCTATGCCCGCATTTTCACCCTGCTCTTGGGAATCAGCGGGTTTTTTCTGCTGCTCTCACTCGTGACCTTCGCGCTAAAGCTGTTCGGATCCTGGCAGGTGCCCGCCTGGGTTCTTGTTTTTTCCTTCAGCCTGAGCATGCTTTTTTTCGTGGCGGCAGCGATCACGCTGGCCCTGGGAATGAACAGCTTCTCCCTGGGTGAGCTGCGCCGCTGGACCCCTGCAATGGACAGCGCTTCCGCGATCCGCTCCGTGAAACGAATCAAGCGTGAACCTTACGCGCTCGCCGAGGTTTAGGCCTTTGCTCGCACGGCTAATCCTTGTATCTTGCCCGCATGGCAACCCTTCGCAACTGGCTACAGCAGGGCCCGTTTACTTTGGCTCTCTCCAGCAGTTTTTTCGGTTACTACGCCCATAGCGGAGCGGCCGAAGCCCTGCTTGGCAGCGGACATATTCCCGGAAAGATCACGGGCTCAAGCGCTGGAGCACTGGTGGGCGGAGCGCTGTGTTCCGGCCTAAGCCCCGAAGCCACACGCGATCTCCTCTTTGGCATTCGCAGGGAAGATTTCTGGGATCCATTCCCAGGGCTAGGCTATCTGCGCGGGCGGAAATTCCTCGGAGTGCTCGAACGCCATTTCGTGCCTGACTTTGCCGGAGCAAAAATCCCTTTGGAAGTTGCTGTATTCGACCTGCTCCGCTGCCGGACCCGCTTCCTTTCGCAAGGCTCCCTGCCTCAGGCGATCGTCGCGAGCTGCGCAGTGCCCCTGCTCTTCCATCCTGTACGGATCGACGGGAAACTTTATATCGATGGCGGCGTTTTCCATAAGTCCGGTATGAAGCCGGGCCTGCCCGAGGAACGGGTGCTCTGTGTTTTTCTGCAGAGTAAGGGCCTGAGCGACGCCTACGAGCTGGGACGAAGCCTGGGAAGAGTGGGCCGCGAGCAAAGGGTATTGCGCCTGAAAAATCTCCCTCGTGTGCATTACAATTCCCTTGAAACGGGTAAGCAGGCACACGCCGAGGCTCTTGCCCGTGTTCGAGCCGCGCTTGACCGGGAACTCTCAGGGCACTTGACCGACGCCTAGGACCTACACGCTTTCCTGCGAGAGATTTCTTCGGAAAATCCCGCCAGGCGCCGAAAAGAAGAAGCCATGAGCGCATCTTCTCTCTTTTACATCGCACAGATCGGCTATCTGCTTACGCTCGTGTCTTACGGCGTGAGGAACGTGGCGTGGCTGAGGAGCATTGCGATCGCTGCGAGCTCGGCGGCGATCTACTATTCGTTCGTGGTCGCCGACGAACCCCTATGGATTCCCATTCTCTGGCATGCCCTTTTTGTTCTTATGAATGGCGTACATCTGGTGCTTTCCCGCTGGCGGTCCCGCGATGTGAAACTGGACGCCCTCGAAGACTTTCTCGCCAAGACAGTGCTGATGAATTTTCCGCCCGCTGAAGTGAAAAGTTTTTCCTCATTGGCGGGAGAAGGCGAGCTGCCCAGCGGCTCTCAGATGATCCGTGCCGGAACAAGCATTCAGCATCTTTTCTGCATCCTCAAGGGCAAGGTGGATGTGCTCGCGCAAGGCAAAAAGGTGGCGGAGCTAGGCCCTGGACGTTTCGTGGGCGAAATGAGCCTGCTCACCCGCTCAGCCACGCGCGCCGATGTGGTGGCCGCAGCGGACCTGAAGTTGCTGGTATGGACGCACGAGAATATTGAAAAGTGGGTCAATAGCGACGCCTCCCGGCTCGGTCTCCTGCAAACGGCACTGGGGACCCAGGTTGTCGAGGAACTGCTGCGCCAGCAAAGCCTGTCCGCCGACGGGCAAACAAAGGGGGCTGGATGATCAAGACCCTTCTCTTCATGGCTGCGATCTTTCTCGCACTACCAGCGCTGGCTGAAAACCCGCCCTCCGCTCCCGCGGCAGCTGGAACTCCCTTGGTGTATGAATTGCGTGATCTGCGTCCAGCGGGCATTATCCAATACGCCGGTGTGGGCGACGTGGTTCGCCAGTACTTTCAATTTCATGACGCCCAATCCAGCCATTCCGTGATTTACGAAGAAGCTCCAACTGCCCCGGCTGCACGCGGAATCATGAGCCTGCGCCAGGCCTCGACCTCCTACGACAGCCAGTGCTCCCTTGACATCGAGTGCTCTTCGAAGGCTTTCTGCACCGGCGACTGCAAGCAAATGTTTTATGAAGTTTCGAATGCACCGGGCGACTCCCTTTCTCCCGACCGCAACAAATGCAAAGTGCTGTTCTTCTCCTGCGAAAAGGCCGGCTCGGTAAA
>DATBTF010000140.1:0-4723 GCA_036559405.1 Bdellovibrionota bacterium
CAACTTCCTGCGCGCGCAGGCCTGTTTGGGGGCGCTCTACCAGGCCCTGGGTAACGGTAGCCTGGCCGCACGCGTATTCCAGAAATGCCAGAAGCTCGAGACATCTCCGCCGATGAAAAAATATTTCGCGGACCTGGAAAAAGCAGCGGCGAAATAGCGCCCGCGCAATCGCCGCGGTGGCGGATTGCCTCTTCAGCACGACCCATTTCCAAGATGTAATTCCGAGCAGCGCTTAATTATTCTCTATTATTCATTGGAGGTGCCTTATGCGAATTTTTCTTACGATTGCCGGATTGTTTCTGGCTATGAACGCTCCTGCCTTTGCTCACGGCTTCTGCCGGGCCGATATGTACGGCCGCAATACCTGCAGGGTGGAACGCTACCGAGCTGTCTCGCCACGCTGGGATTTCCTTGGCTGTGTTGCCTATCCGCAAGCCTGTGCTGGCAAAGCTGCTAGCTATGGCTATGCGCTGTCGTCCTACTCCATGGGCTGCGGTTCTAACGGATCTGGTGTGCCCACTTGGGGCTGCTACGGTAGCAACTAGTTTTTATTTAATGGTCCGGGAATGGGCGGGCGTGGCTGGTGTCAAAAAGCTAAGCACGCCCAGCCCAACATAACTGAAATTGCATTCATCTCTGCGCTTTCCAGAACGCCCATCCGCTCGTCACGAAAAGTGCCACGCCAATTCCATGGAACCAGGGGCTGCCATAGGCGTAGCTGAAGTGGAAGCAGGCCATGGTGCCCAGCAAAGCAGCGGCTCCCGTGATCGCTCCCGTAACCCGGCGAAAATTCCTGTCGCTCTGCTGCCGGTTGAGCTCGCCCTCGGCATCTTTCATCTCAATCGCGTAGCCGTTCGAAGCAAGCCGCTTGAAGAACCAGTGCAGCTGCCGCGGCAGCATCTGCGCCACGTACTGCACATCGCGCGAGCCGAGCAGCATATCTTTCGAGAACTGATTCCAGTTCACCGAAGGCTTCAGCAGCGGCTCCACATAGTTCTCGATCAAGGGCATGGGGTTGAAGGTGGGATCGAGCTTGTGGCAGGTCCCCTCTAAAGTATAAAGCGCCTTGAAAATCAGCATCCATTCGCGGGGAATACGGATCTGGTGGCGGGCGGCAACGGCCGTGGCATCGATCAGGATCTTGCCCACGTTCATCTGCGCGAGTGGCAAGCCCAGGTAGGGCGCTACTGCGCTCTGCACCTGGCGCTGAAAGGCGTCGAAATCGGTGGACCCGCGGCTGCTGCCGAGCTCGGCATACTCCAGGCAAAGGGACTCAAAGTTTTCCTCAGAAAGGGCCACTAAAATTCTTAATAGACTCTCTCTGGCTCGCGGCGTGAGATAGCCCATGATCCCGAAGTCGATCATTCCGAGGCGCGGCTGGCCCTCGGAAGTTTCGTTGGGGGCCAGGGCGAAGAGATTCCCCATATGGAGATCGCCGTGGAAAAAGCCGTCTTCGAGCGCGCTCTTCAGAAATGCGCGTGCCGCGGTTTCCGCCAGAGCCTTGCCGTCGATGCTCTGGATGGAGGCATGATCGAGCTTTGTGCCGGTGAGTTTTTCCACCACCAGCACCTTCTGGGTGCAGAGCTCGAGATACACCTGCGGCACGTAGACGTCTTTCATGCTCTTGAGGTTTTCGCGGGATTTTAAAATATTATTCGCTTCCAGCACGAAGTCGAGCTCGAGACTCATCGCCTGGAAGAACTCCTCCACGAACGTCTGGGGCGCGAGCACCTGGCTCTCGGGGAAATAACGCTCGCAGGCCGCGGCGATGCTGGTGAGCACGGAGATGTCCGTCTTGATCAACACGTCGATGGCCGGGCGCTGCACCTTCACCACCACGCTCGTGCCGTCGGGCAGTCTCGCTTCGTGGGCCTGCCCGATGGAGGCCGAGGCCAGAGGCTCTTCCGAAAAGTGGGCAAACAGATCCTTCAGAGGAGCATCGAGCTCGCGCTCCACGCAGTTGCGGATCACGTTGAAGGGGAGGGGGGTCACGCTGTCCTGAAGTTTCGAAAGCTCCTTCACGTAATTTTCGGGCAGCAGGTCGGAGCGTGAGGAGAGCAACTGGCCGAGCTTGATGAAGGTGGGGCCCAGCTCTTCAAAGGCGATGCGCAGGCGCTCGGGAGCAGTCACAGGATCATCAATCTTGAGGCGCCGGTATTTCTGCGGGACGAAGCGGGCGAATCCCAGCTTTTCCATCAGCTCCTGGAAACCATGCTTGGCGAGCACGGAGGTGATCTGTTTGATCCGGGCGATATTTCTCACGGTACGGGTAACTTGTTTGGGTGCCGCGAGGAAGTTCACTCGAAATCCTCAGGAGTCCAGTAATCGCGGCTCGCGGCGGGAACGGTTTTATGGCCGGGCACTTTGGCGGCAGCCGGTTTCTGTTTGGCCGGTCTGCCGTTCAGGGGCTCGAGTTCGATCTGCAATAGGTGCGGGTTGGTGCGCGCAATTTGCACGGTGAGGCGGTCGCCGATCTGGATGATCTTACCCGTACGTTTGCCGCGCAAGTGGTAGAGCTTTTCGTTGAAGATGAAATCGGGGCCGAAGCGGTCGATCGGCACGAAACCTTCGATGAAGGCCTCGGCCAATTCCACGAAGGCACCTTTCGCACTCACGCCGATCACTGTGCCCGTATGCTCTTCCCCCAGATGCTTTTCGGCATAGCGCACTTGCTTGATGCGCGTAAGCTCACGCTCGGCGTCCACTGCCACGCGTTCACGCATGGAGCAATGCTGGGTGGCCTCTTCGAGGTTTTCCGCCACCGAGCCCCGCGCTTGCTGCGCCTCTTTCTTGCTTTTGTGAATCCACGCCTTGAGCAGCCGATGGACGATCAGGTCGGGATAGCGGCGGATCGGGCTGGTGAAGTGGGTGTAGGCTTTCGAGGCGAGGCCGAAGTGGTAAAGGTTTTCGGCGGCGTAGAAGGCTTGCTTCATCGATCGCAACAGAAGGAAGTTCAGCACACGCGCCGCAGGGCTCTCTTCGATGGCGCGAAGGATTTTCTGGTAGGTGTGGGGCGTGATCTCGTCCTGCAGCCACTTATCATTCACTTTCAGGTGGAGGGCGCGGGCGGTGTCGAGGAAGCGCTGGGCAGCTTCTTGTTCCGGAGGCTCGTGGACCCGGAAGACGAAGGCCTGTTTGTGTTCTTCCATGATCTCGGTCACCGCCTCGTTGGCGGAGATCATGAATTCCTCGATGAGCCGGTGGGTGTTGAGTCGTTCCGTGCGTACAATCGCTTCCACGTCGCCCGACTCTTTATTTACCTTCACCTTAGCTTCGGGAAGGTTGAGATCGATCGCGCCCCGGCGGATGCGGTTCTGGTGAAGCTTCTTGTAGAGGTCGAAGAGGGTGACGAGGCTGTCGCGCACCTTGGGCGAATACTCGTGCCCAGTATCGGAGGGGCGGTCGTAGAAGCTCTGCAAGGTTTCGTAGACGCAGCGGTGGTGCGAGCGAAATACGGCTTCAAGCACCCGGTGCCTCGTTTTCCGGCCCGACTGGTCGAACTCCATCTCACAGACCATCACGAGCCGGTCTTCGTTAGGGTTCAGGGAGCAGATGCCGTTCGACAGCCGCTCGGGGAGCATCGGAAGTACACGATGGGGGAAGTAGACGGAGGTGCCGCGCTCGTAGGCTTCTTTGTCGATCGCTGTGCCGGTTTGCACGTAGTGTCCTACATCGGCCACGGCCACCATGAGGCGGGTGAGGCCGTTGGGCATTTTGCGGGCGAAGACGGCGTCGTCGAAGTCCCGGGAGTCGGCTCCATCGATCGTCACGAACGCCAGCTCGCGCAAGTCTTCGCGGTTCTTGAAGTCTTGCTTTTGTAACGAAGCGGGAACGGACTGTGCCTCCGCCATCACCTGGTCGGGAAAGGTTTCCCGCAGCTTATGCTTCACGATGATCATCGGATCATCCGTGGTGGAGTTCATGGAGTCGGCCAAGACACTCAAAATTCTCCCGCGGGCGGGTTCTGGGCCGCGGGGCGGCTGAAGCACTTCCACTAGGATGGCGGCGCCGTCCACGGTATCGCGGAAGGTGGGATCTTTTTCGAGGGCGATCTGCAGCTGCACGTCCTTGGTATCCACCTCGGCCATGGGCGGGCCAAAGTTGTTGCCCTTGATGTAGCGGGCCACGGTCTTTTGCATGCCGCGTTCCACCACGCTGTGGAGGCGTCCGCTATAGCCCTTCTCCGCGCGCACCCGATCCAGCACGATGTCCACGATATCGCCTGTGAGCAGCTCGCCCGCCTCTTCGGGATTGAGAAAAACATCTTCTTTGAGGAAGGGCGGAGGATTGATGGGGGATACAAAGGCGAAACCGCGATTGTTCTTTGTTACCTTGCCCCGGATAAGACCGCCGCGCTCTCCTCGCCCATGCTCGGGTCTCTTGTGGCCTTCGGCCACGTGTCGCTTCAACTCGCGGCGTTCTTCGCGCTGCTCCCGCTCTTCGAACTTGTGATCGTGCTCGCGGCGGATTTTAGCGCGCGCTGTCTTGGGCGGACGGATGCGATAGAGGCTTCCTTGTCCCTTCTCCACCTCTTTCATCTTGATGAGGTAGCGAAGCTCTTTGGCGACCGCACGCTCGATGCTTACGTTGCGGGAATCTTCGCGGGGCAAGATGGACCGGAGAAGCACTTTTAAGCTGATGGGACCATGGGCCTTGGCCAAGGCCTCGAGGATCTCGTTTCGGTACCGCATCTTTATCTTGGCCATTGGGAAAATCTTACTCT
>DATBTF010000141.1:0-5884 GCA_036559405.1 Bdellovibrionota bacterium
TAGGAATCATGACCGGCCCTCAAGAAGCCATCCACTTCCTTGAATCCTGCAGCTTCACGGAACCTGCCTTCGTGTTCGTGATCATGGCAGTGTGCGCAACCCGACCGATCTTGGAAGTTTCCATCCGAGTTCTAGCCTTTCTATCGAAGCTGCTCCCCCTACCCCGCGCGATTTCGTTCTATTTGACCACATTAGTATTGGGACCGCTGCTCGGAAGTTTTATCACTGAGCCTGCCGCCATGACTGTTTGCGCCCTAGTTCTCCTGCGAAAATATTTCGGCAAGGACTCTTCCGAGAAGCTCAAATACGCCACAATTGGGCTTCTGTTCGTGAACATTTCCATAGGCGGCACCCTTACTCCGTATGCAGCACCGCCCGTGCTTATGGTGGCGAAAAAGTGGAACTGGGATTTAGCTTTTATGCTTACCCATTTTGGCTGGAAGGCGCTTTTGGCAATCGCAATTTCCACCGCTGTTGTGGCGTATCGATTCCGGAAAGATCTTATAAAAATTAGTTTAAAAGAATCTTTTTCCGAAAAGCCAATGCCGCTTTGGATTTCCATGGCCTACTTTACATTCCTGGCTTTGATTGTTCTTAGCTCTCATCACCTGCCTTTATTTGCGGGAATTTTTCTGTTTTTCTTGGGACTGGTTTCTGTAACCAGGGAATACCAACATGAGATCAAACTCCGTGAAGGGCTTCTGGTAGCATTTTTTCTAGGTGGGCTGGTTGTGCTGGGCAGCCCACAGCGGTGGTGGCTAGAACCAATTCTTACCCGTTTGCATGCATTGCCGCTTTATTTGGGAAGCGTTTCTCTCACGGCAATTACCGACAATGCGGCGCTAACTTATCTCGGCTCGCAGGTGCCGGATCTCTCCGAAGCCTCGCGCTATGCGCTCGTTGCCGGAAGCGTGGTAGGCGGCGGACTCACTGTTATTGCGAATGCGCCCAATCCGGCTGGTTATGGAATTTTAAACCCGGCTTTTGGGAAAGATGGGATCAGCCCGTTGCGGCTTTTCCAGAGCGCCCTGCTGCCTACGGGAATTGCGGGGATTTGTTTTTGGCTGCTTTAAGCTGGTAAAGTTCAACTGCCAATGCCAGCAAGGGAAAACCTGCGCGCGTGCAAAGAGCAGAAGATTACCCCGAAGAAAATTGGAAGAAGACGGGGTAAATACCCGGATTTCAGGGCATTTAGCGCGTCACCTCCAATTTTCTTCCTGCAAATACTCCGCAGATAACCAATCTGCCCCTCTCCCTTGTCGTTTCTTCCTTGCAGGCGCCTAATACTGCCGAGCGGGAGCGAACAGGGCATGGCATTTTCTCATCTTAACGACATTATTCTCCGCGGCTGGGAGAACTTTCTGGCCCGTACGAGCGGCCCCATGCATTTCCGCTTCCTATTGCAGCCTGCTGTCGCTTGCATGCTTGCGATCCGCGCGGGGCTCGCAGATGCAGCCGCGGGACGCACTCCCTTTCTGCGGAGCTTGGGAAATCCCCTTACGCGCCACGCTCAGCTCGTGGGCGCGCTCCGTGAGCTCGGCACGATCCTGATTGTCGCGACGATTCTCGATAGCGCGTATCAGATCCTGGTATTGCGAGGGATCCATCTGCTCGAGCTCCTGTTCACGGTAACCGTGCTGGCGGTGCTCCCTTATGTATTGGTACGTGGTCCGGCCGGTCGCATCGCCGGATGGCTGCGTAAGCGAAAAAAAAAGAATTCGAACAACCGCAGAGCTGCCTGAGGAGAAAAAATGCTTGAGCTTGAAAACATTCAAAGCGGCGTATTGCGACCCAGGCCCTCGCCTTTCGCGGCAACCTACCTGATCCTCAAGATCGGCGAACGCGAGTCGGGGCGGGAACTTATGCAGCGAGCAAGCCGGGTTGTAGCGTCCGCGGCGCATCCCGAAAGCCCGCACGCGGACACCTGGGTGTCCGTCGGCCTTTCTTTTGCGGGACTCGAAGCGCTGGGACTTCCGCAAGCTTCGCTCGAGAGCTTCCCCCCCGAGTTCCGCGCGGGTATGGCGGCACGTGCCGGCATCCTTCGTGACACCGGTTCGAGCGCTCCCGAGCGCTGGGAAGCTCCCTTCGGCAGCAAGGACGCCCACGTCGTGGTGACGGGAATCACGCCCGAACGTTCCCAGCTGGAGGAAGTGGTGAAACGCGCCGAAGAGACGTTTCGCGGCCTCCCCGGCGTGAGCGTGCTCTGGCGACAGAACTGCTACGCACCCGCGGACGAGCGCGAGCACTTCGGCTACCGCGATGGAATCAGCCACCCCGCCGTTGAAGGCAGCGGCAGCCCGCCGTCAAATCCACTCGAGAAACCGATCAAGGCCGGCGAGTTCGTGCTCGGCTATGAAGATGAGATCGGAGTAATGCCCGCGTGCCCAGATCCGCCCGAGCTCGGGCGCAATGGCGCTTACATGGCGGTCCGCAAGCTCCACCAAGACGTGGCCGCATTTCGCCGCTTCCTGCGCGAGCACGCAGAAAACCCCATGGAAGAGGAAAAACTCGCCGCCAAGCTCATGGGCCGCTGGCGTGGCGGCGCCCCCCTGGCTCTGAACCCGGAAAAGGAGGATCAGGTGCTCGGCGCGGACTCTCAGCGCCGGAATCAGTTCCTTTTCTTCGACGACGACAAGCTCGGTTATAAAACGCCGCCCGGCTCCCATATCCGCCGCATGAACCCGCGGGACGGATTGAAAGAGAGCGGCACCTTCGTGCGGATCCGGCGGATGATCCGGCGGGGCACAGTTTACGGCACTCACCTCCCGGAAGGCGCCATGGACGACGACGGACAGGACCGCGGCCTCATTTTCCTCTTCATCGGCGCGAGCCTCGCCCGGCAGTTCGAGTTCGTGCAGGCCAATTGGGCGAACGACGGGGAGTTTCTCGGAGGCGGAGAGAACCAGCTCGATCCGGTGACCGGCTCGGGTAGCGGCGAATTTGTGATCCCGCACCGGCCGATCCGCCGCACCCTGCGCGGGCTTCCCCGCTTTGTCACCACCCGGGGCGGAGAGTACTTTTTCCTGCCCAGCCTCCCCGCCCTGCGCTGGCTGGGGAATCTTCTGTAACGAAATCGCCATGCTCAGCTTTGGCGGTGGCCAATCGACCTGAGACCTTTCTACTCAAAAGAGCGAGCATCTAGCAGTGCCCGAGACGGGCGCGGAGGTGATTCGATATGGCGGAAGCCGCGCATGAGCCGAAAATGGAAGACTGGACCCATCCCGCCGCCAAGGCGATTCCGAAGGAGGGATACTTCGAGCGCGAGGAAGGGCGCTTCGGCCCTATCTATCCCAAGACCCCGGCCAACTACGGCTTCACCATTATCGCGAAAATCAAGCCCGGCACCGAAGAAACGATCCGCGCTTACGGTAAAAAAATCGAGGAAACGATCGCCGGCCTTCCCGAAGCCCTCGCCGTGCTGAAGCTTCACTATCTCCGCTGGGTGCTCTTCGATATCCAGGGGCAAACATATTTTATGTATCAGGGAATCTTCGACACGGACTTCGACAAATATACCGAGGACGCCGTAGCGCTCTTCACACAATACGGGATCAATACCATCTTCGAGAACCTGGAAGGTTTTCCTGACGACTGGAAAACCAATCCGGCCGCCTTCGTGAATTTCGTGCGCGAGCACCAGCGTCCGAGCTTTCTCGAATACGGGGAATATCCGTACGCCAGCGCTGACGAGATCAAGAAAGCGCTGAAGCTGAAAGCCGCCTTTTCCGGCATGCTCGACCTGATGCAGTAGGAGGATCGCATGGGCTCCCTCACCGCTCGCACCTACAATCAGAACCACCTGCCCCGGCCCTGGACGCGAGGCAAACGCCGGATCAGCGTATACTGGTCATGGAGCTATCCCTGGGAAAGCAACCGTGACCCCTCCGTGCTCGATAACCGTTTCTCGACGATGACAGAAGTGCGGCGCGTGGCCTGGCCGGTTTACGAGACGCAGGAATGGAGTCATGCGAGTTTTCTACAAGGCATCGCCGGTACGCTTGAACTCTTCCATCGTTCGCTGCTTGATTTCCAGCGGCTGGCAGGAGAGGAATCCGGCTTTCCCGTGGCCGTCTACCAGCGTATCGATCAGGCCGGATTCCCTGCGCCTATCGACGAACGGATCCTCGACGACACCGACACGCTCTTCGTCTATGGCTTGGATCACTTAGAGGCGAACCTCACCGCCTCCCCGGAAGAGATCGCAGCGATCCGCGCCTGGCTAAGGCGGGAGGGAACCTGCCTCGTGATCGGGCCCCACCACGACGTCGGCTTCTCCGATGATCCCGCCATACGTGAGATGGAATACCGGCATCACCGTGATCCGCTCGTTCCTCGCCAGCAGAGATTTTCCACCTATTCCCGCTCGCTTCTGAAAGCGCTCGACGTCCCGGTGATCAATCGCTGGGGCCTGCATCCCTTGCGTGACAAAAATACGAAGGAGCTCGCTCCCGTATCCGCCCACCGTGAGCTCGACGGGCTCGGCCTCCTGCAGGGCGTGACTACTTTGAACTACCATCCGCATCTACCGCACTACGAGGTGTTAGAAGGCGGAAACGACCGGGTTCATGTGCTGGCGCGCCAGCCCATCGACCGCTCGCGGCCGCATCCATTCCTCGAAGCCGGTAATACAGAGTTCAATATGCTTCTTTGGATGCCGCCAGCGGGAGAACGGGCCGGGCAAATCCTGCTCGCCGACTCGACAATCTTTACGACCCTATTCGGCACGAGCGAAAGCCTGCGAACATTCTGGAAAAACCTGGTCACTATGCCTGACACGGCCCGGGGAAGACGCGCCGCATAGAAGTTCGACCGTCACCTCCAATTTTCCCCCAAAAACCCAGAGATCATTGGCCAGCCGCACCTGATTCTGCTACTGAGTAGCTGCCTTTAAAACCCAGGAGAATCCCATGAAAGCGTTCGCCCTCACCGCCCTCATTTTCGCCTCCCTCTTCGCTGCTCAACAAGCTGAAGCGAACTGCGCCATCCTGCTCCGCATACGGAATACCGGCTCCAAATCTCTGTATATTTATAACAATCCAAACGACGAACGCACGGCTGTGAAAAATGTGAACGGCTACTGGCGCTCGCTGGCGAAAGGCGACTGGCTGGATCATGAGACGGTGAAGTTGTACGTGAGCCCGGGCGGCGGCATCACTGAGGACATTTATATGGCCGATTTCAGCTGCAACTACAGCCGTCGCTACCGCATCAACTATAAGTGCATCGGCGGCCCGAACAACGAGAAGTGGTTCACGCAGTACTATCCGTCGCTCAACGGCTCCACCACGGCGAAGCAGATCGAAGTTCAGATCGGGAACTGCACAGCGGAATAAGAGCGCCTCAAGCAGCTGGCATTGCTCCTGGGATCCTCAGGAGCAGCAGCTATCCTTCTTTTTGCTCTTGGCGCGCCTATCTTGCCAAAAAGCGATTCCGAAAACCGCCCCAATGGCCAGTAGAAAAATTCCAATCGCTCTCAATGTTTCCATTTCGAAAAGCTCCTAAAACCGGAACTGCGCTCCGGCCCCTATCCGATCTTCCGTCAACATCGCTCCAACGGCCCAATGCCAGCTGGGCCCGTACATCAAGCTGATTTCGAATTCCGTTTTCTCGTTTTGCCGGAAGGTAAATTCCGCGTCGGTAAAAATATTTTTTGCCCACTGGAAGCGCCGATGCAGATCACCCCGGAACTTTCCTTTGTGGTCCACCAGCAGCTGGGTCTCGACCATCATCGGCAGCATATAGGCGGCTCCGGCGGTGGCCAAAGCGCCTTCGTGAAACACACTTCCTCCCGCCACTAGATTGAAATACTGGCTGAACCACCGACGATAAAAGAGATCCCCCTCAGAGTCCCAATGCCGGCTGTCCTCTTCCCTCGCCTCGGCCT
>DATBTF010000142.1:0-7515 GCA_036559405.1 Bdellovibrionota bacterium
CTCGGAAGCGCCTTCGATTTCCCGCACCTTAAAGGAGCTTTCAGAAGAAAGTTTTTCATCAATGCCAAGGACCACGCCGTTGTGAATTTTATTTCGCACTCGCACAGTTACAGGATCGCCTGGCGAAAGTGCAAATCCAGCGGGCACGCTATAGGTGAGGGGTGCGAGCGGCAGGGGTACGATCACGCGGGCGTACATCAGTGCAGGATGGTTTCCGCGACTTCCTTCACGTCTGCCGAAAGTTTTTCATCGGGAGGGGGCAATTTCACTTTGCCGGTCTGAAGTTTGTCGAACGAGAGGAAAAGGAGGGGGGTGCCGTCTTTCCAAAGAGTGAGCCTGGTGCTTTGATAATTTCCCCGCCTAAGGGCGTAGAGGTTGCGAAATTCCAGCTCGCACTTGTTTTCACCGGCTTTCGCCCAGCCGAACGAGCTGGCGGCCGAGGGGCAGGGGGCGGTGATCTTCAGGGGCAGGAAACTTTCTTTTTCCACCCAGACGGCGCGGCTGCCGTCGGTAGATCCGTGCACCCAGGCGTAGGTATTGCGCGCCCGCTTGAGCGACATTGTGCGATCGGTCTTGTAGAAGGGCTGGGGGGGATCTTTCATCGCGGCCAGCTTCTCTTTTTCCACGCGCAGCAAATCAGACTCGCTGGTCACCGTGAGGCCGAAGGCCGTAACTGTACGGACCAGGCTCTCCTCGTTGGCGGCAAAGAGCATACTCAGGGTGGGCCAGCCACCCGCCGGGGAAGTGAGCTCAGGAATGGAAAGAGTGCCCAGGATTTCTTCGGTGCCCCCCGCCTGGGGCCGAGAAATCGTGACCGCGACCCCCGTAACGGGTGTTTTGGCTTTTTGCTCGGCCAGGTGGGCATATACGGAGAAAGCCGGAGGCATATAGGCAGCGGCCATGCCGGAAAGGAGGAGGCTTAGCAGGATCACGTGCGCAGCTCCTCGGCAAGATCGCTAACAAGACGCTTGGCGCGGTCGCGAAGCTCGGGCCGCTTCATGGCGTAGTACAGATTTGCTTCGAGGTATCCAAACTTATCGCCGGCATCGAAACGGCGGCCCTCAAACCGGTAGGCGTACATCTTGCGCTTCTTGGCCAGGGCCTGAAGGGAGTCGGTGAGCTGGATTTCGTCTTTGACTCCCGGCTTGGCATTTTCGAGGAAATCAAAAATATCGGGAGTCAGGATGTATCGGCCGGGGATCGCGAGGCGCGAGGGCGCGGCTTCCGGCTTGGGCTTTTCCACGAGCTTGTCGAGTAGCAGGGTGCCTGGGGAAACCTCTTTCCCCCCAACGATCCCGTACTTTGACGTGTCTTCCTCGGAAACTTCCATCACGCCCACAACAGGCGCCCCTTCGTGCTTGCGAGATACTTCGATCAGCTGCTGGGTCACAGAGACCTTCGAATCGATCACGTCGTCGCCGAGCAGAACCGCGAACGGCTCGTTGCCTACAATCGGGCGGGCGCAGAGCACGGCATGCCCCAGGCCGCGCGCCACGTTCTGCCGAACAGCAATGATGTCGATATTGCGAAGCAGATCATCTTCAACCTGCTCGGTGTCGAAGTAGTCCACTAAGCCGGTTTTTCCCTTACTCGTAATCAGCACGATGCGCTCAATGCCTGCGCGTGCGGCTTCGAGCACGATATGGTGGATGATCGGGGTATCCACGAGGGGTAGAAGCTCTTTGGCCACCACCCTGGTGACCGGAAGAAATCGGGTGCCTCTGCCGGCAACGGGAATGACCGCAGTCTTGATTTCCATAGGATTCCTTTTCGCTACTATAGCATGGTATGACAAAGGAGATGACGCGGAACGCATTTCTTCTCTTTGTCTTGGCCGGTCTCTTCCTCGGCGGATCCATCAGTTTTGCTACAGTAGATTCCCCCATGGTGCAAGGCATGGGCGGGGCAAACCGTTTCGGAGTCCCGCGCGAAGGTCTCTTTGCCAATCCCGCGTCCTTGGCCTATCTGGACAGCGCCTTCGGCTTTTTTCACTACCAGATGCCCAAGATCCCCGACTTCAATTCCAAAGGGCGCGCCTTTAGCGTTGGCCTTTATGACGGGGGTACCAATATCAAGGGAGCCTTTGGCTACTCTCGTGTGGCCAAGGCTCGTATTTCCAATAACCGCCAATCCTATATTGACCGCTCAGAGTTTCGCTTTGGTTCGGCTCATAGCATTACGGGAAATGTGATGGGCGGTATGGCATTTCGTTGGATTAAAAATCATAACGAGCCGAACTACGAACGTTTCCTGGAGGGCGACCTGGGCGCGCTCTTTCCGCTCTTCGCTGACATTCGCGGCGGCCTTACGCTCGAGAACGTGTTCAGCCGGGAGGGGGATTCTCCCCGCACTCTGGGTGGGGGCGCCGTCTATGCATTCGGTAGCGGCTTTCAGCTGATGGCGGATGGCTACCGTATCATGACGGGTGTCAAAGAGGGGGAGCGTGGCTGGGTGCTGGCGGGGGATGTGGCGCTGGCCGGTGACTTTTCGGTGCGCGCCGGACTATTCGAGGAAGCCTATACGGCGCTGAAGGGCTGGTCCTGGGGCGTGTCTTGGGCCGGGCCGCGGGCTTCGTTTGATTATGCGATGAAGACTATGGGTAAAGGACCAACTGAGCGCTCCCATACTTTGGGCATGACACTGGCGCTTTAGTCCAAACAAAAACTATTGCGAGACAGCGAAGCTAGAATGGCTTCGAGCGGTTAATGGCGATCGGCACCTGGGTGAAAACGGCTGTACCACCGAAGTTTACGGCAGCACCAGATGACGTGTTTTGCGTTTGCATTTCTGTGGACTCCACGAAGGTCACCAGCACGCCGGAGGCGATCATGAAGCCAGGAGTTGCAGTGGAGTCAGTGGCCTTAATAGAGCCAGAGCAGCGTAGCTGCTGGTTACCGTTCTGGTAACCGGCAGCTGAGCCTACGGCTCCCGCGGTGAAGGCCGTATAGGTGATAATCCCGGTGGCCGAACCTCCGGCCGTTAAGGTACCGCTGCAGTTTACAACGGCGCCGGCCACGCTACAGCCCGCCCCTGAGGCGCCAGTAGCGTTCGAAACCACGGCGGCACCACCTGTGAAAGCGTCTTTCGAGGTGGCGGTAATGGCCATGACATAGTCCTGCGAAGTGCTCGAAGGGTTACTTAAAGTGATCTTGCAGGTACTGGCTGTGGCGGTCCCGAGCCCCTTGGTGGTGCGGTTTACCCCCGTGGCATTGAAGTAAACTGTACGGGCGGGAGCGCCGCTTGCTTTGAGAGTAATTACCAAGAACAGTGCAAGCAGCGGAGCCGGTTTAAAAATTTTTTTAAGTTTCTTCATATTACCCACCAATCTATCCTGCCTCGTACTCTTCCGCCAATGCAAATGCATGGGGAGGGGGAAGCTAAAATGCCCGGCCCTCTCCGATAACAATAGGAGCAACCGTTGGGGTGGTAATAGCATTTCTGTTGGAGCCTACTATAGTGCTCGTGGTGTTACCAAGGGCCCGGGGTGCCTCTTGATAGGTGGTTAACGCGCCTGAGGCAGTAATGAAGCCGGGAGTTCCGGTGGCAAAATCGTCCACCTTGATGAATCCTGAACAACTTACGTCTTGAGAATCAGTGGTGCCGGCCGTGAGGCTGAAGAACGTATAATCCTTCGTGCAGGAAGAAGAGGTCACGGCACAGTCGCCCACTACCACACCAGCGGACGTCATCGTCCAGGTGCTGCTCATGGTCTGCGTCGCCGTCGCGCCCCATTTGCTGTCGGTGAGCACCACTTCCATCTGCACAACCTGCTTAACGCCACTGGGGCTGTTGTTGTTTATCGTGATGGAGCAGCCACTGGGCGTCATAGTGCTCCCTACCGTGTTGCCCAATAAAACGTTTTGCCCAGAGGCGGAAAAGTTCACCACCCGCGTTGCGAGCGCGCCGGGCGATAGGATCAAAGCTACCGCCAGAAAAACTGCTGTCTGAAAATACCGTTTACCCATTCCCATGCGCACAAACTACCGTTCGGCGCCCCCTTGAAAATTTTGAAAGGTTTCTCCCACTTATAATTATACCAAAACAATCAGAAAAATACACCAAGTCAACCCATTGGAAAGATACAACTTTTCCTGTATTTTTGCGGCGCACCAAATCGGACTAGTAGCTAATGGCTTCTACCTGCACCGGCAGCTCGCGGGCCTCCTGCTCCATGCCAGTGTCACCGGAGCTGAAGACGCTGGCGCAATAGCTAAAGGCCGAGCCCGTAGTATTGCTGTTTGTAAAGCAAGTATTGTCGAAGAAGAAAAGGTTGGGCGGGTTGGTGGCGCTGGCCGGAAAGGCTTGGGCCACATAGAAGCCGCGGATCCGTGGGCGGTTTTTCGGGAGCGGGATCGCGGTGGTCTCGGCCCAGTCGAGAGCGGGAGCCGAACCCAGGTTGGCCAGCATGAGCGTACCAAATGTGGAACTCGCACTAGAAGAGATGTCCCCCGCGTTGTGCATTCCGTAGACCTTATCGTCTGTGTAGATGCTGAGGTCGCCGAAGTCCGTCGAAATATTCTCGATGGTATTGGACCGCGCGTTGGTGCTGCTGTTCGATGACGACCAGGTTTGGGAGGGAGTGGCGGTACAGTTCGGCGTCTGCTGAAACGTATAGGAGCCCACGGTCACCGACTGGTCCGTGCAGGTATAAAGGCTGAGCTCGCCCGAGCGCAGGATGTAGATGAAGTTGTTGTCCGGTGATACGGCGAACCCGCGGATGCTGGCCATGTTTACATCCGTCGTTCCCGTGAACCAGGCGTTTCGGAAGTGCGACTCCTGCGCCTCGAGAGAGCCGGAGTTAGTGCCACCCGAGCTTAGAGTAATGGCCGCCTGGTAGTTCCGGATTTTTCCGTCGTTGCCCATATAGTAACGGAATGGAACGCGAGGCGGGTACACCAGGGCCGTTGCCGAGCAGGTGAGCAGGGGGTTGGGGGCCGTTCCGTCTCCTGAGCCACTCGCACAACTGGTGTGGCCGGTGTCGTAAAGCTTACCCACGGGGGAACAGCCACGCCCGCCGTTGGCGATGGAGGTGTCGGTACGAACCATTCCCGTAACTGTGACCTCGATGGCATCCCCCAGGCGGAAGAATTGGTCATAGCGGTTCAGGGAGTGTGTTCCCACGCAGTCCCGCGAGGGCTGACCGTTCGTGAGATAACGAGGATTGTAGCGCTTCATCATCACCCAGAGCTGGAATCCCAAGGACACTGCGGGGGTGGAGGTCGCGGATACTGTTTCCTGCCCGGTGTAGTTGATCGTGTTTCCGTAGACGGTTTCCCGCAAGCCGGGAGCCGCAGCGGTGGGAGAGGCGCAGGACGAATAGAGGGAAGCCTGCCAGCGCTTTTTCGAATACTCGAAGCCCGTGGGGATATACGTAGTGCCATACAAAGTAGTGTCGGACACGCCGTTCACATACTCTTGAAGTTTGGCCCGTACCACGCCCGAGCAAAGCGCCTTGAAGTTGGTGGCCTTGCCGGCGTCCATCACGGAAAACACGCCAGGCAAAATCGACACGGCCATGATCGAAATCAGGGCGCCGGCGATCATCACCTCAATGAGCGAAAAGCCAGCCGAGCTCCTGCCACTACGGTTTACAGATCTCCCCATCCTATAATTTTACCTTAGGGCGCAGGAAGCGTGCTAGTTTAGAAACAGTGGCTATCAATACGAATACAAAGGCTTTCGTGGCCTGTATCCCTTGGGTACTACCCGTCTATACTTTGGTGCCTTATATAGCGATCGCCTCCGGTTTCCGGGGCCTGACTTGGGCCTGGTCCACAGCCTACATGCCGTTTTGGACAATGCTTCTGTTCCAGTTCCTGTTAGCGGGAATCTCTTCCTTCCTGCTCTGGCGATTACAGGACTTGGGAAACACGCTCTTCCGTGTTGGCGTATTAGCCGCCCACGCACAGTCAGCATGGCTGGCAATGTCGGAGCGGCGCCACCTCCTGCTGCTGCTCGTTTTTGCGCTTTTTTCTAGCGGGGTTTTCCTCTCTGAATTGGTGAAGCGAGTGCTGAAGCTTCCCTACTACGATTCCCGTCGACACTGGTGGGAGAGTTACCCCAAGGGTATTCCCGGCCTTTCTGTGGAGCTTTTGGGTGAAAACGGGGATAATGCGAAAGGAAGGTTGTCGAACTTTGGGCTCGAGGGTTGCTTCGTTTTCTCTGTGGAAGAGAAAATTTCCTTCGCGCCGCGGATGATCCGGGTGCTTTCGGGCGAAAAAACATTGCTCGAGGCGGAGGTCGATCCGATTCTGCACACGAAAGACGGGTTTGGCTGGGGCCTGCGCTTCAGCGAGTCCGGAATCGACGGTGACTGGACGAAGGATTTGCATGACTACCTGGGTTTCTTGAGGAGGTCCGGCTATGAAGTGGCTTAAGGTGCAACTGCCATTGATGTTCGTTTTCGTTCTCCTGCCATTCGGCGCCTGCACCAAGCAGGAAAGCAAGCCGACCACTCCTGAAGGTGCTTTGGAGCGATATGTAACCACCGCATTTTCCGCGAAAAGCGCCGACTCCCGCCAGTCTCTCCTGGACCTCAGCACGGGAGACGCCAAAGCCTGGCTGGAAAGCATGAGTGCCGATGATTTCAAGAAACAGTTCGTCGACAACAGCATGGTGTTGCAGAACCTGAAGACCAAAGACCTGCGGGAAGAAAAGAGCGGCGACGTAAGTCTCGTTTATGAACTTGCATTCCGTGATGGGAAAACCCCGAACGCGGCCGCCTACACAAACAAGAAAATCGCCTACCTTACCAAAGACGAAAAGGGCGACTGGAAGATCAAGGCGACGAAGAACGTGAAAAGTTTCATTGAGCGAAAAGACGCTTTAGAGATTCTTACGCCGGAAACGACCGACAAGAATCCCGCAACCGAGCAAAAATAGTCCCAGCGCAATCGACTGCGAAGTCGACAGCCAATGCCCCAGCACAAAGCCGCGGGATTCATCGCCGCGAAACGCTTCCATTACGAAGCGAATAATCCCATAGCCCAAGCAGTAGAGTATCGTTGCCGCTCCATCGCGCAGCTTTTTCTCCCGCACTAGCCAAACCATGAGCCCCGCCAAGAAAAAGAGGGAAAACGATTCATAAAGCTGAACGGGATGCACGGGCTGGCCCTTGAATGGATCTTCGACGAACTCGGACTGGGGTCGGACCGCCCAGGGATAGGGGCAGTAGTTGCCATGGCAGCAGCCTGCGGCGAAACATCCGATTCGGCCAAACGCATGGGCGAGAGTGACGCCTGCAAGCACGATATCCGTGCTTAGCCAGAGCGGCATCCGCCTCCAAATCCCATACGCCAGGCACGCCACGGTGCCAAGAATGAGCCCTCCATAGAATACGAGCCCGCCGTTCCAGAAATCCGCCATTTCCCCCGGATGCTGGCGATAGTAGTCCAAATTGGAAAGCACAAAGAACATCCGCGCACCCACGATCCCGCTCATGATGGCCACTAGCGCAAGGTCCATGAACGGCGCCGGATTCAGTCCGCGCGAACGCGCAAGCCAACGGCCAAGCAG
>DATBTF010000143.1:0-5172 GCA_036559405.1 Bdellovibrionota bacterium
CGCGGCGCACGAGAAAAAACTACCAGACTTCTGTCAGTCTAGGTTTGTAAAAATTTAGGAAATTTTTTGACCTCAGTTGGCTGGGTGTTAGCATTTAGGCCTAGCCAATGGTCGGCTTTTCTTCCGCACCCATGGAAATGGAGCGGAGCACACTACGGAGGGGTTCATGTTCAAATATTCCGGTCTCCTATGGTCTTTCGCCGCATTCGGAGCCGCCAGCGCGGGTCTGTTTCTTGGTTCTGCCGATAGCGCTCATTCTGATATCGCCAAATTCCACAGCCTGCTCGCCCAGCACAGGCACGTGCCCGGCCAGGTGATCGTAAAGATGAAGCCGGCCCTGCGGACTGCGGCCATGGCCGATCTTTTCGCGAACACAGCCGGAGTGGACGTTTTCGAAACTAACGCCAACTTCGCCACCGTGAAGCTCCACAGTGAGTCACAGACGGCGGCCTTCCTCGAAAATGCGGCCACCAATCCCGCGATTGAGTACGCCGAACCCAACTATATCCTTCACACCGTGGGCACCCGCGACAACCCACCCGAAAATATTCCGAACGTGGCCGACTTCGGCCGCCTTTGGGGCATGAAGAACACCGGCCAGACGGATGCTGAAGGCACCGTGGGCCTAGTGGGGGCCGACATCGGCGCCACCAAGGCCTGGGCAGTGACCACCGGTAACAAAGATATCGCGGTGGCCGTGATCGACACGGGTGTGGACTACACCCACCCCGAGCTGAAAGAGAATATCTTCGTGAACAGCGGCGAAATCGCCGACAACGGAATCGACGACGACGCCAACGGCTTCATCGACGACATCCACGGCTGGAACTTCGCGGGTGTGTCCACCAACAACCCCATGGACGATAACGAGCACGGAACCCACGTTTCGGGCACGATCGGCGCCAAGGGCGACGGTGCGGGCAATAAAATTGCCGGCGTGACCTGGAACACCTCCATTCTTCCGGTGAAATTCCTCACGGGCTCCGGCAGCGGAACCCTGGCTGACGCTGTGAAAGCCATCCAGTACGCCACCAAGATGAACGTGAAGATCATGAGCAACTCTTGGGGCGGCGGCGGTTTCTCCCAAGCCATGTACGATGCGATCAACGAAGCGAAAATCAAAGGCATCCTCTTTGTGGCCGCTGCTGGTAACGATTCGGCGAACTCCGACAGTAGCCCGCACTATCCGGCTGGCTACCAGATCGACAACGTGATGGCCGTAGCCGCCACCACGAACCGCGATACGCTCGCCAGCTTCTCCACCTATGGGAAGCGCACCGTGCACATCGCGGCTCCTGGCCACAAGATCTACAGCTCGATCAAGGGCGGTGGATACAACACCTTCTCGGGTACCTCGATGGCGACGCCCCATGTTTCCGGCGCCGCCGCTCTGGTGTGGGGAGCGAATCCTTCGCTGACCTATGCGGAGATCAAAGAGCGCCTGATGAAGTCTCGTGACTTCATTCCGGCTCTTTCCCGCAAAGTGGCTTCGAGTGGACGCCTGAACGTCTATAACGCCGTGATGGGCATCTATCCGGTCTCTCCGGAGCCGTCGGAAGACCAGTGGAGGGACATCGCGTTCAATCCCGCGGAGTCGGCCCACCCCTATGCGAACAGCTTCAAGCAGGAATTCGCCTTCGAAGCTCCTGAAAACGTGAAGTTTATGCGCGTGGTGTTCTCCAAGGTGGAGCTTGAGGATGGCTACGACTTCCTCAAAGTGGTGGATGGCGCCGGCAAGGAGATGGATTCCATCTCGGGCCGTGGCACCGACACCCCCACCTACTATGTGGAAGGCAACAAGCTGACCTTGAAGTTCTCCACCGATTCCAGCCAGACGTTCTGGGGTTTTGCGGTGAGCAAAGTTCAGGTTGTTTATAAGTAATCACGCCTGATTCTGAAGAAAAAAGGCTCCTCGAAAGAGGGGCCTTTTTTATTGCCCGGTGCGGATCCAGCCGCGCTTTCTCAGCACGACATACACGATCAACTCAAAGACGAACATTCCTCCCATGACTAGCGGATAAGCATAGGGCTTGTGCAGCTCGGGCATGAACTCGAAGTTCATTCCGTAGATGCCGGTGACCAGGTTCAGCGGCAGAAGGAAAATGCTTACGATTGTCAGCAGCCGAACCAGCTCGTTCATCCGGTTGCTCGACATCGAGATCGAAAGCTGCACGAGGTCGGTGGCGCTTTCCACGATATCGTCGGAATAGAAGAAGAGCCGATCCGCCTCGTCTTTCAGGGCTTGCAGCCGGACGGGATGGGAGTCGGTGGGCTTAAAGGCAGTTGGTAGCAAGTCACGGGTCAAGCGCAGGAGGCGCTTGAAAGTGGTGGCTCTGCGCTTTACTACGTAGGCCATCTCCAGAGTGGCACCCGAGGTCACCTTGGTGGAGCGTTCCGCGAAGATTTTTGCTTCGAGTTCGCTGATGTGTTCTGCAGCGATATCGATGGGGCGCTCGTAAGTGTATAGGCTGCTTTCGACGAGAGCCTGCACCAGCGCCGTGGGGGTTTGCTTGCGGGAATCTTCGTCATTCCAGATTTCATCAACCCACGGCAGCGGAGCCCGGTGCACGGTGAGAAGAATTCGGTCGGACCAGAGGAGGGCCGCCTTCCGGGTCAGGGACTGGGCTGTCGAGGCATGTTCGGAGGATTTTTCATCATACCCACGGAGCATGATGAAGCTGTGACCATTGAGCTTCTGGACCTTCGGCAGCTGGCTGGGGTCGAGGCAGTCGGTCGCTACGTTCTCCGGGAGGTCGTATTCGCGGGAAAGTCTCTGAAGCTCGGCTTCGGTGGCGTCGGTGATGTCCACCCACTGCGCCGAACCAAGCTCGAGCTTCCGGACATGCACGCTACATCCTCGGCAGTGTCAATCCTTGCTGGCCCATATATTTTCCGCTTTTGTCTTTGTAGGACGTTTCGCAAAGCTCGTCGCTTTCAAAGAAGCACAGCTGGGCGATTCCTTCGTTGGAATACACCTTCGCCGGCAGCGGGGTGGTGTTGGAAATTTCAAGCGTGAGGATGCCCTCCCACTCGGGTTCGAGGGGCGTTACGTTCACGATCAGGCCGCAGCGGGCGTAGGTGCTCTTGCCCACGCAGATCGCGAGCACGCTCCGCGGGATGCGGAAGTATTCCACCGTCTTCGCCAGGGCGAAGGAGTTCGGCGGGATGATGCAGTGGTCGCCGTTGATGGTCACGAAGTTGCGGTTGTCGAAGCTCTTGGGGTCCACGAGCGAGGTATTCACGTTCGTGAAGATCTTGTATTCGTCGCCCACGCGGATGTCGTAGCCGTAGCTCGAAACGCCGTAGGAGATCTGGCCTTTGCGAACCTGCTTCTCCTCGAAGGGCTCGATCATTTTGTATTCCCGGCACATGCGGCCGATCCATTTGTCGCTCTTGATGCTCATGGAGGTGTCCTTAAACGTTGCCGCTCGTGGCGCGCTTCTTTTTGAAAAAGTCGCGGGGGAAATAATCGCTATGAGCCGAGATGAAGCGGCGCATGGCCGTGTTCACGATCTCGCCTTCCGGCATTTTCGTGTGCTGACTCATGATCTTCAAATACTCGGCCACTTCCTTCTCCACGGGAATTTGGATGGGTGTGTCGAGCGTGAAGGGTTCGCGGTACGGATTTTGTGGCATAGGCCCCCCTTAATGGAGGGCAGGATACTTTGGAAAGGGCGCTTATTCCAGCACTACGGCGAGGAAGAGGGAGTCCCGTAAATTCGACTTGATCAGTTCCTTTTGCTCTTCCGTGGTCTCAGCCTGGAGGTTTCTGATTTCCAGAAAGGCCTTTTCGCCGCTGGGGAGCACGGCTAGGGCGAAGCCCAGGGAGACGGGAAGCGCATAGCTTTGTTCGTCCTGCATGGCGACATCGGGAAGAACCAGAATGCTCTTGCCGCTCAGCGAGGCGCCTCTATCCAGATTGTCGAGATTTTTGAAAAGCGATTTGCGGCTATCGGAGTCGAGCATGTTCTTCAGGCGGTCAGCCAGGGCAATGCGAACGGTTTTTCCGTTGAAGAGATCTTCCTTCTGCTCGCGAAGAAGCTGGATGGCGAGCAGGCGTCCCTTGCTGCCGCTGCGGCGTTTGCGGAGGATCTCCTCGACGCGGCCCTTGTCGCCGGGGCGATCGGCATTGAGGCCTTTTTTGTCTTCGTCTTTAAATTTGGTTTCGGAGGTCACAAGCAGCGTTTCCGCGCTATCAACCTTGCTGCTACGGAGCAGCTCTTCAATGTCTTTTTCTTCCGCCTGGCTGTTGCCGTTTTCCGTCTGGGATGGGGTGGTGGCATTAGAGGAAAGTTGATTCAAGCCGCGCTCGGTAGAGGGGGCCAAGGGGGAGCAGCGGCTCAGCACAAGCATGATGGCCATCAATGCTGCAAACTGCAGGAAGGGCTGCGCCAAGTAGAGAGCGTGCAAAATGCGTTTTCCCTTGGGGGCGGCGGGCGCTTTTTTTCGTTTCAGGCGGCTGGGCATAGCTTTCTCCTGCCTAGGGCAATGCGAACACTGTGCCGGGAAGGAGTCAGGCCTATTTGCTTGATTTTATTGAATATTTTTAGAATATGGACGTCGTAAAAAGGCTGTTCGCTACACAGCTGGAAAGAATTTCGACAGTAAAAAAGACCGTGGAGCCAAAGGCTCCACGGTCTCATTCGTTTCAGCTTGTTAGCCGAATCAGTCTTCTTGGCGCAGGACGAAGTAGATGCCAGTTCCGTCTTGCTGGCCTTCCATATAGACCTCTCCATCTTCGGCTACGTAGATCTGGCCGCGATAGGGAGTTCCACCGTTGAGGCGGAACCAGAACTCCGCGTAGCTTCCGGATTGACGGCAGCCGCCATCCACCTGGTACTGCGCCGAGGGTTCTTCCAGATACAGACGACCGAAGATCTGCTCGAATCCGTTTTCCCGGAGTGAGAGATACGCATCGCGCGACCTGCCGAAGTTACCGGCGAAGTTGCCCGAGCAGAGGTAGTCCGGGCTCGGAGGAATCGGAGCCGGTTCCCAGTAGGGAGGATAGTAACCCGGTCCGTGGCCGTACCAAGGACGGTGCCAGTTGTGATGGCCCCAGCCAGGGTGTCCACCCCAGCCCGGATGTCCGTGGTGACCGTCCCAGCCGCCGTGGCCGCCGTGATGGTGTCCACCACCGTTGCCGCCACCACCGTGGTTGCCACCGCCGTTGCC
>DATBTF010000144.1:0-8991 GCA_036559405.1 Bdellovibrionota bacterium
CGCCCCAGCGGATAAAATCTTCGAGCACGCGGACGTCGCCCATGTCGGCATTGCCCATGTCCTGCACTACCGGAGACGTCACCCGGCGGGTGTCGTTGTCTTTCTGTACATAGAGGCGTTTGGTGCCGTGGTTGGCGAGGCTCGCCCACTGTACGACGAGATTCACTTGATCCGACGAGCCCACCTCTTCCATCTGATTGATGTTCAGGGCGCCGTAAGAGTCGAGGTTGTTGTTGCCGTTCAGAAAGAGCAGGAAGGTCCATTCTTTCTCGGCAGCGCGGCTTGGGGAAGCGGCGAGGAACAGGGCAAGTATAGACGAGAGCAGCAGGTTCCGTTTCATGAAGACTCCTCCGTGAGTTCAGACGAAATGCAGGAAAATTTGGATTCTATTAAAGAATAGTGGGCGCTCGGTTGGCGCAGCAACAGGTAAGCCGAAATACCGTCGAGGAATTTAAGAACTACGTACGTGAACCGTGTAGGTGCCTGGATGAAGTAAGAGTTCTATAGACGAAGTTCAGGCGCGGTTCAGTCTGTCGATACGATTCTGCGCCACCGTTCCACCGATGGCTGCGCCGACTACCATCGCAACGATGGAAAGCAAGGTGAGGAGAGCGATTTGGATGGCGTCTGCTGGTGAACCCATCACGGGCAGCTGGATGTAGGAAAGAATGATCCAAAGGAGAAACGCCGCCGCGCCAACAGGAAGAATGGAGGCAAGGAGCGCTCCCTTGGTGGAGCCCGCGCGGAAACCGCCGACCACGCCGCCGATGAGCCCGTTCACTACCGGCAGGAAAAACAGGGCGAGCGTGATTCCCAGCATCCAGAGACTGCCCCCAATGGAGCGAACCTCCTGCTCATGCACAGTCAGCTCAGGCTCTCCTGTTTCCAGGATGGGCTCGGTTTCCGGGTATCTGGCGGCAGCACCCATGGGCAGTTCCTCTCTAACCCATGGATTAGCAAGGCGAAGGCCATGCGCTGGGCGTCTGGACCTTTCTCCGCAGGCGCGGTATGCCTGCCTGGGCTCGCGGGGCTGGATTTACGTCTGGTTTCGCGGGTGTTGGATGGCTAAATGATAGACAATTGACGCCCCATGCTATTGAGGAGTATAAACGGCCTTCCAAATTTCAATTTCTGTCCCTTTTACCTATAGGAGAAAAAATGAAAATCACTCAATTGATCGTAGCCCTTGTTGCCCTTTCCTCCACCCCTTCCTTCGCGGGAATCCTCCAGCTCAAAGGTGGCAGTAAACAAATCAGCGGAGTGCAAATCTCCGAAGGTGGAAAAATGGTCGTAGAAGGCCGCACCACCGAACTGAACTCGGTAGGCGCCGGTCTGCGCAAGCGCATGTCGCTTTTCAGCGTATACGTGGGCGAACTGCTCGTGAACGACAGCCGCGGCTATGTTTGCAAACGCAACGAAGCGCTCGGTTCCATCAAGAACCTCAACGGCATCGCGATGCGCCTGGTTTTCCTTCGCGCGATCGGCATGAGCGATCTCGAAAAAGCCTTCACGGACGGCATCGACAACAACAACCTCAATCCGAACGATGCTGACATGAAGAAATTCCTCGCCGCGATCCGCGCTGGTGGAGACATCCCGAACGGTTCCACTCTCGCTTTCACCGGTGAGAAGCTTGCGGACGGTTCTGAAGCTGTGACCTACGAGAACGCCAAGAAACAAGCCGTGACCATCAAGGGTGGCGCTGGTTTCGTGCACAACGTGTTCGCGCTCTGGCTCGGCAATGGTGGCAGCGACGGCGGCCTCAATTCGCTGATCGAGAACCTCACCACCTGCAAATTCGAATAAACCCGACCCTGTTTTTTAAGAGGAATTAAATATGCGTAACCTTCATCTCTCCGTGATTGCCCTTTCGGTAGCCTCGCTTGTTGGCTGTAAAGCCATCGATGCGATGGATAACACTGAAGTCATGAGTAAAGACCTGGCCCAAATGAAGTCCACAACTTCAGACATGGCCGGCACCACGGACGAGATGAAGGACAGCACTGCTGAGCTCGAGCGGAAAGCGGCGGTGGACGCAGGTCTGCGCCAGCTGGCTGACCCGAACAACAATAAAGAGTTCACTCCGCCCCAGCCGGGCCTGCTCGCCGGCGCCAAGCTCGTGGCTGAGCATATGACCAACGAAGAGTTGATCAACTATTTCTACGCCCGCATGAAAGAGCTGAACAAGACCGTAGCCGACGATTCTCAGCAGGATCCGAGGTACGTGGATGTGGGTGGCTATTCGCCCAAATACGTGGCGCAGTTCAACCGCCACAAACAAGTGCTGCTTGTGGCCCTTCAAGCCATCGCCGCTCAGATCCCCCAGGCGGAGATGGAGTCTTACAAAGATAAGAACGGCCAAGTACAAACGAGAGTTCGCAAATCCGCTTCCGTGGAAGTGCTGATCCGCGAGCAGATCCTAGGTTCCGGTGGCCGCTTTTCTGACACCGCCTTTGCTCTCCTGATGCTGCGGGCTAACTTCATCAACAACTTCTATCTTGATGCCGGCGTGTTTTCCGTGCCCATGGACAATATGGGTAAGCTCGAGTCCGCCTTCAAATATACGAAAGCCCTCCAGTTCCTGGCGACGCTTCCGTTTGCTGACCAGATCAAGCTGGAGCTCGATAGCACTGCTTTCCTTCCTGTCGTGAATCCTCCCGCTCTCCGGGATGATTCGAACGATTACGAAAAGCACCAGGAGTTCCTGGCCAAGTGCACCGTGAGCGAAAAACATCCTAAGGTGGAAGCGGTTTGCTTGCCCACCCTGGGGGATGCGCCCTCGTTCAACGAGGCTCTTGATCTCAATATCGCCAAGCCCTGGTGGAACAAGATCGTGAAGAGAATCGATAACCAGCTTCCTGAGAAGTTCAAGGACCGGGAATCTCCGGATGCTCCTCGTGTGATGGAAATCCGCGGTGAAGCCGAGCGCAACGCGCAGTAAGCGATCCGGAATCTGAAACAGAAGGCGGCACCGAATCCGGTGCCGCTTTTTTTTGCCTAACCGTAGCCGCGGTCTTCGAGCTCGTCTTCCGAGAAGTCGAAGTGATGCCCCAGCTCGTGCACCAATGTGATGCGGATCTGGCGCTTCAAGGATTTTTTGCTGGAGCCCGAAATACGGAAGATCGGGCCGCGGAAAAGCTGGATGAGGGGAGCGCTGGTGGTGGCGACATTTCTCGCCAGTGAGGAAACGGAGGGGCCGGAATGCACTCCACAAAGGTCGCTTTCTTCGTTCGGAACGTAGATGCCCATCTCTTCCAGCAGCGTACGCGAAGGCTCGTCGTCGACGACTACAGGTACCTCCTCCAGCATTTTCCTGAATTCCTCGGGCAGGGAGGTGATGATTTCATCGAGTAAGGTATCGAAGAGCAGCCGCTGCTTTTCCGGAAGGGCCATGGATGTAATCTAGCCCGGCGGAGGGCCGCAGTCTGCTTTTCTTGGGGAATTCTTAAGCGCTTTCTCCGCTTCGGGCAGGCGGTTTTTCAGGGTTTCGATTCGGCTGCCATGGGAGGGGTGGGAAGAAACGAATTCCGGAGGCTGTGCTCCCCCACTCTCCTCCATATTGCGCCAGAGCGTGAGGGCATCCGCGGGCTGAAATCCTGCACGAGCCATGAGATCGAGGCCGATGATGTCGGCCTCGGTTTCCTGGGCGCGTGAGTGCGGGAGCAGTATGCCCACCTGCGTTCCCAAGCCCAGTGCGGCGAGGATGAGGTTGCGCTTGGGGTTGTTCTTGTCGCCCAGGATCTGGTCCGCTACGGCAAGCCCGCCCTGGGCCACCATTGCCTCGGAGATCCGTTCTTTTCCGTGCTGGGCGATTACGTGCCCCACTTCGTGCCCGATTACTGTGGCCAGCTGGTGCTGGTTCTTGGCGACCTTCATCATGCCCGTATGTACACCGATCTTTCCTCCGGGGAGAGCAAAGGCGTTGGCGCTGGGTTCGCGGAACACCACGATTTCCCAGTCACGGCGTGGTTCGATCTGATTCGTGATCGCGCGCGCCACGCATTGTACATAAGCGTTCAGCTTAGGGTCGTTTTCTATGGGCTGCTGCGCCTTCATTTCTTCAAACGCCTGTCGGCCCATCTCCTCCACCTGCGCGTCGGAGGCGATGGCCAACTGGCGCCGGCCTGTAGGCGAATGCTGGCAGGCCGCAAAGGAAAGAAGGAAAAGCATCGGACATAGGGCTTTCATGTGAGGTCCCCCCTTCTCTCCCTACCGCTTTAGCTGCAAGTGCGGAAGGAGGGCGGCATTTGACCCCGGCGTGGTGGCAGGGTGACGCCATTAGAATGGGTGGAGGGGGACGATATGGGAGAGTACACAATGCAGCAGCTGTATGCGGGGATCCTGGCGAGTCTTTTGATTCTGATCACGCCCGCGATCGCCTACTATATTTACTGCCATTGGGTGGATCGCAGAGCCGATCAAACGAAAAAATACCACTACGAAAAAGAAATGCAGGACGAAGAGCGAAAGGCTGCCTGAGGCTAGTGCAAATCCGCCCTGTTTGTTACGATTTCCCGATACAGGAGGATCTATGAAATCGTTCGCCCTTGGATGTGCGTTAGCTTCCCTACTCGTTTCGGCCCCCGCGTTTTCCGCCTCGGACTTCCTAACGGAGCTGACGATTCCGATCGAGAGCGCCCGTTCTTCCCTCGTGCTGGAACGCACCGTGGCCGACCCCAAGGCGATCTTCCTCCACTATGAAGTGGCGCTCGATTCTTCCACCTCTGTTGTGCGGCCGCTGAAGATCAGCGGAACCACCACGAATCCCATTATGCAGGTAAGGCTCAAGAAGTGCATGGGCCCGATTTGCCGGGAAGTGGACCTCGACGGCTCGATTCATGTGGCCGAGATCCGCGGGGACTGCGACCGTGATTTCCAGATGGAAGCCGATCTCGCGCGCTCGAGCCAGGAGGTGCGCGATATGTACAACCGTCTCGACGTGAAGATCTGCTACAAGGGAGCGCCGGACGGCGCGGGCTCGCTCCTGATGCGGGCAAGCGCCAACCAGGGCCCCAAATACTCCGGCGGCTTCATGCAAAAAGAGATGTTCAAGATGCTCAAGCTGCAGATTCCGAACATCGTGAAGGCGATCAAGATCACGCTCAAAGAGAAAGAGAATCCGTAAATTTACTTTTTAGGCGGGCCGAAGTTGTCCTGCTCGCTGACGAACTGAATCTGCCGGTGGCGAATTCCTTGGTAGTAGCTTTGGAAGTCCTGCCGGCATTTTCGCGTGTCCTGCTTCGTGCACTCGAAGGGCCCATGCATCATGCCGGGGAATTTTGAGTCGCCGATGAAGTAGGTGTGGATCTTGTCTCCCCCGGCGGACCGCTTGAAGCTCACCATCCAGTGTTTCGAAAGTGTTTTCTCTTTGATGGTGCAGGGATTGAATTTCACCAGAACGATCCGCGGCTGCAGCTCGGGCTCGTTTCCGGGTGGCTGAAGGCGGCCCGATTTCACCATGTCCTGGAGCTGCTTGTAGGCGAAGTTCGTGACGTCCAGGCATACACCGCATTTCAGATCGAAAACGTCCTGGGGCGCCATGACGGGATTTTTCCCCCCTCCACCGTTGTCGGACATATCGTTGACGGCGCGGTGGGTATTATAGCGGAAGCATTTCCCCACCCAGCGGTTCACGTCTTCGGGCGACCAGCCCTTTACCGCGCTTTCGTAGGAGCCTTGGCCGGGGCAGGGGTCATTGGGATCGTTGGCGGTGCCTTCGCATTCCTTCTGGGGATCCGCATCGCGCTGGCCTATGGAGCAGGCGGGCCCTTCGGCGCGGGCGGTGAGGGCGAGAAAAAGGAGAGCCAAGGGGAGAAAAGGGCGCATATTCCGCTCCGGGTGTGATTTCCTGCTTATTGTCTTATCGTCCAAGGGGGCTTTCAAGGATAATCCCAATTAGTCCGAATAGTTAGATGGGAGGTTGGAGCTTCTGAAATGCGTGTGAAAACAGCCATTTTCATATCGCTTCTTTGGATAAGCGTTTCGGCTCAGGCCGAGCCTCTTCCCTTCTATTGCATGCGCCCCGCTAATATCGACGAGCAGATCGAAACCGACTGCCGTAAAAACAGATTTTATGTAGATGCGGCCAAGCTGTGCCGCAAGCACCTGGAACAGGAAGTAAGGAAACAGCAATCCCTCCTGAGCGTGGCGATGGCTGCGCGAGGCAAGGCCGCGGCCGATGCCCAAGACGCGCGAGTGGAAAATCTGAATGCCGATCTGGCGAATACGCGCGCCGTTCTGGAAAAGCTGATCGCCTTCGCGGAGAGAATCCGGGCAGAGATGATTGTGTACTCCAAGAGCTTTCTCTGGCCGGGCGCCTACACCGACGAGGAAGTGCAGGCGACAGGGATGGGAGGCCATTTCTCGACCTTCCCCTGCTACCATGACAATCAGGTGGAGCTGAAAAAGATCATCAAAGACGTGGAGAAGAAAATCGCAGAACTGGAAGCCACCGCCGCTGCGGCCGGGTTGAAATTAGACAAAGGCCATTCGATTGTGACGAACCTTGGTGCTTCGAAAGGATCGCTAACTTCGCCTCTGCCCATGGGCAACCGGGGTGGAGGCGCCCGCCTGCCCGTGCCCAAAGGCAATTCCACCCGCAAGGGTTCCGACATCACGGGTGTCAAGGAAGATCAGGAAAAGCGGAAGAAGTAATTTGGATCAGGAGACCGGGTTCTAACCGGCGAACTTTTACATTGAGCCTGGGGTCGCAGTGGCCCCGCCGCGCCTTCGACAAAAATTCGCCAGCCCGTCAAGCGCTGGCGTTGCCTTGGCCGCCCGCCAGGGGTATTTTCCGGCCAAAGGAGACCCCGATGAAAACCCTGTTTAGCCTGTTGCTTCTTTCCCTGACCGCCCCCGCTTACGCCACCAATGGAACGCTCGAGGTGAAGTCCGGCTCGCTGCGCGTGCAACGCGACGACGGCATGAAGGTGCACTTCTATCCCGGCAAGTATGCCGCCCAGTTTACGATCGCGAACCGCAAGGCGTACCTTTATGTGACCCGCAAGGACATCCTCACCGAAGCCGCGATCCAGCTGCCGAGTGGCGCCCAGTTTCCCGAAAACGGCGCTGTGAACATCGATGGCTTCCGCACTGGCCAAACCTTCGCGATCAAAGGAAACGTTTCCACTGTGCGCGACCAAACTCCTTCCCGCCGCGAGACGGAGAGCTGCGTGTATTACCGCACCGAATGGGTTTGCCACGGCTACGGCTACGACTCCTGGTGTGACTGGGAGGACATTGCCGTGCCGGGCTATCGTGAAGTGGAATTCCACTACCTTACCAAGACGCAGACTCTTGCGCTCGATCTCGACTCGCGCAACGGCGGCGCTTCCGTTTTCAACGGCCGCTCGGTGGACCGCCAAAAAATCTATACCTACCAAGGTCAGTGCTATTGAGAATGGGCGCGCCCCGCTAGGGGCTGCCTAGGCTTATCCAAAATGAATTGGAGCGGGAGACCGGGTTCGAACCGGCGACCTTCTCGTTGGGAACGAGACGCTCTAGCCAACTGAGCTACACCCGCAAGAAGCCTATTTCTAGTGCAACCAGGCCCGAAATCAAGCCTTAACTGTTTTTATAAATGCAGCTGTTCCACGGGTTTGATCAATGTCTTGCGGTGGGAATGCGAGATATGGTTCAGCGCTCGCTTACCCCACTTGAAAATGAACTGCGACATCCCGTAGTGGAGATGCTTTTCCCGGCTCTTGCTGGAAAGCTCGAAGGAAACGCTGCCGAAGTGGTGCACGTAGGTGTCTTTCGCCCATACGGTGCGGAAGCCTGCATCACGCACGCGGAAGCAGTAGTCATCGTCTTCGAAATAGCCCATTCCGTAATCTTCCGAGAGGTAGCCGACCTTATCGATCACGGCGCGCGGAACATACATGCAGAGGCCGCTGATTTTCTCGCACAGCTCCCACTGGTGGAGGTTTTTGCGGCCAATTTCTTTGTTGTAGTCGAAGAACTCGCGCAGATTGTTGTAGCGCGCGCCGAATAGCGCCTGGCCGGGCTCGGTATTGGTGCTCGGCCCAAGGATTCCGAGATGGGAAATTCTTTGCGCCTGCTCATGCATACGTTTCAGCCAGTCGGGCGGAACGATGGTGTCGTTGTTGAGGAGCACGATGTTCTTGCCGCGCGCGGCGCGCATGCCCACGTTGTTTCCCGCCGCGAAGCCGGAATTCGTGGGGTTGGCGATCACCTTGAGGCCTTTGATCTTTCTGGCCTCCGCCACGGTATTGTCGGTGGAGCAGTTGTCGACGAGAATATACTCCACCTTGAGGCCGGAATTGGCGGCCTGGGCATTACTTAAGCTACGCAGACAGCGCTCAGTATACGGCCACTGGTTGTAGCAGAGCACGACCACGGAAATTTCCGGGTGCTTTACGGGCGGGAAATGGGCCAGCTTGAGCGCGATGTCCTTTGATTTCCCCTTTACCCTAGCCTTCGAAGCCTTTTCGGATTTCAAGGGTAGGCAGCTCGCGAACTGCTCATGGAAAGTGGTCGCGATTTGCTCGAAACCCAGGCTTTGCTTCAGGTAAGCGCGGCCGTTCGTGCTCAATCGGTTCCATAGCACTTCGTCGGTATGCAGGCGGTGGATGGCATCCGCGAACTCCTCAGCTGTTTCAGCTACAAGGCAATTTTCCTCATGGGTGAGCCCCATGCCGCTCGCACCCAGGGCTGTAGTGACCACCGGGAGACCCGCCGCCAATGCCTCACCGATTTTTCCGTTCATGCCGGCGCCAAACAGGATAGGCGCCACACTTACTTTGGCCCTATCGAGATACTTGCGGGTGTCAGGAACGTAGCCTGTAATTTTGAAGTGTTCGGCGGCGGGGCCGAACTTCTGCATATTCCGAATGAGGTAGGGCGGGTTGTTTCCGACGATATAAAACGGCATCGGCCCGGTGCGCTCGATTGCGAGAGGAGCCACCTCATGCTTGAGGAAGATTGCGGAGCTGCTGTTGGGGCCGTGGTCGAAGTTGCCCACGAATATCG
>DATBTF010000145.1:0-4114 GCA_036559405.1 Bdellovibrionota bacterium
GCATCTTCCTCGTGGTGAAATATTTCGAGTATATGGAGAAGATCCACCACGGCTTGCTGCCCGGTCACTTCTTCAATAATCCCGAAATGGTGAAGGAATTTCCCAATATCGCGCTTTTCTACTCGTTTTACTTCGTGATGACCGGCACCCACGGATTGCACGTGTTGATCGGCATGGGCGCCATCGCCTGGATCATGTGGCGCATGAGCAAAAATCAGTTCAACTCCCGGCAATACGGTGCGGTGGAGTTCGTGGGCCTCTACTGGCACATCGTGGACTTGATCTGGATTTTCCTATTTCCGCTCATTTATCTGGTGGGGTGAGGCATGGCGCATAATCACGACGACAAACACGAAAAGCACCACCATCCGCTGGTGCCCCTCAAGATATACGTAATCACTCTGCTCTGTCTGCTAGTGCTCACTATAGTCACGGTGGCCGTTTCCTATGTGGATCTCGGCAAGTTCAATATCGTGGCGAACCTGGGCATCGCCTGCACAAAAGCTTCGCTCGTGATGCTGTTCTTCATGGGCCTGCGCTGGGACACCAACCTGAACCGTGCCTTCATCATGAGTTCGTTCGCCGCGCTAACGATCATGATTGTGATATGCGCCTCCGATCTTTGGACCCGTCCCAAGCCTGAGCCTCTGAAGGTGAAAGCTTCGAAGACCTCGATGACGCTGGCAGATTTGCCGAAGTTCGAAAAGGGAACCCCCGAGCTCGCCGCCCATGGGAAAGAGCTTTTCAATACCAACTGCGCTGTCTGTCACGGGGCGGAAGGCAAGGGCGATGGGGCCGGCGGGGCCGCGCTCAATCCGAAGCCGCGGAACTTCCATACCGATGGCGGCGGCTGGACTCACGGAAACTCCGCGCTTTCCGTCTATTGGACCCTTGTGAACGGTTCTCCCGGCACGGGTATGGCGTCGTACAAGACCCTGCTCCCTGAAGATCGCTGGGCGCTGGTGCACTATGTTCTGAGCTTTTCGTCGGGTGCGCCTTCGGGCAAGATGGACGCCAAGGGCGAGGCTGCAGCCAAGGAAGACGTGGCCGGCGGGGGTACCCCGAAAGCCGTTCTTCCCATTGAGTTTGCTATCGACCGGATGGCGCGTTAGTTCTTAGCTCGTGAACAAAGTCTCCTATCAACGATTCGCGCTGGGCGTATTGCTCGCATGTGTGGCTGTGATCGTCTGGGGCGCGTATGTGCGCGCCTCCGGTTCCGGGGCCGGTTGCGGCTCGCATTGGCCACTCTGCAATGGAGTTCTGCTTCCGCAGACAGAAGCCCAGAAAACCTGGATCGAATTTTCCCACCGCTTGAGCTCCGGTCTCCTCTTGGTCCTGGTGGGAGGGCTTGCCGCTTGGGCCTGGAAGATTTTTCCATCGGGGAGCTTTGCCCTTCGGGTGGCAGTCACTGCCTTCGTCGCCGTGCTGCTGGAGGCTCTGATCGGCGCTTTTCTCGTGCTTCTGCGTCTCGTGGAGCACGATCAGAGCGTGTTGCGGGTGATTTCGATTTCGCTTCATCTCGTGAACACGCTTTTTCTCCTCGCGGCGCTTACCTGCGCGTATTTATCGGCGGGTGAGCTCGCCCCCCGCTGGAGCTTTCCTTCAGGGCAGCGGCTGTGGCCACGGGGACTGATTTTGGGATTCGCCGCATTGGGCGCGTTGGGTGCCGTCGCGGCTTTGGGCGACACTCTTTTTCCGCCCTCCAGCGTTCTGGCGGGCATTGCATTGGATCTTTCCGGAACAGGGCATGTGGCGGAGCGGATCCGCGTGCTTCACCCGCTGCTGGCGGTGGGTTGGGTGGGGGCGTTCGCTTGGTGGGTTTCCGCGCTTTGGGAGCGTTTCCCGTCGTTAAAAAAGCAGGGCATGCGCACCTTGAGCTTGGCCTGTGGGAATCTCCTGCTGGGGCTCTGCAATATTCTTTTCCTGGCTCCTGTTAGCCTGCAGATGCTGCATCTTCTGGTAGCAGATGCATTGTGGATCAGTTTCGTTGCTCTCCTTTTTTCCGCCGCTTCGCGCTGGCAAAGGGAGCCGATTTCCGGTACTTCTTAGTCACTTCATGACGCGCAACAAGATTTCCGCCTACTTCAGTCTTACGAAGCCCACCATTGTCCTGCTTTTCGTGGTGACGGGCTTTGCCGCTATCGTGGCCGAAGGTTCTCTCCTTGGGCAGCCGGGGAAGATGGCGCTCGTGCTCCTGGCAATGGCGATGACAGCGGGTTCCGCGAACGCCCTGAATATGTATTTTGACCGCGATATCGATTCGCTCATGGAGCGGACGAAACGCCGGCGCCCGATTCCCTTGCACAAAGTATCTCCGCAGAACGCGGCTCTTTTCGGGCTGATAATTGGCAGTATCGCGATCGGCTTTTATCTGTGGGCGACGAATTGGGTGGCTGCCTTTTGGAGTTTTTTTACGATCGCCTTCTACGTGGGCATCTATACGCTCTGGCTGAAGCGGCGCACTCCTTACAATATTGTGATCGGCGGAGCAGCGGGTGCCACGGCTCCGCTTATTGGCTGGGCCGCGGCTTCGGGGCATGTTTCGCCTCTGGCGTGGGTGCTTTTCCTCGTGGTCTTCCTATGGACGCCCCCGCACTTTTGGGCGCTCGCGATCGCGATCCAGGATGAATACAAAGCCGCCAAGGTGCCGATGCTGCCGGTGACTCATGGCGAACGGCGCACCCGTATAGAGATTCTCCTCTATACGATTCTGCTTCTTCCGGTGACTATCGCTCCCTATTTCCTGGGTAGCAGCGGGATCTTCTATCTGATTTGCGCCTCTGCGCTGGGTGTATTCTACCTCTGGAAGACGGTGCAGCTACTCGGGCGCGAGACGAGGGAAGACTCCAAAAAGCTTTTCTGGATCTCGATTCTCTATCTATTTCTCTTGTTTATCGCTCTATTCGTGGATGTGATCTTCGGCTAAACTTTGGGCATGAAGAAAATTCTTTCCTATGCTCTTGTCAGCATTCTTTCCGCGGCAATCGCTCTTTTTGGCGCCTTCTACGCACTGAACAAGCGTAACGCTTTTGACCGTTTTCAAAAGCCCGCGACGGAACAGGAAAAACAGGAAAGACTGGCCAAGCTGGAAGGGAAGGTGGTTCTGATCACCGGAGCCAGCGGGGGAATCGGATCCGCTTTCGCGAAAGAAGCCGCCAAGTACAAAATGAAAGTGGCGCTCACCGATATCGATCTGGGCGTATCCAATGCCTTGGTGGAAGAATTCAAAAAAAGCGGTGTCGAGGCCATGGCCATACAGGTGGATCTGCGCTCCCAGGCAGAGCGGGAAAAGCTGGTGAAGGAAGTGCTTCAGCGCTTCGGCCGGGTTGATATGCTGATCAACAACGCCGGCTATCTCTACTTGGCGCAGCCCGACGAGCTCAGCATGGCGGATGCGAAAGCCTCGTTTGAGGTGAACTTCTTTGCATATGTGGATCTCGCGCGGCTGGTATTGCCGCTGATGAAGAAAAATGGCGAAGGCACAATCGTGAATATCTCATCGGTGCTGGGGCACTGGCCGGTGGTCTCGGGCCTGGCCCAGAACGGGCTGAACGGGATGTATACGGGCGCGAAGGCCGCGGTCAACTCTTGGAGCCAGGTGCTTCAGCGTGCGCTGATAAATTCCAACATCAAAGTCAGAGTAGTGAGCCCGTCGGGTGTGCGAACGGGCTTCTGGAAACATACGCAGGGACCGGAGAAGCAGAAGGCGCTCGATGAGTCCGGGCGGCTGTGGCAGTTTTACGACGATCCCGAGACTGTGGCGAAAGATGCGTTCTTAGGCATCGTGGATAATCCGATTTTTATTTTTCCAGGACACGCACGCGCTCTCTTCAATGCGTTCGAGCTGGAAAAGGAAACCAATTTCCGCGAGAAATAAGATTCTCCGTTCTGAGATCGCACGGCGTTAAATTCTTTCACCTACACGCTTCCGCTTGTTTCTCCGGTGTTTCTCCGTGGACAAAAACCTGCGACCGATTTTCAATGAAGTACGCCTTTGTTCCGCTATGGATGGGAGAACAAAATGAAAACGATCCTAATGACAATCGCCCTGACCTTTTCCAGCTCCGCTTTCGCGGCGAATCCCTGGGCTAGGTATGTAGGCTGCTACCAAACG
>DATBTF010000146.1:0-4812 GCA_036559405.1 Bdellovibrionota bacterium
CCAGGTGCGTGCTTACGCACAAAGTCCGCGATCATCTCCATGCGGCGCTCGCGAAAGCCGGGCTTCCAGTCGCCTTGGAGCTGGTCAAAAACGTTGAGATTGAAAACATCCATCGCGAAAGCCTGCGTAGAAGTCAGGAAAAGTACCAGGAAAGAGAATAGAGCCATCATCTGCCCCTTCTAACGCCGGCGCTCCATGGGCACCAGGGAAAAAGATTGCTATAGTGGGCGGTAATGATGAAACAAGCGATTTGCCTCATCCTTTTCTTATGTTTTTTTTCCGTAGAGAGCGGCTTCGCCGTCAACAAAACGGCATTGCTCAAGATGAAGAAGTTTTCTCTGAGCAAGCTGCAGGCGACCTATAAGAAAAATGCCTCGCTCGAGGCGGATTTCATTCAGGAGGTTTATCAGGCCTCCTTGGGCCGCACGAAGAGCAGCAAGGGAAACCTCAAGCTCTCCAAGCCCAACTTCGCGCGCTGGGAAATCTATGAGCCGGAGGCGAGCGTGATGGTCTCGAATGGCCACAAACTCTCCTACTACACCCCCGACGCCCGCGGTAAGGGCAAAGGCCAGGTGATCGAGCGCAAGGCGGCCGACCTCCAGAAGCAGCCACTTTTTCGCATCCTCACGGGCGCCTCCGCCCTCAGTGAGGAGTTTAAGGTCGAAAAGCAGGAACAAGGGGTGGGGATTGTGGAAGGGGAAAAGTGGACTGAACTCGTCTTAAAGCCCCAGAAGAAGCTCAACGATATCGTGCAGGTGGAGCTCAAGGTGGACCCCAACTACCTCATCCAGGAACTGACCACCGAGACCGAGAACGGGAACAAAACCAAAATCACCTTGCAAAATCAGACCTTAGGCGCTAAGTTGCCGCCTGCACTCTTCGAGTTTAAGGCCCCGGCCGATACCGAGGTCATTCAGAACTAAGGCGCGGGCACTGCTCGCCAAAGTAAGGAGAAACCAGATGCCATCCTTCGATGTCGTCTCGCAGGTCGTGCTGCAGGAAATAGATAACGCGGTAAATCAAACCGTGAAGGAAATCTCGCAGCGTTACGATTTCAAGAACTCGAAAACCACCCTTGAGTGGAGAGCGAAAGAAAAAGAAATCATCCTCGTCGCGGACGACGACTACAAGCTCGGCGCCGCCACCGACATCCTTCAATCGAAGATGGTGAAGCGTCAGATTCCGCTCAAGAACATGAAGTACGGAACGATCGAGCAGGCCACGGGCGGGCAGGTTCGCCAGGTGATCACTGTGCAAAATGGCCTCGATAAAGAAGCGGCGAAAAAAGTCACGGAAGTGGTCAAAAACACCAAGCTCAAGGTGCAGGCGCAAATCATGGACGACCAGGTGCGCGTGACGTCCAAAAGCATCGACGACCTTCAGGCCACGATGCGCAGCCTGAAATCAGCTGCGCTCGACGTCGATGTGCAGTTCGTGAACATGAGAAGCTGAACGAAATTTATGGTCACCAAGACGGAAGAAAAAAAGACGAAGGTGAAAGGCGCAGAAACGCCCTCTTCGGTATATTTTGTCTCGCTTGGCTGCCCCAAAAATCTCGTCGACAGCCAGGTGATGTTGGGGCTTCTGAAATCGAATAAGTTCTCGATCACGGAAGACCCCTCCGCAGCTGATACCGTGATCGTGAATACCTGCTCTTTCATTGATTCCGCCAAGCAGGAATCGATCAACACCATTCTCGAAATGGCCGACTATAAAGAAAATGGCCAGCTGAAGAACCTAGTGGTCTCGGGCTGCATGGCCCAACGCTATAGCAAAGACCTCGAAGTACAAATGCCGGAAGTAGATCTTTTCATCGGCACGGGCGAGTACCACCGCGTAGTGGAACTGTTGCAGAAAAAAACTCTGGGGAAACTACGCCAGAAAAGCTTCGTGGATATCCCGAAGTTTATCCACACAGACGAGCATCCGCGCGTGAACACCGGCGCCTCCCACTCCGCATTCCTGAAAATCTCCGAAGGCTGCGTGCGCAACTGTTCCTTCTGCATTATTCCCAAGCTGCGCGGACACGAAGTGCGCTCCCGTTCGATACCATCGCTTGTCGCGGAAGCAACTCGCTTGGTGTCGGGCGGCGTGACCGAGCTAAACCTGGTGGCTCAGGATCTCACGCATTTCGGAATCGAAAACAATTACCAGGAAAATCTCGCCGGCCTTCTGCGCTCCCTCGTGAAAATCGAAGGCCTCCGGTGGATCCGCCTGCACTATGCCTACCCCGACAACTTTACAGATGAAGTGATCGACCTGATCGCCTCCGAGCCGAAGATCGCTAAGTACGTCGACATGCCTCTGCAGCACGGGGACGACAAAGTGCTCAAGCTCATGAACCGCCGGATCACCAGCGAGCAGGTGCATGCCCTTGTGAAGAAGATGCGCGCCCGCATTCCAGGCTTGGTCTTCCGCACCAACATCATCGTGGGACACCCAGGGGAAAGCGAAGAGGGCTATCAGAACGTAAAAAGAATGCTACAGGAGCTCCGCCTCGAGCACGTGGGTGTGTTCAAGTATTCCCTCGAGGAAGACACTCCTTCTTTCCGCCTCGCCCAGAAGATCGGTGAAGTTCCCGGGGAAGTGATCCAGCGCCGCTTCAACGAGCTGATGGAGATCCAGCAGAAGATCTCGCAGGAGAACAATAGCGCACTTGTCGGCAAAACGATTCAGGTACTCGTCGAAGGCGTTTCCCGCGAGAGCGATCTGCTGCTCCAGGGCCGCTGGTACGGACAGGCGCAGGAGATCGACGGGGTGGTGCTGATCAACGACGGAGATGCCCGTCCCGGCGAGTATGTGAACGTGGAGATCACGGAGGCCCTGCCTTACGACCTCGTGGGAAGGATCGTCCGCTAATGCCTCCGTTCAAGCTTTCCGACCCGGGAAGCATGCTCACACTGGATCCAGCGATGAGCGAATACCTTCGGTCTTACGACCTCCCTCTGCCCCCCTTGGCGCGCTACGGCTTTCTCCGGGTAACTAGCCCCCAGAAAAAATTTCGCGTTTCGCTCTTCTCCCAGGCCTGGCTGCCGAATCATGCCATTGGAACTGTGGCCGTGCTGCACGGATATTCAGAACATTCCGGCAACTATGCCCAGCTGATCGGAGACCTCGTGCGGGCACAGTTCGCGGTGATCACCTTCGACTTCCGGGGCCATGGGCTTTCCGAGGGACCGTCCGGCCACGTGCCCCTGCCTCACACCTATGCGGAAGATGTGGAAACAGTGCTGAAAGAAATTTTTCCACAACTGCTACCTGAGCGTCCCTTTTTCCTCTGGGCGCACAGCATGGGGGCCATGGTCGCCCTGCAGCTTTTGCTGGAAAACCGCCTTCCACAAATGCCGGCAGCCCTGGCACTCACCAGCCCGCTCCTGGGTTTTCCCGTGCTGAGCGGGATGCAAAGAGTTCTGTCGAAGGTGTCTCCCTTTTTGGCCAGATTTGCACCCACGATTCCGGTGGCACACGGCCTGCCTCCGGAAATTCTTTCCCACGACGAGTCGTACCTAGCACGGCGCCACGAAGATCCTCTCATCAAGCGCGTTACAACTCCGCAATGGTTCGAAGCCACCAAGCAAAGCGTGGAAGGGCTTCAGAAAAATGCGGCGAAACTTTCGCCCCTTTCTCCCACGCTTCTGATGCTTGCGGGACAGGAAAAAGTCACGAACTTAAGCGAGGCAAGGCGTTTTGCTTTCCAGGCATATAGCGGGCAAAAGCATAAAGTGATCGAGTTCCCGGGTTCTTTTCACGAGCTGGAGAAGGAGTCGGGGATTCGCACGCGCGTGGTAACTGAATCCATCGGCTGGTTCCGCAGCCACTGCTGACGGCTATTTCACTTTGATGCAGTTCAGATCGGTGATGGAATTGCTACCTATCGGCACAGGAAAGTAGCAGCGAACGGTGAAAGAGCCATCGCTAGCGGCGTCTTCCTGGAAGTAGAGATTTCGACTGAGCATGGAGGGATCGGGATTCACGCTCGACGGCTTGCGAGCATCTTTAACGGCCTTGCCGTTCTTGTATAAATACACTGCCTCGCCCTTTTCGTTAAAATAACCTAAAGCAGTATCAGCATTCGCATCGTGAGACATGGTCATCATGAGCACGGCAACGAGAACGGTTTTCATATTTCTCTCGCTTTCCTATTTGGAAGGACCCGACAGACTCTGTTCCAGATTCTTCATCTCCTGCTCGGGAAGGTCCGTTTCCTGTTTCACGGCTTTCACTTCCTTCAGAATCAACAGGGAATCCGCGGCATCTTCTTCCAGTTTGCGCAGGCCCTTCGCGCATTCCTGGTAAGTCTCGCTGCCAGCCCGGTACTCGGTCTGGTCAATCTTCAGCATTCTGTTCACGGGTGTATTCAGACGCTCCAGACGCTTCTTCGCCTGCTCGATCCAGCCAGTGGGCAAGTAGCTGTCGGTGTACTTAGCCACCTTGCGGGCGGGACCCAACAGCTCGCGTTTGCGAACCAGACAGTCCTCCAGGCGTTCCGTTTCATGAATTTCATAGAGAAGCGCCTGAAACGTATCGTTGGTTACGTGGCAAAGGTCGGCGTCCACACGATCCTTCCAGTCTCCTGGAATGTTGGAGATTGCCGCCGTCTTACGATACTTCGGATCCTCCGCCCGGATCAGGGCGCCGAAGGCATTCCTCACCGCGGGTGAGCGAAGTTCAAAATTCACCTCCATGGATCCGTGCACATATTTCAGTACGAGCACGGGCTGAAGCCTTGCCGCATCGGAAAAATCCTTGCGCGCGATCTTGACCGCGTCTTTCATGCTTTGCTTCTTCGCGAAGGGTTCCAGCTCACGGTTC
>DATBTF010000147.1:0-9902 GCA_036559405.1 Bdellovibrionota bacterium
TTCATCGATGGTTCCCCGTTAAGCCACCACGCCCATGTGGCCCAAACCCCGGCGCCCCTGAACGCCAAGCTCAAAGCTACCTATGGGAAGAATGCCCCTGATGTCTACGCTACCGCCATGACGGCCTACCATCAGGTGCAGGAGTGGGGCCGGATTTTGAATACGGGAGGTGCGAGAAGCGCGCAGAAGTACCTTTATGGCCATCTGACCTCCGATATGGTTCCGGACATCTACTCCTTCTTCCGCAAAATTCAGGTGAGTGGCGGAAAGGTGGCCAGAGACCCGATCGACCTGAAGTTCCAGAACGTGGGCGTTAGACGCCTGAGTGATAATACATTCTCCTTCGAGCATCGGATCAACGGTCTCCCCACTAGCATGCGTCCCGAATCGGAGCAGCGTTTGGCCGAGGCGATGGCCATGGCCGAGGCGGACTATAGCCCGCTTCCTTGGAGCGATATTTCCAAGTTTACCGAAGAGTTCAAGGGGGAGGCGCCCGAGGTCATGGCGAGCCTGTGGCCCATTGGAAAAGACAGAAAACTCTACGACAAACTCCTGTCCAAAACTGGTAACGGGGGGATAAAGAACGATATCCTGGGTTCCGGCGCACTCACGGGTAAAGACGGCAGTAAGGCCTTGCTCCTTTCACACTGGGATCTGCATCCTTTCGTCCGCTACGACGAAGAACTCCGCGCGAAAGTAGTTTCGGCGCAGGAAAACGCGCTGATGAAGCTGAAGGAGGGGGAGGATCCGAAGTCCTTGGCCGACGGTTTCTGGCAAACGAGCGGCCTTGCCGAACGTTTCCGTGAGAAAGCAAGCGTCTCCGACTTGTTTGATGGAAACAGCCATTCGTGGAGCAATGATCCTGTAGCTCAGATATCTCCTTCGACCTACGATTCTAAGAGGCCCAAAATCATCGTAAGCCGCCTGACTGGTAAGCAGCAGGAAGCGGGAAGTGTCGCTAAAGCGGACATCGAGCCTTTAATCGAGCCCGGTGTACCTGAAGTTCGTAACGACCCCGATCTTCGAGCTGCTTTCCGCTACCACCTTTTCCGTAACGTAGAGAGCGCGGCGAAGGACCATAAGAACTTGCTCGAGTCGGGCGGCTTCAAAGAGGCGGCCGAAGAGGTTGCTGACGACTACGCCAATTCCAAATTTTATCAGCTGGGGGAAAACTCCCCGCTGGCGCTGAAATCCAAGATCGTCGGCGAAGAAGAATTCAAGGCAGCAGAGAAACGGGGCAAAGAGGTAGCGCTCTGGAACTTTGACCGCAAGGTCGAGGGAGTATTGGCCAAGGGCACGGATGGCAAAGAGAGAGTTTTCTATGCGCTCGATAACGGCCGTAAGTACTCGGCGGACATCGAGGCACTGCCGAAGAGCGTGCTGCGCGATGTGCCTGTAAAAGAGAAAGACGCGCGGATGCTGGCTGGTGCGCCGAATGCGGAAGAAGCCACCATACGCAACGCGATGGTCGAGTCCGGCGGGTACGTACGTGGAGCACGCGTATATAGCGAGGAGTATCTTGGGAGCGCGCCTCCTGCTTTAAAGGCCGCCGTCAAATTACGCGAGGCGTCCGCAGACAAGTTGGCCGCTGTACGTCGCGACTATTTCTCCGGCAATGCCAGCTTCCGCGAATTGGAAGAGGCCAATCGTCTTTACGGTACCTATGAGCGGCCTATCGTTGGCACCAGCGAGGCCGCGCGCAGGGTCGGCTATCTCCAGCAGGAAGAAGAGTATATGGCGAGGGAGATCGCCAAAGCACAGTTGAACGGCAACGAAGTAAAGGCGATGACCATCGACCATGCGGCCTTGAGCGCGCAACTCCTGGGCGAGACGAAAGCACGTGGTGCTGAACTGGGTGCGGGTGGACGCAATGCTCGCGAGGCCAGAAGGGGCGTGATTGAGTCCTTCACCGAAAGGCCGCAATTCCTGGAAAATTATTCCTCCTCCTATTCGCGTGGGGAAATGAAGGCGGCACTCGGGAAAAAGGGCCTATCGGAAGACGAGATCACCAAATGCATGGAGCTGGGCGAGTGCGGCAAGCTGAAATATGCCGCAAAAGAGGAGTCCCCGTCCGTGGAGCCTTCTCTGCTTGCCCAAAAAGTATTGGTGGAGAAAGAGCTCTCGGCAACTAAACCTAAGGAAGCGAAAGAGGCCAGGGCCATCGCCAATCCCATAGGACGCCCCACGAATCTGAAGGAAGCCAAGAGCCTGCTGGAGAAGGAACGAAAGGAGCTATCCTCAGAGGCAAGCGCATTGCGCAAAGAAGCGAAGCAATTGTCTGATGGTGTGAAAGAGCGCCACGAGGAGCTTCTGGATCAGTATGGCCGGCCCTCTCTCTATAGCGCCTTCACGCGCGAAGGCCACGGCGACGTATGGCACGACGATGACCCCTGGCGTGAAGGACCGTCGGATGCCGCAAGAGTCAAGTTGTGGGATGAGCTGCCGGATCTCAATCGGAATGGAAATGCTTCCTTTGCCGATCTGCAGAAGGCTGCGAAGAAAGACGGGGTCACCACCGTGATTCCTTATCCTCGCCCTAAAACGGCAATCGAGGAGAGGGAGATGGAGATGATCTACGGCTCGAAGCTGAAGTTCTCCACGGACAAGAAGAAGGGCGTGCCCTATGTCAAAGGCAAGGGCGTGGCGCTCCACCCGGGAGTGGAACCCGAGCTTGCGAGCATTTTCCGCGGAGATTTTAACCCGCATCTAGGCACGGGATTGGCCGCGAACCGCCTCGATAAATGGCGGGAATACAAGCTCGCCAACACACTTTCCCCTGGCTCGATGAGCGAAACCACGAACGCTCCGGCGCTTTTCAAGAAAGCGGCCGCCACCTCCGAGCTCGCTCCTGCGAAGCGCGAGGCATTGAAGGCGGATGTGCTTTCCTGTATCGCGCACTCAAATGGCGTATGCAGCCCGTCCCTCGAAGAGAGAATCCGCTCCGCCGTTCAGGATTTCTTCGTTCTGACGGAAAAAGAATTCCCGGACGGCGCCTTCATCAAACTTACGAACGAATTTGCCACCGCCGATGGCGGAAAACTGATCACGACCTTCAAATCCGACCGCAAGGCCCTGGCGGACCAGTTTATCCACGATCTCAAGGTGCTGTCGGATGAGAAGAAGACGTATACTCCCGATGAATTAGACTATGCTGTGGAACTGCAGGAGCATCGCGGTTCCAGCCTCACTCATGGACTGCTGTTCGATCCCAAGAAAGTGATGGCCCAGAAGAAGCTCGATCTCGTGGAAACGGAGCAGGGCCGGCCGATGGAGTTCCGCATTCCTTTCTTCAATATGGAAGCCACCGCTGCCATTCCCCGCCATACTTCCGAATACCTGCCCGAGGAGGCCGCCGCCGCTAAAAAAGCTTTCAATGATGCCTTCGCGCAATCCAAGAAGAGGATCGCGATCGCTGGCGGCGCCGATATGGTGAAGACCAAAGATGGCAGCTACCGCCTGATGGAATTCAACGTGGGCGGGGAAAGCGGCTATGGCATGGGTGATTCTGCCCCCGTGGCCTCGAACCGAATCGTTGCGGCCATCCAAGGCAAGGATACCAAGATGTTGGAAGAACTGAAGGCGATCGACAACGCTTCTCCTTCCGAGCAAAGCAAACTGCTCCAGGGCCTGAACGAGAACAGCAAGAATATGTTCCTCGAGGAAACGATGATCTCCGTGCGCGATAGTGCGATGGAGAAATGGAAAAAGTCTCCGACCGTCGCAAACGGCCGGGAGACGATTGAAAACCTTCAGGCGGCGTTCAAGGGCGTGATCCATGATCAGGAGCATGAAGGGCATGAAATGATCCTGAGCGCGGCCCAATACATGCGGCGCACTCATCCCGAGGAGAGCGCCTTCGATGATCTGGTGAAGTCGATCGAGAAGACCGGTCCTCTGAAGCCGGAGCTCGATGACGCTACAAAAGCCGCTCAACAGAAGGCAGCAGCAAAGATGGTGGATGAGGCTAGAAAGTACCTGAGCGGCCGCATCGAGACCCTCGCCAAGTACGAAAAGCTCGCCGACAACCTGCGCCCTCTCGGCAAGGATGAAAACGCATTGGGTAACCGCGCCGTGGCGGCCGTTCTTAAGGCGCTGGGGGATCCGGGTGTGAAGAGGAATCTGGAAAAGATCGACAGTTTCTTCGGTAACGTAAACGTGGACGGCGTAACTGGAGCGGAACGGTTCGCGGCTTACCAAAAATTTAAGAACAGCGTGATGACCGCTCTTCCGGCTACCAAGCGCGTGGAAGTGTACAAGGTGATCGCCAAGAAAATAGCTGCGGACCCCGGTCCTTTCGGACGGGCGTTCAAAGCGGGAGCGAAGGTTGACGAGACCAAGCTAGTCGCCGCTCTCCGCAGCAGCGATAATCTTACCGAGGCCATGGGGGCGAAGAGCCCGGAACTCACGCACGCGCTCTATACCAATGCCGAGATGGGCCCGGAAGCGAAGGCTCTCGCCGATGCCGTGGGCATATCCAAAGCTAGCAACGAAAGCTCTTCGGAGGCGAAGGCGGCGCTCACGGCAGAATTGAAGAGCAATGCGAAGCGTTCGCTGGCTACTTTGGAGCCTCCCAAAGGGAGCGCGGATAAGTTAGCTAAAGAGGGATTGGCGGAAATCGAGGGACTGAGCGATGCACAGAGGGCCGAGCTGGCGAAGAGCATCGCCACCATTGAGAAAAATCCGAACGGCGCTCAGGCCGCTGTGGAGCATATGCAGATGATGGCCAGGAACCCCGATCTTTTCGAGACCTACCGCATGGCCTACAAAGGCGCGGGTGATGCCATGGCCGCGGATTCCAAGGTATCCCGAGAGGCCGCCTGGAAGGCAGGCGTAGCGAAGATGCTCAAAGAGAGCGGATACGACGAAGGCACGGAAGAATTCACCAGGGCGCTGCATAACACCCTGGCGTGTTTGAAGATGTAGAGTGCTTATTCCCCGCGCTTGCCGAAGAGCGCAGTCACCTTAGAGCTGATTTTCTTGATGATGGCCGGGCCTGATTTGCGCCCAGTCCCACCGAACTTCTCGTCGTTGGTGGCGATCCGGCCGTTGTAGTCTTTCATGAATTCGCGGAACTCGGCATCGGTGCGGTTCTTGGGTTTTCCGCTTTGCATATCGTAGATCACGGGGTTGCCCGTAAGCGGGGAGGGCAGGGTGGAAGGGTCCACCATGGGCTCGCGCGGTTCGCGCGAATCACGGTCGCGTCCACGACCGCGGTCTCTTCCGCGTCCACGGTCACGGCCACCTCTATCGCGCCCGCCTCTGTCACCCCGATCGCCACGGAATTCACGTCCGCCTTCGCGTCCCTCACGCCGGGGGGGAGGGGGACGGCTATCTTCATCCTGGGCCGCAAAGCTGCGGGGAGCCACTTCATTCCCTGGCGCGGGCTGTTGCTCGCCCTCGAAGGAACGAGGAGCTTCTTCCCGGCGGGGGCGGTCTTCACGAGGGGGGCCACGGTCGCGTCCACCACGGTCTCTTCCGCCACGATCACGTCCACCTCTGTCGCGTCCACCGCGGTCACGGCCTCCACGATCGCGGCCGCCTCTATCACGGCCTTCAAATCTGCCACCGGAGGAGGGGGCTTCGCCCTCGGCTCCTTCTTCGTCGTCGGAGAATTCGCGCTCGTCGTCGCGGCGGGGAATCACCACGTCTTTCGGGATTTCGTCCTCGCTGAGCCATTCCACGGGGATCTTTCCGCCCAGGAATTCTTCCACGCGCATTTGGTTGTAAGCGTCTTCGGAGCTGCAAATTGCGACCGCGATGCCGTGCTTGCCGGCGCGGGCGGTCCGGCCGATGCGGTGTACGTAGGTGGCCGCTTCTTCGGGCAGGTGGTAGTTCACTACGAGGGAAACGTCGTCGACATCGAGGCCGCGGGAGGCTACGTCGGTGGCCACGAGGGCGCGGAACTTGCTGCCTTTAAAGCCTTGGATGATTTTGTTCCGGCGTTCCTGGCGCAGCAGACTCGAGAGGCCTTGGGCGGAAATACCGTTCTTCGAAAGCAGCGCCGCTACCCACGGAACGCGTTCTTTATAGTTCACGAACACAATGATCGATCCGCTCTCTGGGCTGTGCTTTTTGCAGACAGCGAGGAGCGAAGAAGGTTTCTCACGGTCGCCCACATGGTAGAGCACCTGCTGGATCTTTTCCGCCGTGAGCATATCGCGGGAGACGTTGATCTCCTGGGGATTGGCTCCGTATTCGTAGATCATGTTCAGCACGGAGAAGTTCATGGTGGCACTGAAAAGCAGGATCTGGCGCTTCGGGTTCACCTTACCGAGGATGTAGTGCATGTCCTTGATGAAGCCCATGTCGAACATCCGGTCGGCCTCGTCGAAAACGAGCACATCCACGTTCGCCAGGTTCAAGGCGCGTTCTTTGAAGAGATCGATGATGCGGCCGGGAGTTCCGGTCACCAGGCGCGCGCCGCCTTTCAGGGCCGCGATCTGGTCCTCGGAGCTCATGCCGCCGACCACGCTCACCGTGCCGATATTCATGCCCTTCGAGATGCGTTTCGCTTCCTGTTCGATCTGCTGGGCAAGCTCGCGGGTGGGGGCCAGGCAAAGAGCGAGCCGGTCTTCCGGAAGCTCCATGAGGCGCTGGATAGTGGGCATCAAAAAGGCGGCCGTTTTGCCGGTGCCCGTGCGAGAAAGGCCCGATACGTCTTTTCCTTCAAGGGCCAGCGGCATGATCTGCGTCTGGATGTCGGTGGGGCTGGTGAACCCCATTTCGCTGAGGTTGCTCAGCATCGTGGCGTGGAGAGGAAAACTTTCAAACGAACTCATCAAGAACCACCTAAAAAAACGAACTTTATGCGCGGCATCATCCCTTGCATTGACGGATGATTCAGGATTTCCTGTAGCACGAATTGGCTCCTGGCGGGAGGGAGATTTATGGCGATTCGCGCCCTGAACGAAGCTGAAATTTCAGCCGAAATGGAGAAGGCACCTCTCTGGAGACGGGAAGGGAAGGAGATCGTGCGGGTTTTCCAGTTTGGAACCTTCGCGGACTCGATCCGTTTTGTTACCGCCGTGGCCGAGCAGGCCGACAAGGCCGACCATCATCCCGACATTCTGATCCAGTATTCCAAGGTGACCCTCCGTCTCAGCACCCACGACTGTAACGGCCTCTCCGCCCGGGACTTTTCCCTCGCCTATACAGTGGACGAGCTCTTCTCGAAATGCTGAAGCAGAATTCCGCCTCCGCCGGGCGATGGATCCTATTTCTCCTCACCTTCATCAACCTTTTTAACTACCTGGACCGCTACATCCTCGTGGCGCTCTCGCCGGCGATCAAGCACGAGCTGAGCTTGAGTGATACGGAGGTGGGATTTCTGGCCTCCGCCTTCATGCTGACCTACTTCCTGATTTCCCCCCTCTTCGGCTGGATGGGGGACCGAAAGCCCCGCCTCAAGCTGATGGGGATGGGAGTGGCGGTATGGAGCCTGGCTACGGCCCTCTCCGGCCTTGGCCGAACCGCCGGGCAGCTGATCGTCTCACGGCTTTTTGTGGGGGTGGGGGAGGCCGCGTATGGCTCCATCAGTCCCTCTGTTCTCAAAGACCTCTTCCCGAAGGAGAAGGTGGGACGGGTCTTCGCCATCTTCTTCATGGCCATCCCGGTAGGCTCGGCCCTGGGCTTCCTGCTAGGAGGATTTCTGGAAGAATGGGTGGGCTGGCGCCATGCCTTCTTCGTTGCGGGCTTACCCGGCCTCCTTCTCGCTATCGGTCTGATGCTGCAAAAGGAGCCCGAGCGGGGTGTCTTCGACGAGGGCGTGGAAAAGGAAGAGGTTCCTTCCGCCGGCGAGGCGATACGGGCCCTGAAGGGCAACTCTTCCTATATGCTCACGGTGCTAGGCTATTGCGCTTATACCTTCGTGGTAGGGGGCACGGCCGTCTGGATCCCACACTACTTCGAGCGCTACCTGGGAGTGCCGGCGAGCGAGGGCAATAAGGTGTTCGGGATGACCACGGTCGTGGCTGGCTTCCTCGCCACGCTGATCGGGGGCGCCTGGGCCGACCGCTGGGCCAAACGCAGCTCTGATGCCTATCTGAAGCTCTCGGCCCTATCGATGTTCCTGGCCCTGCCCGTTTATATGGCCGCTCTGGGGACGAACTCCTTCACCGTTTTCTGCGTCTGCCTGTTTTTCCTCGATTTCTTCCTCTTCCTCAGCACCAGTCCCATCAATGCCGAGATTGTGAACTGCGTGGGGCCCACGCTCCGGGCCACGGCCAATGCCGCTTCCATTTTCGCCATCCACCTCCTGGGCGACGCCATCTCCCCTGCCATGATCGGCTTCGTATCCGACCACTCCAACTTGCGTCTCGGGATGCAGCTCTTCTCCGTCGCCATACTGATTTCGGCGCTGATCTGGGCCTGGAAGGTTTTGGCGTCCTGGGAGGTGATGCCTTGGCCGGCGGGGGGGATGGTATTGCCAAAAGCTCAATGCCACCGGGGCCTTCACCCCCAGGGTGTTCAGGAGAATTCACTGGAGGCCTTTCGAGGCGCGGCCAAGGCAGGGGCTGAAATGGTCGAGCTCGACGTCCGGCTCAGCCGTGACGGCCAGGCAGTAGTGATCCACGATGCCGACATCTCCCGCGTGGCGGGGGGAAGGGCGGGGAGTGTGGCCGAACTCACTGCTGCCGAGCTTAAGTCCCGGGCGAGCGCTCCTTCGCTCTATGAGGTGCTCGCGGACAGGGACTGTGCTCGCTTGTTGGTGAACGTGGAGCTCAAACACCTGGGCGACGCCCATAAAAATAGAAGGCTGGCAGCAGCAGTACAAAAGGCCCTTTCGGACGCAAAAGCAGAGAGACGGGTGATCTTCTCCAGCTTCAACCCCCTTCTGCTGCGGGAGATGTCGAAGCTCCTGCCCGACGTACCCCGTGCTCTGTTGGCTACGGGAGCGCAGGAGCCGGGGAACAAATTTTATTTACGGAAAATGTGGCTCGCCTTCCTGGCCCGCCCCCATATGCTGAACCTCGACGGGCGCTATTTTTCCGCCAAGCTGGCGGCCTCCCTGGCGGCCCGGCGGGTGCCCGTGGCGGTCTGGACGGTGGAGACCCCGGAGGAGGCCAGAAAGTTCTTGGCTATGGGCGCCAAAAGCATTATTTCTCCTATACCGAAAGTCGTATGAAACACCTGATTCCCAGCAATTCCGCCAAGTCACCCCATCCCTGGATCGAGAGCTCGAGCTTCGAGCCCGCCTCCCAGGCCGAGGTGCTCCAGGGCATCCTGGACAAGGTGAAAGAAGAGAGCCGTTTGCGGATTCGCGGGGGCGGCAAGAAGGTGAAGGTGATCTTTGATCTCGACTCCACCATCTTCGACGTGAAGCCGCGCAGCCTGCGGATCCTCAAGGAGTTCGCCCTCAGCGCCCGCGGGCGGGAGCTTTCCCCCGAGATTTCCGACTGGGCTCTGGGCCTCAATAGCTTCCGGCTTCTCTACACCATGGAAGAGAGCGCGCGGGCCAACAATATCCCCGGGGGCGAAGCGCAAGCGAAGGCCTACCTCAAAGAGGCCTTCAAGTTCTGGTTCGGGCGTTTCTTCACCCACCACTATGTGACCGCGGATCACCCGAGCCCCGGGGCTGTGGACTATGTGAACCGGGTGGTGGATGCCGGGGGCACGGCTGTGTACCTCACGGGACGTGACTGGCCGGGCATGGGCCGGGGTACTGTAAGCATGCTCGAGCACTTCGGCTTTCCGATGCACCCTTCGGCGAGTCAGGTGATCATGAAGCCCAACGCCGGCCTCGACGACGCCGAGTTCAAGGACGAGGCTCTGCGCGAGCTGCGAGTGGACAGCAATGCCGTGGCCCTCTTCGACAATGAGCCGGCGAATTTCCATGTGTTTGAGAAGAATTTTCCCGAGGCGTGGCTCGTTTTCTACCACTCCAACTGCTCGCCCAAGGAAGC
>DATBTF010000148.1:0-12335 GCA_036559405.1 Bdellovibrionota bacterium
GACAACCCGTTCACCTACTACGGCCTGCAAGCCGCGATCTACCTCAAGCATGACTGGGCCCCCCAGCTCGCCTACTCCGCTCCGCCCGTCGAAACAAAGTGGCAGGGCTCTCTCACCTCGCGGCAGACCCTCAGCCTCTGGCGCCTCCGTGCCTTGCTGGAAGAGGGGCTGATCGACTATGCCCGCGAAGAGGCAAAGTTCCTGGCACTGGTCAAAGGCAATGGCGCCGGGATCGGCCAGGACGACGCGAAAGGGGCCCTGATGATGGCCAACCTCTTCAGCGAAGCCGGTAACTACATGGCCGCCTTCTCCCACGCCTATGCGGGCCTTTCCCTCGACCCCTCGCTGCTGAACCAAACATCCGCCTCGCTCATCTTCCCCCAGCCCTTCCTGCAGGATTTCCAGGCCGCCGCGGAACGCAGTGGCGTAAACGCTCTGCTCCTCGTTTCCGTGGCTAAGCAGGAATCGGCATTTCTGCCGAATGCTGTTTCCCGCGCCGATGCATTGGGGCTGATGCAGCTGCTTCCCGTGACAGCCAAGGAGGTTCTGCCGGATTCGAGCCGCAGTGATCTTTTCCTTCCGTCCGTGAACACCCAGGCGGGTGGGCTCTATCTTTACAAGCTGCTCGATCGCTTCCAGGGCAATATCGCGATGGCGCTGGCGGCCTACAATGCCGGCCCGACTCGGGCCGCCCAGTGGCAAAAAGACCTATCCGAGTTTCCGTTGATGAAAGAGGGCTTTGACCCCGATGTATTTATCGACTGCATCCCCTACGCTGAAACCCGGAAATACGTGGGAAATATCCTCCGCAACTACGCCTGGTACAAGCTGCTCACCAAAGATGGTACGATTAGCAGCGTACAGGAGCTGATGTTTCAATGGCAAAAGGCACCCAAAAAGCAAGAAACCGCGGCAAAGGAAGCTCCCTAGACCCCGAGGCCGCGGATTATCTGCGTTCCTACCGAAGAATCGTGATGTACGAGGATCTCAACTCGGCCGGAACGATTTTCGGGGGCAAACTCGTGGCCTGGATCGACGAAGGCAGCGCTATCTACGCCAGCTGCCAGATGAATGCCCGCCGAATCGTGACGGTGAAGATCTCCGAACTGATCTTCAACCAGCCCGCCAAGCTCGGAGACATGCTCGAGATCTGGTGCAAGGTCACGCGCAAGGGCCGCACCTCGATCACCATCAGCACCATAGTGACCCGCCGTTCTTTCGCGGACGATCCCGCAAACCCCAAATCCGTGATCAACGACTATGTGCTCAAGCCGGAAAGCGAGATCTGTCGCTGTGAGCTCGTATTTGTCTGCGTGGATGAAAAAGGGCGCCCACGGGTGTGGAATAAGGAAGCCTAGCTACCATCTTCTTTTTGTTAGAGAGGACGCAAATCTTGCGAGGCGTCCGGCTTCACCAGCGTGAGAGCGCGGGCTTGGGGGCTGGTGGCCTGGCCGTTCCGGCCCTTCCAGAGAATTTCCACGTTCTGCATGTGGGTGGAAACGTGCTCATTACGGTGCTCCACCTCAACCATGCCATTCCGGAATACGGTCACGTAAGCATCATCGAGATAGGTGGGCTCTTCCCCCTGGTAATAGAAAATCACCCGGAGTGCGTCTCCTGCCTGGAGCGCGCTCCAGTTGCGTAGGAAGCGTTGCCATAACGTCATGAAGCTATCATTAACGGAAACGAAGGGGCTCGACAAGCAGAGAAAGAGCGCGTGGTCGCTTACATTATAGCAGGTGTGAGTTCGGCCTTTATCTTGGATCCTATAGAGAGTTCCAAGGCCAGCGGCTGCAACTGCCCGTTTTTCAGCAACTTATCCATGAGCTTCTGGGTCACTGCCTTGTTCTCCAATACCGGAGGCGCTTCGGAATTCAATCCCACCAGCGCCTGGAGCTGCCCTTTTTTGGGGGGCTTGCTTTCCTCCCCCAGCCGGACGATGCGCGCGGAAAACTGTAGGTGGGCATTTTCTGCGACCGGCACCAGCAGCTGGCTCGACTGGATCACCATCCTCACAGGAAATACAGGAACGGGGCTCATCTGCCCGAAGACCACTTCCCCATTTTCGGTCTTCAGATCGGCGATCAGCAGATCCGTGGACTTGATCTTGGACTTCCAGGCATCCGGTACGCTGAGCTCCGTTTCAAAAATGATCCGGTTCGGACTTGAGGTGCTGCTCAGCATGGGCTTTCCATCCGGTCCTCGCGCCGCCTCTTTGGTGCAAGAACCCAGCAACAGTGCGAAAACCAGAAACAACCCATGCCAAAAACGATTGTGCATAATTAAGCTCTCTTTCCTGCGGTAAGAAGGTCCATCACTCGCCCGATTGTGAGCGGAGCGGAGCCCTCCAGCCTGTTGCTCACGATTATATAAACTTTCCTTCCTTTTTCCATTGCCCAATGGGCCAGGTCGGCCAGGTCATGTCGGCCTTCTTCGTAAGGATCGCGGATTTCACGGTACGGCTGGAACAGTTGTACCGCCTCTTCGTAGGGACGCCCCGGCCGCAGCATGCCCAGCCCCAGCAAGGGAGCCTGGTCGCTTCCCCCACCCGCCTCCAGATAGGTCTGCCACTGCTTGCCAATCGAAGGCATTCGAGTCCAGGCGCTGAACACCGGGGATAGTCCCAAGCCCCGGAGGAAGCTGTAGAACTCAGGGTTCACCAGCCCAGGATTGCGGATCTCCACCGCATAGGGGAAGTCTCTCGGGACGCGCGAGAAAAAGCTCTCCAGCTTCCCGAGCTCATCCTCTTCGGGTCCGGAAAACTCGAACTGAATCAGGCCCACTCTCCCGCTCAGCATCCGCATGGGGGCTAGAAACTTGTCCTCAAAGGCAGCCGCATCCAGGTAGTCGGGATTCTTTTGTCCCGCCCACCTCCCGTAGGTGGGCAGGTTGGGGAATGCAGACATCGTGATCCGCTTGGTCACCTTCGGGCAAAGCCGGAAATTCTCCGGCGCGCTCTGTACGAGATACGACATCATGTCGGGCATCGGCCAGGAGTAATAGGTGAAATCCACGCCCACGCAGGGAAGCATCGCCGTATACTCGCGCAGGCTTTCCCGTTGAAAAAGCGCTTCCGAGGCGTAGCCGCCCTGGTAGATCACGCCCTCCCATCCACGATATTTCCAGGAACTCGTTCCGAAGTAGACGCCTCTTGCGGCGAGTCGGAACGCTTCGAGCGGTTCGAATGGCGGACGAACCGCGGGCCCGCGGGCCTTGTGCATGAACGAGAAGCTTTCCTGGAGATTGGGCGTCTGAATAAGAAAATCCCCGTTAGACGTTGAAACGGAAGTGCATGATATCTCCGTCGCGCACCACGTACTCCTTGCCTTCAAGGCGCAGCAGGCCTTTGTTCTTGATCTCGCTCTCGTTGCCGTACTTCACGAGATCGTCATAGTGGTAGACCTCGGCCTTGATGAAGCCTTTCTCGAAGTCGGTATGGATCACGCCGGCTGTTTGCGGGGCTTTCCAGCCCTCGTGAAATGTCCAGGCACGCACTTCCTGCTCGCCCGCGGTGAAATAAGTGCGCAGGCCGAGCAAGCGGTATGCTTCGCGAATCAAGCGGGACAATCCGTCTTCCTGGAGGCCGAGGCTCTCGAGCATCTCTTTTTTATCCGCCCCTTCAAGCTCCACGAGCTCGCTTTCAATCTTCCCGCAGATCGCCACCACCCCGCTCTTCTCTTTCTGCGCGTATTCCGCGAGCTTCGGATAAAACGGGCTCTTCATGGGGTCGGCTACAAAATTCTCGTCGACATTGCCCACGTAGAGAACTTTCTTCTGGCTCATGAGGTGGAGGTCCGCAACGGCAGCCCACTCTTCTTCAGAAAGATTCAGCCCACGCACCGGTATGCCCTTCTCGAGCGCCTCTTTGATCTTCTTGAGCGCCTGGGCCTGCATGCCAAAAGCCTTGGGGTCACGCAGAGCGCTCTTCTCGATCGTGGGATAGCGCTTCGACACGGTCTCAAGGTCGGCGAGCATCAGCTCCATGTCGATCACGGTCACGTCGCGGATCGGATCCACGGATCCGTCCACGTGGATCACGTTGGGATCATCGAAACAGCGCACCACGTGCACAATGGCTGTAGCCTCGCGGATGTTCGCCAGAAATTTATTGCCCAGCCCCTCGCCTTTGGAGGCGCCCTTCACGATGCCCGCGATGTCCACGAACTCCATGCTGGCGGGAATGGTCTTCTGGGGCTTCACGCGTTTGGTGATTTCGTCGAGACGCGGATCTGGAACCTTCACCACGCCCACATTCGGATCGATGGTGCAGAAGGGGAAGTTCGATGCCGCCACCTTCGCATTTGTAAGCGCATTGAAGAGCGTGGATTTTCCCACGTTCGGCAGACCTACGATTCCACAGCTCAGTCCCATAAAATTTTCCTATTCCTTTTCCGTCTTGCTTTCCGCTTTACGGTTAAATTTATTCATCGCCAGCTCAGTTTTGCCAGCGATGCAGAGATCGATCGCCTCGCAGACGTTGGACATCTCGGTTTCCCAAAAATTCAATTCGTCCTTCTCAAGATTGCCCAATACGTAGTCCGCCACCTGCATATCCGGGTGTGGCGGACGACCGATTCCCATCCGCACCCGGGCGAAGCTATCGCCCAGGGGAACAATGCTCTTCAAGCCATTGTTCCCCGCTGTACCCCCGCCCTTCTTCAGGCGGAACGTCATAGGCGGCAGATCCACTTCGTCGTGCACCACGATCAGGTCGTCCACCGTAAGCTTGAAGAAGCGCAGTGCTTCGCCCACCGCCTCACCGGAACGGTTCATGAAAGTCTTGGGCTTCATCACGAGCACATCTTCGCCGCTCACTTTGAGGCGGGCCGTGTGTGATTGGAATTCCTCTTTGCGGAATTCTTCGCCCTTAAGCAGCACGAAGCTTTCCACGGCAATGAAGCCGAGATTGTGCCGATTCAGTACATGCTGACGACCGGGATTTCCGAGGCCGACTAGAAGTTTCATTGATTAGTCGAAAAGTGAGGATACGGAATCGTGGTAGTGAATCCGGCGGATCGCTTCGCCGAGCAGGCCGGCCACCGAGAGCACCTCGATCTTGCCGCATGCCTGGGCCTCCGGCGTCAGCGGGATGGTGTCGGTAGTTACGAGCTTATGGATCACGCTTTCCTTCAAGCGTCCGATCGCAGGGCCGGAGAGCACAGGGTGGGTCGCGCAGGCATAAACTTCTTTCGCCCCGTGCTTCATCAGCGAGTCGGCGGCTTCGGTCAATGTACCGGCAGTATCGACCATATCGTCGAGGATAAGCGCGCGGTAGCCTTCCACGTCGCCTACCACGTGCATGGCTTTCGCCACGTTGGGGCCGGTACGGCGTTTGTCGATCATCGCCACCTTCGCGTCTATCTTCTTGGCGAAAGACCGGGCACGCTCCACGCCCCCGGCATCCGGCGAGACGATCACGAGGTCGCCACAGGTGGTGCCTGCGCAGAGGGAGTCCCGAATAAAATTAAGCAGAACGGGACGAGCAAAGAGGTTGTCGAATGGGATATTGAAAAATCCCTGGATCTGCCCGGAATGCAGGTCCATGGAAACCACGCGGTTCACACCAGACGAAGTAAGCAGATCGGCTACGAGCTTGGCGGTGATCGGAGTACGGGGCGCCACTTTTCTATCCTGCCGGGCGTAGCCGTAGTAGGGAATCACGGCCGTGATCGAGGCCACGGAAGCACGCTTGAGGGCGTCCACCATGATCAGCAATTCCATGAGGTTGTCGTTCACGGGAGCGCAGGTGCTTTGCACCACATAGACGTTCTGCCCCCGCACGCTGTCCTGGATCTCCACGAAGATTTCTTTGTCGCTGAAGCGGCGGATCTCGCTGCGGCTGACCTCTACCCCAAGGCTTTCGGCGATCTTTTGGGTGAGCGGCCGGTTGGAGCTACCGGCGAAGATCTGGAGGGTGGCGCGATTGGCGGTAGGCATGGGGGGCACTATACTCGCCCACCCCCCTCATTTCAACGATTTGAGCCTGGATTTCCATTGTGGGCGGCGTCTGAATGGCGTAACAAAAGCCATGCCTTTTCACGTGCTTGGAATCGAATCGAGCTGCGATGAAACTTCGGCCGCCGTGGTGCGTCTGGAAGGGGATAGTTTTGCTCTCTTGGGCGACATCACTGCGCGGCAGGAAGAGGTGCATATCCGCTGGGGAGGCGTGGTTCCCGAGCTAGCCTCCCGCCGGCACTTGGAGTCGCTCCTGCCGGTGGTGAAAGCCGCCCTCGACAAGTCCGGACTCCACTACCGCGACCTCTCCGCCGTGGCCGTGACCAACAGGCCGGGGCTGATCGGCTCCCTCATGATCGGAGTGAATGGAGCGAGAGCCCTCTGCTTCGGAATGGGAATCCCGCTCATCCTCATCAACCACCTCGAGGCGCATCTCGCGGCCGTGCTTCTGGACGGAGCGAAAGTGAACTTCCCCTGCCTGGGACTGATCATCTCCGGCGGACATACCTCTCTCTACCGGATCGAGGCGGGATGGAGAGGCTTCCAGCCGCTGGGGCATACGCGCGACGATGCCGCCGGCGAAGCCTTCGACAAGGGCGCGCGGCTGTTAGGCTTGCCCTACCCCGGGGGTCCTGAAGTAGCGAAACTAGCTGCGCAAGGAAATCCTTCCGCCATCGACTTTCCCCGGGCCCTGCCCGCCTGGAACGAGCCCGACTTCTCTTTTTCCGGACTGAAGACCTCCCTTTCCACCTACCTCCAGAAAAACAAAGAGCCCAACCTTCCCGACGTTTGTGCCTCTTTCCAAGAAGCGATCGTGGACGCCTTGGTGAAAAAGACCTTGCAGGCAGTGGAACGCGGCGGCTTCCGCGATCTGGTTGTGGCGGGCGGCGTAGCGGCCAACCAGCGGCTGCGGGAAAAACTATCGAAAGCACTGCCTCCGGGCGTGAAGCTGCACGTGCCTTCGCCCCACTTCTGCACCGACAACGGCAGCATGATTGCGGCATTGGGGGCAGTGCGGTTCCAGCAGGGTGAAATGGTTTCGGGAGAAGGCTTGTTTTCCGTGGAGGTATCACCCTCCACCGAAGCAAAGCTGGCCCGCGGGAAAGTAAAATGACCTTCGCCAAGAAGTCGCTCGGGCAAAATTTTCTCATCGATAAAGGCGCCATTGCGAAGATTGTGCAAGCCGTTCCGCCGAGCACTCCGCTCTTGCTGGAAATCGGACCCGGACGCGGAGCCCTCAGCAGCGAGCTGTTTCAGAAGGCAGAACGTTTTTGCGTGCTCGAGAAGGACGACGTATTCGCCAAAAACATAGGCGAGACGCTCTTCGTGCACGGCTCGCGCGCCCATACCGTTTTTCATTCCGATGCGCTTGAGTTCGATTGGGAGAGAATATGGACAGAGAGTGGCGTACCGATCGGCACTCAGCTCTCCGTCTGCGCCAACCTTCCTTACAACGTGGCCACCGAGATCTTTTTCCGCCTGCTCGCTTTGAGAGACCGCATTCCCCTCATGGTGCTGATGTTCCAAAAGGAGGTGGCAGAACGGATTGCCGCCAAGCCCGGCACTCGCGATTCGGGAACCTTGAGTGTAGCCGCGCAGAACTTCTACTCGGTTCGCATCCAGCAGACATTGAAGCCGGGCGCCTTCCGCCCCTCCCCCAAGGTGGACTCAGCCGTTTTAGAGTTCAAAAGATTAGAACAGCCCATCGTGCCCTTTGCCTCGGAAGAGGCCTTCTCCGCCTTCATGAAGCACGTGCGGGCCGCCTTCGCTCACCGGCGCAAAACCCTTTTGAACTCGCTGAGCATGGAGCTGGGGCATATTTCCAAAGCCGAGCTCGAAAAACGCCTCGCGTCGGTCGGTATTGAGGGAATCCGCCGGGCGGAAACGCTCACGATCGCCGAATTTGGCAAGCTGCACTCCGTACTGCTATACCCGAACCAGCCATGAAGCCCGATTCCAGCCGAAAAATTATCGCCACAAACAAGGACGCGCGCTTCCGCTACTTCATCGAAGACACGATCGAAGCCGGGCTCGCGCTTCAAGGCACCGAGGTAAAGAGTCTGCGCACGGGAAAAGTGCAGATGGCGGACGCCTATGTATTCGTGAAAAACGGCGAAGCCTTCCTCTCGAACATGCACATCCCCGAGTACACCCACGGCAACCGGGAGAACCACAACCCCCTCCGCGAGCGGAAACTACTGCTGCACCGGAAAGAGCTCGACCGGCTGGCGGCGGCTGTGAACGAGAAGGGCATGGCGATCGTTCCTACGCAGATGTATTTCCTGAAAGGGCGCGCCAAAGTGGAGATCGGCCTCGGTAAGGGGAAAAAAGTTCACGATAAGCGCGCCAGCATCAAGGAAAAGGAAAGCAAGCGCGAGATGGACCGCGCCCGCAAACGCTAACGGCTATCGCATTGCACAAGCGCCTATTTTTGCCCATTTTGCGCTACACTATGGAGCATGCAAATCATCGCGCAATCCAAAACGATCAGCGAAGCCTACGTAAAACGCGCGAAGGCCAATCCAAAAAAAGTGGCGTTCCGTTTCAAAAAAGGCGGCGAATGGAATGACGTCACCTTTGCCGAGCATTCAGAAACCACGAAGCGTCTCGCCTGCGGCCTGTTGCATTCGGGGATAAAAAAGGGTGACCGCGTTTGCGTGGTAGCGAACACTTCCATTTTCTGGAGCCAGTTTGATCTCGCCATCCTGAGCGCGGGCGGCATCACGGTGCCCGTTTATCCCACGAATACCCCCGAAGACACTGCCTACATCATCAACCATTGCGAAGCCTCGCTTCTATTTGTCGACGACTTCAAAAACCTGCAGAAGATCGCTGAGGTGGCAAAGGATTGTCCCAAGCTCAAGAAAGTCGTGGTGAACTTCGAGCTGCGTTCGGGAGACGTTGACGCGCCCTTCGAAATCGTGAGCTGGAACAGCCTTCACGACATCGGCCTCAACCAGGAGCCCGCGCTCGGCGCGCGTGTGGACGCCAATCTCGCCGACGCCAAGCCCGAAGATGTTTTCACCATTTGTTACACCTCAGGAACCACGGGGCAGCCCAAAGGAGTGGTGCTCACGCATTCTGCGATGTCATCGGTGATGGTCGACGTGGAATTCGCCCTTCGCGGGATCACGGGACCCGACGAAATTCTTCTCAGCTTTCTGCCCATGAGCCACATCTTTGGCAAATGGGAAAGCATGGTGCCCTACTTCCTCGGCTGGACGAGCACCTACGCCGAATCGATCGACAGCCTGGTGGCCAACCTTTCTGAGGTGCGGCCCACACTATGGGTAGCCGTGCCCCGGATCTTCGAGAAGGTCTACGCCAAGATCATGACTCAGGTGCAAGACTCGCCGCCCGCGCGCCAGAAGATTTTCCATTGGGCCTTGGGCGTCGGCCGCGAGATGCTTGACGCGCGCACGGCGGGAAAACGGCCGGGCCTGCCTCTCCTGCTCCAGCACAAAGCGGCCAAGAAGCTGGTTTTCTCCAAAATCAGCGCCCGCTTTGGAGGCCGGCTGAGTCTTTGCGTGAGCGGGTCGGCCCCGCTGGCGCGCAACATTCAGGAGTTCATGCATATCGTGGGCGTGCCTGTATACGAAGGCTACGGGCTCACCGAAACCTGCGCCCCCGTGAGCGTGAACACTCCCACTGCCTGTAAGTTCGGCAGTGTGGGAAAACTTCTGCCGGAAGTTCTGGCGAAAATCGCCGACGATGGCGAGATCCTCATCAAGAGTGCGAAGAATTTCAAGGAATACTACCGGAATCCCGAGGCCACCAAAGAAGCTCTGAAGGACGGCTGGTTCTACACGGGCGACATCGGCCATATTGACGATGAGGGCTATCTTTTCATCACCGACCGGAAAAAAGATCTGATCAAAACGGCGGGCGGTAAGTACATCGCTCCCCAGAAAATCGAAAACGCCGCCAAGACTTTCCCCCTCCTCTCGCAGGTGGTTCTCTACGGAGACCAGAAGCCCTTCGCCGTGGCATTGATCACGTTGAACCAGGAGTATCTGATCCAGCATGCGCAGGCGAATAAGATCCTATATAGCGATTACAGCGAGCTGGTGAAAAGCGAAGCGGTGCAGAAGCTGGTTGCCGAATGCATAGAGAAGCTCAATAGCGGCCTGGCCCGCTTTGAGACTGTGAAAAAATACGTGCTCCTGCCCAAGGAGTTCACCGTGGAAGATGGCGACCTCACTCCTTCGCTTAAGGTGAAGCGCAAGCAAGTCTGCAAGAAGTTCCAGGCGCAGCTCGAAGCGCTCTATAACGAATAGAGTTCAGTAAAAAAAGCGAGGATCAGCGATAAAGAGAATCCTTCCTTTGCCGTCCACTTCGAGATCCACCACGCCCCGGTAAGGGAAAATGGCCATGTAGAGAACTGAAATCCGCCGGCACTCGTCGTGTGAGGCGAGCAGTTTGGGATTCAATCGGAGGAATTCGTCGAACGTGGCGTAACGGGCGAAGGCACCGACTGCGGGAGAAAAGATCAGGCTGCCCTTGGGCCCGGAATCCGTGGAGGGCGCGAGGCTGCCGCAGCCCCCGAAGTCCACGCGGGCAAAATGCGGGCTTGCCCCTATGACTTCCGCCAGACTGCCGCCCTGAGTGGCGTGTTCGTAAAGCAGCTTGGCATTCGTCTCCGTCTTGCGCAGATCGGGAACGCTCACAAAATAAAGAACCAGCGCGAACAGGCTGACCAAAAGAATCGAAACCGCCACGAGTGCCGAGGTGCGCTTCATGGGCTGACGCTAGCAGGGGTGATGCATCTTTCGAGTGGGGAAAAAAGGCGGCCCCGCTCTGAGGACGAAGAGCGGGGCCAAGATTCTGCTCGCTTTGCGGCTGCTTTGTCCTACCTGCCGCCTTTGCGATGGGCGATATCTATAAAAGAATTGTTGATTGCGCAACTATGATAATTTACATGGTTATATAAACCATTAAATTCAATGCGTTGCAACGATTTTTGCTTACGGAAAGAACCCTCTCAGCAACATCGCCTTCTCGAGACGCAGCATCGCGCGGGCCATCGCAGCCTTGCGAAAGTCGCACTTCAGGCTGGTGGCCGTGCTGTTCACCTCATTGAAAGCCTGCACCATCAAGCCCTTGAGCTTCTGGTTCACCTCGTTCTCCTGCCAGAAGAAAGAGGAAATGTCCTGCACCCATTCAAAGTAGCTCACGATCACGCCGCCGGCGTTGGCGAGGATGTCGGGAATGATCATTACGCCCTTCTTCACAAGCACCTCGTGTGCATCATGCGTGATCGGGCCGTTCGCGCCCTCGCTGATGAGTTTCGCCTTAATTTTGTCTGCATTGCCTTTGTGGATCACGTTCTCCATCGCGCAAGGAAGCAGAATATCCACATTGAGCTCGAGCAAATCCTCGTTGGTGATCGGCTCGGATCCCGGGAATCCCTTGAGCACTCCGTGCTGCGACACGTGCTTGAGGCAGGCCGGGATGTCGAGGCCGCCAGCGTTGTAAATCCCGCCGGAGACATCGCTCACCGCCACCACCTTACAGCCAAGCGCATGGATCTCGCGTGCGGCAATCGAGCCCACTTTACCGAAGCCATGCACGGCCACGGTGGTTTTCGAGCTCATCGGAATCTTGAGAATCTTGGCGGCCTCTTCCGCGCAATAAACCACTCCACGTCCCGTGCTTTCTTCGCGGCCGAGCGAGCCGCCCACTTCAACTGGCTTACCGGTCACCACGCCAGGAATGGCGTAGCCTGTGATCTGGGAGTAAGTGTCCATGAGCCACGCCATCACCTGCCCGTCGGTGCCCATGTCGGACGCGGGAATGTCCTTATCGGGGCCGATCACGTTGGCGATTTCCACGGTGTAACGGCGGGTGAGCGCCTGCTTCTCGGCGCGGGAAAGCAGATTCGGGTTCACGCGCACACCGCCCTTGGCTCCGCCGAGCGGCAGGCCCACGAGCGAACACTTCATCGTCATCAGGGTAGCGAGCGCCGCCACCTCGGAAAGTGAGACATCCTGGTGGTAACGGATCCCGCCCTTGCCGGGCCCGAGGGTCATATTGTGCTGCACGCGATAGCCCTCGAACACATGGATCGAGCCGTCGTCCATGCGCACGGGAATGCTCACCACAAGAGCCCGCTTCGGCCGCTTCAGGCGGTCCGCAACGTTGGGATCGATGCTGGCCATGGCGCAGCTCTCATCGATCTGCTTCACCACGTTTTTGAAAAGTTCGTTCGAGAAAAATACGCTTTCGTTCAGAATGTCCTGCATTAGTTTCCCCTGCTTACTATTACTCGTGTTCCCCTAAAAATCGTTCCGCATCCAGAGCCGCCATACAACCCGTGCCCGCCGCGGTCACGGCCTGCCTGTACACATGATCCTGCAGGTCACCGGCCGCGAAGAAGCCCG
>DATBTF010000149.1:0-20778 GCA_036559405.1 Bdellovibrionota bacterium
GTGGCCAAATCGTGTTCTTCGGTGCGGGGACGGAGCTGGATCTCCTTAACGGTGACCACGCTCTGCTTTTTCTTGGCTTCCTGGGTCTTCTTCTTCTTGGTGTATTTCATCTTCCCGTAGTCGAGAAGTTTGCAAACAGGAGGGCGAGCCGTAGCCGCCACTTCCACCAGGTCCAGGCCGCGCTCGCGAGCCATATTCAGCGCTTCCCGGGTGGGCATCGCGCCCACCTGAACACCGTTCTCGTCGATGACAAAGACTTCCGGCACGCGGATGCGCTCGTTCACTCTGTTTTCATCGGAATTGAAACGGGAATCACGGGAGTCGCGGGGATCGCGGTCGCCTCCAGGACGACCTCCACCAGCGAAGGGGGGACGGGGGGGACCACCAAAAGAACTTTTCAGGCAAAGCCTCCTAAGAAACGGGTTGATACACAAAAGTCGAACGCTCCTCTATAGGAGAGTTCGTGGGCGAAAATAACAAGCTTTACAGGACTCGTCAAATCGAAGAGGAGCGGAAGAATTGGTCTTTCGGCATTCTTCCGCACCCCCCAAGGCCTAGCGGCCAGACGAGATGACCAGGGCATAGGGCTGGGCGCCGTTTTTCCCCTGGGGGACGTTCGCCCCCTTGATGGTCACTTTGTAGGTTCCGGCCACGGGGCTCAGAACGTCAATTTGCTCCATATTGTTGATCGCATCCTTGTCGGTACGGCCGTTCGGATAGAACGCCCTACCCGAAGGATCAGTCACCAGGAGGTCGAGATCGTTGACCAAGGTCCGTTGGGCCTCGACCGCGCCAGGGGCGTCGGTATAGGCCAGGGTCACCCGCAGCGGGCGGTTTCCCCGTACGTTCACGGAGAAATCCTTGTAGGTGCCAGTGGCCAGGCCCGTGCTCTCCTCAAAGACGGAAAGCGAGGCATCGTTCATCAGGTTCGCAAGATTCACCCGTCCCCAGCCTTCGTGGTTGTTCGGGCGGCGGGAGGGCTGCTCCTGGCCGCGGGCCACTTCCCCGAACTGGCCGGGGAAAAGGTCTTCGGCCGTATTGGCCATGGTGGCCTTCATCAGAGCGGAGGAAACGTTGGCATTGCCCGTCTTCTGCGCAAGGAATTGACGCACGAGAGCGGCCGCACCAGCGGCTACTGGAGTGGCCATTGAGGTGCCGCCCATATAGACGTAGTTGTCGTCGTAGATCCCCCAGGACATGGAGGCAGGATCGGCTTTCGGGTGCTTATCGCGGGCCGAAACGATATTCGTGCCGGGTGCCACGATCTCCGGCTTGATCCGGCCGTCGGCAGCCGGGCCACGGCTCGAGAAAGCCGCCATGCCGCGCTGGTCTTCCGATAGTTTGGAGCTTGCGATCGGCTCGGCCCCCCATTTCGTAGCACCGTTTCTCAGCTCCTTCATTGTCTTCTGGATGCCACCCTCGAGAAGGAAGTTCTTCGAGGCGCCCACAGTGAGCACGTTCTTGGCGGAGCCGGGAGAAGAGAGCGAGTTCTCATCGATCACGCCGTCGGCGTTCTTATCGGCTCCATCGTTCCCTGCCGCGAACATCGCGAGGTAGTCAGGATGTTCGAACAGCCATTTATCCGTGAGCGCCGCCCAGTTGTCGTAACGTCCGTTCGAGTTCGGGGCGCCCCAGGAGTTCGACTGGATGCGCGCACCCTCGGCGTAACCGGCGTCGTAGAGCTTATCGAGGGTAGGCGGCATAATATTATTCATAATGTCGCTCCACATCCCGAGCATCACGAGCTGGGCGCCGTAGGCACCCCCGCGGATGAGGTTGTTGGAAGCACGGCCGTTGCCGAGGATGGAGCCCGAGCAGTGTGTTCCGTGCATCATCGGATCTCCCCAGCTCTTGCCACCAAGACCCATCGCCAGTCCTTTTTTCAGCTGGCCCTGGAAATCCTGCGAAATCGTGGAGGCGTCACCCGTGTCTAAGCCTGTATCGGCCACGGCAACTACCTGCCCCTGGCCGTTGAAGCCCCGCGCATAGAACGGATCCGCTTCAAGGATCTTCACGCCGCTCTCATAACCAGTACGCGTAGGATCGCCCGTCACGGGGGTAATCCCCATCTCGGAGGGCAGCAGATCCATGGAGCGCATGGGGATATACCGCTCGATCCAGATCACGTCGGAGCGGGCCGCGAGCTTCCAAACGTTGCTTACGGAACTGGCGCCCACCAGAATCCCATTACCAGCGTCCACGGCGCCGGCCAAACTGCCCATCACGGCAGCTTTGTCGGCTGAAGTAGTAAGGCGCACAGACACCATCACCTGCTCTGCAAAACTGAACACCCCGTGCGTGGTGAGCTCAGCCTCCATCTTGAAGGGGAGCCTATAGTCCACCACAGCGCGGACGAAGGGGAGCTGGCTCACCCTCCACGCATCGCTTCCACTGCCCGAGGTAACGAAAGCATCATCGGGAATGTAGTCGAGGAGCTTGAGACCGAGGCGCTCCACTTCGGCTTTCTGCACTTCGGTCACAGCGGATTTCCACTGCACCACGAATAAAAACAGGTCGGTGCCGGCGGCGGGGCTCGCGCTCAAGGCCGGAAGCTGTTCCGCTCTCACCACACCCGTCGCCTTGAGCCGCAGCACTTCCCCCGCTTGGGCGCTCGTCGCACTCATCGCCAAAAATGCCGCTATGGCTATGAACTTCACCATGGATCCCCTCCGAAAAACGAATACCGGAAAATGCCGGTAGGAAATTAAAGCATCCAGGAAAAGCTGCGCGAAACGAAAAACAAAAACACCTCGGCACAGCCGCTTACATTCCCTAACATTGGCTTTTGGGATTTTTTACAGTGACGTGCCTAGAGCAGGTCTGTTTTGCCTTCGCGCTTGAGGCGCTCGACGAGCTTTTTTACGTCCTGGGCGCGCTCTTTCGCCGCCACAAGGATGACATCGCCCGCATCGACCAGAACCATATCGGTCACACCGAGCAGCGCGACCGTTTTCCCGGGCACATCGACGATATTCGCCAATGAATCGATGGCAATCACCCTCCCCGCCCGGGCCACTCCGCCCTCTGCCTTGGGATAGACCTCTTCCAGGGAAACGAAGCTGCCGAGATCATTCCAGCCAAAGGACGAGCCAGGCACGACGATCACATTTTTGCTTTTTTCCAGCAGGGCGTAGTCGATGCTGATAGCCGGGGCGGCAAAGAACGACTTAGCCATCTCCGCCGAGGCATCGCGCGCCTTGGATTCGAGCGCCTTGCGGTAGGGCGCGAACGAGTCGACAAAAATCCGGTTCGACGTTTCCAGTTCGCGGAAAAAGCTCTCCACGCCCCAGACGAACATCCCGCTATTCCAAAGATACTCCGGGCTCTGCACCATGGTTTCGGCCACCTCCCGGGCGGGCTTTTCCACGAAACGGTCCACGCGGAAGACATGGGGCACGATCGCCTCGCCTGTGCGGATGTAGCCGTAGCCCGTCTCGGCCCGCGTGGGCTGCACGCCGACCGTACAAAGGCTGCCGCTCTCGTCGGCGGCTTTCACGGCCTTCTTCATCACGCTGATGTATTCAGGCACGTCGGTGATCCAGTGGTCGGCCGGAACCACCACACAGGAGCCTTGCGGATCCACGGAACGCAGCCACTCCATGGCCAACACGATCGTCGGGGCGGTATTGCGCGACTCGGGCTCGGCGATCACCTTCACGCCCTTGAACTCTTCCAGCATCTGCACCGTCTCGGCCTCGAGCTGCTTCGTCGTGAGCACGACCACGCGATCGGAGGGGATCCAGTCAGCGAAACGCCGGAGCGTGGTAACTAAAAGGGGATCATCTCCGGCGATCGGCAGGAATTGCTTGGGACGCCGGGCGCGGGAGCGGGGCCAGAAGCGGGTTCCCGACCCGCCGGCGAGCACCAATAACCAGGGAGAGGAGCTCACGAGACCGACCCCGAGTCAGGCACGCGGCCGTAGCTGTCTTCGAGCCGTACTACGTCGTCCAGGTGGGGAGTGCTCACCTCGAAGACCTCACAGTCCTGCACGGCAATCATCCGGTGCTTGCGGTTCGGCAGGATGTGGAAGCTCTCGCCCGGCATGAGCAGCACTTCCTCGAGCTGGCCCTGGTCGTCTTCAATCACGAAGCGCATCTCGCCCGATCGCAGATAGATCGTCTCTTCCTTCACCTTGTGGAACTGGAGGGAGAGCTTGTGGCCCGCCTTGATCACCAGAATCTTGCCTACGTAGTCCTTGGTCTTGGCGAAGATCACTTCGTGGCCCCAGGGCTTGGGCACCACCTTTTGGGTGCCCTTGCTCAAGGCAGCCTCCAGACGAAGAAGCTGATCACGGAGCCGCGGCTCTTCAGAGCTCCGGCCTCGCGCTCCGCCTCGCGCTTGTTCTTGAAGCTGCCGATCACCACGCGATGCCACTCGCCATGCCCGTCCCGGTAGGGCGAGAGGATCTCCGCCTGAACCTTGCGTGCCTTGAGCTGGCGCACCTGGCTTTCGGCCTCGGAGCGCGTAGGATGGCTGCCCACCTGGATCACATAAGAGCCACCCCGGATACGGCTGGGCAAAGGTTTAGACGAAGGCGGCGCGGCCTTTGTCTCCTTCACCGAATCGGGAAGCTTGGCGTCCTGGGGGGCTTTTCCTCCCGGGGGCTCTACGCCGGCCTCCTTCAGCGCGTTGAGGAGGTATTCGTCGGAATTCTTGTCGAGAGTATCGTGGTCGGCACCGGAGCCCGCGTGGCTGGAAGACTTCGCGGCCACTTCGGGCGAATGGGAATCCGCGGGCTTTTCGGCGGATCCATGGGACTCGTGGGCCTCTTCGCTAGGCGAGGATTTCGCTTCCTTGGCGGGCTCTTTGGCCTCTCCGTGAGCGTCTTTGGGAGATTCATGGGTGTCGGCATGCGCATCTTTGGCTCCCGCATCCTTGGCCTCGCCATGGGCCGGCGCTTCCGCCTTGGGCTCCTCGGCTTTCCCCAGGGTGCCGGTGCCGGACTCGTGATTCTGTTCCCCATGCTCTTCGCTGGCGAGCTGCTGTTCTTGGGCATTTTTGCGGCCCACCGACTCGCCATAACGAACGCCGAGGGTGAAGCTCAGCACCGTCACCAGAACGAAGAGCACCACCAGAATGATGACTTCCTTCTTCTCCACCACGTATAGGGAGGGTTTGTCTGCCATGAATGCCCCTGCTTTAGCTGAGTTCGTTAGTCTTCAGTATCCACTCCCGTTCCTGCGGTGTCAATGTACCAAGGGTTCAGATTCTCTACCGTTTTCTCCCTGGAAGCGCGCTATTTCCGCCGCTGGATCGGCACACGCTTTGCCTTAGCGGAGAAAAACAGGAGGCTCCACGTCTCCGGATGGAAGAGAGGTCGAAAAATGAAATATCGCGACGAGTCGGGGCAGAGCCTGATCGAATACATGATTCTGTTAGCTCTGGTGGTGCTGGTCTGCGTAGGCGCCACCAAGACACTCGGGACAAAGATCCATTCCAAGCTTCGGGAGATCCGCGACCAGATCGACGAAGGCATCCCCGTACGCCTCAACCCGTGAGCGCCCATGAAGCGGTTGACGAAGCGGGACAAACGTCGCTCGAGGCGCTGCTCTGCCTCCTGCCCGCCGCGGCTTTCGCGGCTTTGGCTGCGCTCGTTCTCTGGCGAGGCCTCGAGTTCCGGCTGGCCGAGCACCACGCTTTCTTTGCGTCGAGAAAGGCGTGGAGCGCTCGCCGGTGAGGCGGGATTCTTTCTTCCCCTGCTCGCCTCCCTACTGCTGCTGCTCCTGGTGCTGCTCCTCGGAGGCCTGCGGATCGCGGCCAGCTCCCAGGCCGCCATGGCGCTGCAGTCGCGCCTCGACGTCTGCGCCGTTCGCCTCGCCGAAGGAAGAAAGCGTCTGCTGGAACAGCTGGTGCGTTCCAACCGGGCGCTGGAGCTTACGGTGGTGGGAGTGTATGCCTCCCGGGGCGTGAAACTCGCCGGGCCGATCGGGGCCGTGGTAGGCGGCCTGAGCGAGGCGGCCCTCCTCCAAGCCAACCGCGGCCTGGCTTTCTTCCAGACCGGAGCGATCCAATGGACGCGCTCGAGAGAAGCCACGATCCTGCGCTGCCCTTCGAGCCCGTTTTCCGCCTCGGAAGCCTTTTGTCTGACCCTCCCCGAATTGGGATCCGCCTTTCGGCGCGAGCGCACGCTGTTTCCCGACGTGGCCGGCGCCTTGACGTCCTCTGTACGCACACCCGGGCTGGCGCGGATCCTCTGCCGGGGCGGGCGGCGGCTGCGCACGACGGTGGTTGTGCGTGGGGATTCCCGCCTGAGGAACGGAGGATTTCGGGATGAGGTGGTCGAATGAGAAAAACCAAAACGGAAGCGCGCTGCTGGAGCTGGTCTTCACGGCATTTCTTCTGGCGATTTTTTCGGCCGGTAGCGTCGCGATACAGCAGGCGCACCACCGACGGTTCAAGCGCATCGTCGACTGGCGAAGCGATTCCCTCCGCGCGGCCCGGCAGGCGCCCGAGTTCTTACCTGCTGGTGGCCAGTCTTTTTCTCCTGACTGGCGCCTGCCTTTGCCTGCCCGAGGGCTCGCAAAGCCTGGGCCCTGAAGAGCTGCTGCGGCAGCACGGCTGGGTGGCCGCCGATCGTCTGACCTGCACTCTGCCGCAGGCGGGATCCTATCTCGAGATCGAGAACGGCGAGGCCGTGCGGGAGGCCTACTACCAGGGCGGAAACAGCGTGCTGGTCTCCCGCCTGCCTCTGCCCGAAGCGCCTTACCTCTGCCGGGAGATTGAAAAGCCTACTTTTGTCGAGGAGGTCCCATGAAACGCATCCTGCTCACCTTATGGCTCGCGGCCGTGGCCCCGGCCTTCGGAAGTGAAAGCCTGAGCTTCGTGGCTCAGGTGGAAAACGAAAACCTCGCCGAGGATGCGATCCTGCTCGCCCACTGCCTCGCCGATCGCACCGACCGTCCCTGGGAATTCAACGGAGAACTCCGAGGCACGCACTGGCTGAAGGTGGAGGAGAGGAACCACGTTCTTTCCGGCATCTATCGCGACGGGAAACAGGAAACCGCCTTCGAGCTGAAGCCGGGGGAGAGTGATGCGGTCTGCGACAAGCTGGCGCCAGGCAAAACGGCGGAGATCAGCAGCGCCCAAGCGCTCCGCACGGAGCCTTCCCTTCCCGTGGTCGCCTCAGATCCTCCGACGAAAACCTGGCTGTGGGTGGGAGTGGGCGCCGCGGCCGTGGCCGGTTTTCTGTTCTGGAAATCGCGCCAGCCCACCTACTCCTCGATCCAGATGAACTAGAGCGAAAGCCACCAGCGCGCCAGGTCGCTCGGAGCATAGCGCAGGATTCCGGGGACCCTCGCGGGCATCAGGACCCGCGCGCGGCCTTTGTGGCGCAGGAGCGGAAGGCTATCGCGGAAGAAAACCGGCACGCGCAGCGCCTGGAAATCCTTGCGTGCATGCTTTCTCTCTTCCCGTTCCACAAGCCGGGTGCCCGAGGGAAATTCCCAGCTCCCGAGGTGGCTCTCGAAGCGCCCATCGTCTTCCGCCAGGGTCTTAGATTCCCACCTTCTCCCTCTCTCGACCAGCAGCACCCCTCCCGACCAGGTGAAACGGGCTTTTTCGGCCTCCCAGCGGCCAGAGGGTTTTCGCAGCAATTCCTCCACGGCCCTGCTGTGCTGGCGATTCAAGCGGAACTGCTCACTCAGTAAGCCGGCATCCACCACTCCCACCGGCCGGGCAAAGGAAAGCCCGTCCGCCCAGGGAAAAAGCGAAAGCGTCCCCGACGAATCCACACGCCACGACCGCGCTTCTTCCGCCAGGGCAGCGAGCTTGTTCTGGAAGCCCGGACGGCGGGCCTCGATCAGCGGAAAGAGGCCTCGCAGCCAGTTGCGTTCGTAGGTTTCCTTGTCCTGGTTCGAGCGGTCCTCCCGCCATTTCACATTCCAGGCCCTCGCCACTTCCACCAGCACTGCCTTTTCCAGACTTAAAAACGGGCGCAGCTTATAGCCCGAGGCCGGCAACATCCCTTTCAACCCGCGCGCTCCCGTGCCGCGCATCAGCCGGAAAAAAACGGTCTCCGCCTGGTCGTTCAGGTGGTGAGCCAGCAGCACCTTGTCGGAGTCGGAGGTGCAGAGTCCCGAAAAAATCGCGTCCCGCTTTTTCCGGCAGGCATTTTGGGTGGGTTGCTCGTTTTCCCACTCCAGGCGGAAGGACTGAAATGCAATCCCCAGCCTCGCCGCCCGCTCGGCGACCAGGGCTTCGTCTCCTTCGGACTCTTCGCCTCTCAGCCCGTGGTTCACATGCACCACGGACAGGCGCGAGCGGTCCTCGGCGCCCTTGCAGAGGCGGGCCATTCCCTCGAGCAGCACCATGGAATCGACGCCCCCGGAAACGGCGAGTACACGCCGCTCGCCAGGCCCAGGCCAGACCGCGCGCAGCGCATCCAGCACTTTTTTTTGCACTTTCTGTTCCGCTGCCGCTCTCATAGGCGCTCGCATTTCCCTTTCACTAACCCGTCCAAGCTCTTGAATTTAAAATTATTCCCGGGGACAGAGCCAGGTGTATCCGAGGATCGACTTGGCGTCACCGTGAAACCGCAGGCTGCGCCCCTGGAACTGGGCGGAGAACTCATGGCCGTGGCGTTCCACCGCGGATTTGGGAAGAAAAAAGTAGAACATCCCGCCGCACTCGTTGTGCGAGGTCTGCAGCGCCAGGGTCTTGCCCGGAAGATTGATTTCCCCCTGCTCCCCCTGGAAGCGATGCCGGCGCCCGAGGACCAGTACCGTAAGGTCACGCTGGCGGCGCAGGACGTAGCTCGCCTCATGGGCCAGGTTCCCTTTCTGCCAGCTGGCCGGCACCGATACGCGCACGAAGGCCGGATTTTCGAGCTTCGCGAGTTCCGGCGCGAGCAGCTGCCGTATCCGCTCGTTCCTCCATTCGGTATCGCGGCGGTAGGCGGCGATCAGCTCCTGGTTCTCCGGCTGTGCCAGCGGAGGGATGTCGGCGACCGCCAGGTCGGAGGTCATCAGAAAGCCGTCCATGCGCGCGAACCAGTTTTCCAGGCGCTCGTTGAGCAGAAAGGAGGCGAGCGAGCCGAGGAGCGTTCCCTCGGTTTCCAGAGAATGGCCTGGGTCCAATCTAAATTCGCCAGGGGCCAGTGCGCGGAACGCCCGCGCGAACGACTCGTCGTTCGCCCCGCAGCCGGTCTCCGTGAGCAGGTAGGCCATCAGCTCCGCATAGCGGGCCGTGCCCTCCAGGCTGTCGGTTTCCATGGGGAGCTCTTCCGGAAAACTTTTTTTCCAGCGCGCCAACCAATAACGAGCAGCGCCGAGAGCCGGGAGTGGATTTCCTTTCTCCTGGATCGCGGCAAAGGCGGACTTGAAATGATCGAAGGCCCGGCGTCTCAGGTAGCGGGGCTCCCAGAGCAGGGGGAAAAGCGCGCCGCGATCGTCGATGGTGCGCTGGCCCCAGCCGGCCTGGCCGGTCTCGTGAAACAGCTCATGCACCGCGAGCCTGAAGGCCTCTTCTTTGCGCAGGCCCTCGGTATTCACCGCGATCGTGCGACGCCCCTGGAAGCGGAAGATGTCGAAGGTGGCACCGCCGCTGTAGAACTCGCGCAGGAAGCGGTCTTTGGGAATGGCCACGGGATCGCGCGAGCCGCGGCCGACGAGCCAGGCGGAATCCGCGCGGGAGTCGGAAAACAGAAACTGCTGCTCCCGCCAGGAGAGCCCGGGCCAGATCCGCTCCGGACAGGATAGGAGCACGTCATGGTAGGCGTGGCTGCTGTATAGCGCCGCCTCCGGCGCAGCGGCCTCAGCGCTACCCGCCAGCTGTGCCAGCAGGGCAAAAAGCATGTGGAGCAATGCGTCCTCCCGTGCTCCCAGTGTAGCCGGGAAGTGCGCAAATGCAATTTCCGCATTACGCTAGAGACGGATGAAGCAGACAAGAATAGGCGTGGATCTCGGCGGCACCAATGTGCGCGCCGGGCTCGTGAAGAACGGCAAGGTGGTGAGGCTCGACGCGCGGCCTATCCACGCCGAGGGAAGCGCGGAAGCTGTACTCGCGAATTTATATGCGTCCATCGACGCCGTGATCGAAAAGCAGGCCAAGGGGATCGGCATCGGCGTGCCCAGCCTCGTGCAGCACAAGACTGGCACCCTGCTCGACACCACCAATATCCCGAGCTGGAAGAAAGTACCGCTGCGAAAGCTGCTGGAGAAGCGCTACCAGCTGCCGGTGCGCGTGGATAATGATGCGAATTGTTTCGCTCTCGGGGAGCAGCTGTTCGGCGCGGGTAAGGGTTGCGCGAACTTCGTGGGCCTCGTGCTCGGCACCGGAATGGGCGCCGGCATCGTAGCGAACGGCAAATTAGTCACGGGCACCGATGGCGGCGCGGGCGAGTTCGGCCTTGTCCCCTACCGCGACTCCATCCTCGAGCACTACAGCAGCGGCCGCTTCTTCCGCGATCGGGGCCACGAGGGGAGCGAGCTCGCAAGAGCTGCGGACGAAGGAGATAAGGAAGCTCAGCAGCTCTTCCGCGAATTTGGAGCGCACCTTGGCTTTGCCGTGAAGTTGATTCTCTATGCGCTTGCGCCCGAGCGGATTGTCCTGGGCGGCTCGGTGGCCACCTCCTGGAAGCATTTCGAGGCCCCTCTGCACGAGGCGCTGAAGGACTTCGCCTACCCGTCCATCCTTTCCGCCCTCGACTTCCGCCTCGCCAGGGCCAGGCAGGGCGCCATTCTCGGCGCTGCGGCCCTGCTGGACCATAGTTAAAGTCTTTATAATTCGGTACCTTAACAAAACCCAATAGCATACTACTTAGCTCTTGTATTATCCCTCCCTCCTGACTAGAATCCGCGGCAATGGATGGGGGGAAAAGGAGTGCCCTGTGAAAACATCCCTGCTTCTCGCCCTCGCCCTTCTCACCTCTCCCCTGGCCAAAGCGGAAACCATGGCCGATCTCACCGCCGACACCACCGATCTGATCAATAGCGTGAACGTCGACGTGAAGTATCTCTACACCGCCGTGGACGACTGCACCCGCCACGGAGACCGCGTGCGCACCGAAATGCTCCGCCCGATTTATGACGACCTCAAGGGCTTCCGCACCGGCCTCGCCGCGACCTATGGAAAATTCGCGAACCCCGTGGCCGACCAGGCCTGCAACCGCCCCACGAGCCAGCAGCTCGACCAGGCGATCGCCGCTTCCAACAAGATCATCGCCGTGATCCATGAGAAGGAAGTGCAATCCTCGACGTCCCAGCCCCGCCTGTTCGGCAAGACGGGTGACGAGGTGATGATCCTGGCGCTCTCGGCGGATTCGTCCTACCCGAAGTGCCCGGCCACGGAGCGCGGAAAGCCCGAGTCCACCCGCCAGCTCAAAACCTATTTCGTGATCAAGGCCAACCTGCTGAAGCTTCAGGACGTCATGAAGCAGCTCAAAGCGAAGGCCGCCGCGCTCCAGCGCGGTGCGACCAGCGAGCTGGTCTGCGTAAGCAAATAAGAATCAGGTTGTTTTGATTACCTTGCCCGAGAGCGTCTTCGGCTTGTCGGGGTCGCGTCCCAGGGCCACCGCGCAGCGGGCGATCCAGGGGTAAAGCAGCTGCAGTGCCACCAAAGGATAAAGCCGCGGATCGGCGGTGCCGGGGAGCGGGAAATCGCCCTTGGGCCCAACCACGAGCAGCCGCGCTCCCTGGGCTTTGAGCTCCTGCGCTGCCTGCAGCACGTCGGCCTCCCCGGAGCCCGGAATCGCCAGCGCGATCACTAAATAATCTTTATTCACAATCTCGCGGGGGCCGTGGCGCACCTCGGCAGTCGAAAAGGCTTCGGCATGCACGCCACAGGTTTCCTTGCACTTCAAAGCGATCTCGGTAGCGGCCCCGTAGCCCAGCGCCCGCGAAAGCACGAAGGCGTGGGAAACTCCCTTCAGTAGCTGGTCGTCGAAGCGGCTCCCCGCCTCTGCGGCTTCCCGCAGAGAGCCCGGCAACGCCTTCAGCCCCTTCCCAAGAGCGGAGTCCTGCGACCATTCTGCTGCCAAGCGCGCGATGCCCGTGAGGGTGCAGAGCACGCTTTTGGTGGCAGTGATGCTTTTCTCCTGGCCGGCATGCTGGGGCAGAAAGACCTCCGCGGCTTTTTCCAATTTTGAATCCGGCTGGTTCACGAGTGCGGCCGTAAGGGCGCCACCCTGGCGAGCCCGTTCAAGAGCCGCGATAATGTCGGGGCTGCCCCCACTCTGCGAGAGCGCCAGGACGAACTGGCCTTTGAGCCGCAATTTGGAATTCAATACCGTGACCACGGAGGGGGGCACGGAAGCCACGAGACGACCCGTGCACTGGGGTATCAGATAGGCGGCGTAGCCGGCGGCATGGTCGGAGCTGCCCCGGGCGATGGTTCCTACTAATGCCGGATCGAGCTCTCGCAGCCGGGCGCCCAAGGAGGCATAAGTTTCCCCATCGCGCGACAATAGACCGCTCACCTTTTCGGGGGCGTCCATGGCTTCGGCGAGCATCTGGGAACTCAAGCGACCTCCTTGGTAAATTTTTCTTGGCCCCTAACAGCATAAAGGCCCGCCCGAGGCTCGCACAAGAAATTTGCGGATTCGCACCGGCAATGCGATCTTACCGCGCCATGCAAACCCTCCTTTGGTACGCCCTCCTGCTCCCCTTATCCGCTTCCGCCACCGACTGGCAGGCCCTGCTCGATCAAAACGACGGTGCCCGCGTGCATTTCGGCGTAGCGCTGGGCGGCGCCGATTCCTACGAACGCAACAGCGACGAAGCCTTTGCTCCCGCATCTAACTCAAAATTGTTTACTGCGGGCGCCTTGCTCGAAGCCCTGGGCGCTGACTACCGCTACCCCACTAAGCTGCGCTGGACCGAGCCCAGCCCCGGTACCGCCGCCGGTCTCACGATCATTGGAGCAGGCGACCCCTCCTGGGGCCTGAGCGAGCTGGGTGAGGGTCTGACGGACCGTCTCACGACCATCGCCCAGCGCCTGAAGGAAAGCGGCATCCATACCGTCGAAGGCGCACCCAGAGCGGTGGCCGCGGATGCGCGCTGGAATAAGATCGAGATCCCGGAAGGCTGGAAGAGCGACGACACCTCCTCCTGCATGGGCGCGCTCGGGCAGGCGTTCAATCTCAACGTCAACTGCTCTACTTACAAAGTGAACAATGCACGGTCTGGCAGCTGGCAGGGTGCCGGCATCAGCTTCCCCGTGGTGCTGCGCCTGCGCGAGGGAAGCTCCACCTCGGTATCGGCCCGACTGGCCAGCCTCGAGGGAAGCTGGGCCTATCTGGTCGAGGGAAGTTTCCGCACTGGCGGGGCGCCCGTGAGCCTCAGCCTGCCTGTGTACGACACCAAGCCCTGGGTGGCGGCGCTCTTTCAGCGAGCGCTCGAGGCCAAAGGAATCCGCATTCAGCCAGCGCGCGAGGCCGGGGGCGAAAGCAAGGAACTCGTCTTTCACTCCGCCCCCCTGTCCACTCTGCTCAAGCCGTTCCTGAAGAACAGTATCAACGTGATGGGCGACAGCTTCCTGAAAACCCTGGGGTCCCGCACCGAAGGAGGCGCCTCCCTTCTTCAGAATGGGCTCGCTGCCATGAAATCGTTTCTGCTGAGAAAGGGTGCCGCTCCCGGCTTTGTGCTGAATGACGGTTCGGGCCTTTCGCGCACGAGCCGCGTGACCCCGGCCAGCATGTTTCGCGTGCTCCAGAACATGCGCGGGGAAAAATACTTTCCGGCGCTCTGGGGCGCCCTGCCGATCGCCGGAGTGGACGGGACTCTCAGCAACCGCATGAAAGGAACGCCCGCAGCGGGGGTGCTGCGGGCGAAAACGGGCACGCTGAACGGCGTCTACAATCTTGCCGGCTACGTGCCCACGGGAAATGGCTACCTTCCCTTCGTGATTCTTACCCGCACCAGCCCCGAGCTGCGCGGGGCTGCCCGCGCTGCCGAGGACCGGGTGGGTGCGAGGCTCGCCGGAATCCACGGGGTGCCCGTGGCTGGTTCCGAGGAGCCCTTCCCTTACGTGCCTGAGCACGCGGGCTTAGACGCGCAGTAGGCTACTGCATCGCCCGGAGGACGTTCAGTCTCCGGCCCGTCATCGTGCGGCCTTGCAGGCTCGGCAGCGAATCTCCGCTCTCGAGCAGCTTCTGCTTGACCTGCTGAGCGCTCCAGCCCGGATGCGCAGCCCATACCAGAGCGGCCGCTCCCGAAACGTGAGGCGCCGCCATCGAAGTGCCCGACATATATCCGTACGAGTTGCCTCGCATGGTGCTGTAGATCCCCACTCCTGGCGCGCCCAAATGAACGGTGCGCACTCCACGGTTGGAGAAGGAAGCGATCCCATCGCTGCTCGTGGTCGCCGCCACCGTGATCATATTGGGCACGGTGAAAGAGGCCGGGTAGCTCGGATAGGTATCGTCGTTGGTGCCGTCGTTCCCCGCCGAGGTCACGAAGAGCGCGCCGGCATTGGCCGACCGCTCGATCGCGTCGCGGAGGGCGGTATTGGGACCACCCCGTCCGCCCCAGGAGTTATTCAGCACCTTGGCGCCACGGGAGATCGCATAGTCGATCCCGCGGATCGCGGCCCCGGTATCCCCGACGCCGTTGGCGGCGAGGAACTTCACGGCCATGATCGAGACACGCGGGCTCACCCCGCTCACGCCCCGGCCGTTCGCGCCTACGGCGCCGATGGTGCCGGAGACGTGGGTGCCGTGGCCGGCATCGTCATAGGGCAGGTTATCGTGGTGCACGAAGTCCCAGCCGATGACGTCGCCGCTGATCCCTTGTCCTTCCAGGTCGACACCCGTAGCAGCCGTATGGGCGGCATTCGGGTTGCGCCAGACGTTGGCGGCAAGGTCGGGATGGTTATAGTCGATGCCCGTATCGATCACGGCCACCACCACGGAACGCGAGCCGGCGTTGCTCGGCCAAACCTGGCTTGCGCCGATCTTTTTGAGACCCCAGGCGCTGCCGAGATAAGGATCCGCAGCGGGAGCTCCTTCTCCGGGACGCGGCTGGAGTACCGGGCGCGCCATCGGGCTGACCACGGTGTCTTCCTTAAGATCGTTGGCGTACAGGAGATAGTTCGGCTGCGCGTACTCCACACTGGGATCGCGCTTCAGATCGTCCACCACCTGCTCCACGCTCTGCCGGCTCAAATCCACCGTCAGCTGCTCGAAGCCGCTGAGCGGCCCGTGAAACCGTTTGACGTCCACGGCGCCAGCACGTTTATAGGTGGCTTCCATGTCGGCAAAGGCCCGTACGGCATTGTCTTTGTATTTTACGATCACTTCGCCCTCGCGGTAAGCAGGCGCCCCCGCGAATGCGCTGCCCACGCTCAATACGAGCGCCACCGGCAATGCAAATATCCACTTTCCTGCTTTCATCATTCCCACTCCTTCGCATCCATCCGCCGCGGAACCGCGGCAAATTTCCTGATGCGTTGCGGGCAAGAAAAGCACGAGATGCGCGCTGCACGAAAATGTTTCGTGTCACAATTTCTTTCATGGATGAAAATTTTTTTATCGATTGGTGAGGCTGGAGATCCGCTATTGGCGCGGTTCTCGACGGGAAAACTGTTTTTCAAAAATTCTGGATATCCAGAAAAGCAACAAAATCTATTACAAGTGATTCAATCCCATTTCTTGAGGCGAACGGATTCCATCACCAGCTTCTGCACGGCGGGCCGGTCGCGCAGCGGAAGGTGCACCATGCAGATCTCGTTCTTGAGGGGCGCGCGCTTGCCCTCGAACACATGCAGATCCACGCCCTCGCCCTTGAGGCGCTCCACAAGATGGTGGGGCAGCACCCCCACGCCCAGCCCCTCGCGGATGAACTTGGCGATTCCCTGGGCGTCGAACATACGGGCGCGCACGCGGATCTCGAGGTTGTGGCGGTGGAGGTGGTGGCGGAACCAGGAACGCACAATGGGCTCCCCTTCCTTGTATTCCACGTACTGCAGCTGGGAAAAAAAGGCGCTCGTATACTTCACGGAACCGAACTGTTTCACGTAGCTCTTGAGCCCGCAGAGCAGGAGGGTTTCGCTCTCCACCAGATCCACCTGGAGGGCGGGGTCCACCTTGAAGCGGTCGATGAGGGCAAAATCGAGCTCCCCTCGCAGCACCATCTGGCTCAGCACGGTGGCGAAGTCGAGGGTGATGGCGAAGTCGAGTCCGGGATGCTTCTTGCCAAGCTTGGCGAGGCCGGGGATCACGATATTGTTTCCGTACTCCACGGGAAGCCCTACCCGCACCAGGCCTTCCGCAGCGAGATCGTGCTTGCGTACTTCGCCTACGGCCTGCTCGATCTCCATCAGACCCTTGCGGCCCCTCTGGTAGAGGAAGGCGGCGTTGGCCGTGGGGAAGAGCTTCTTCCCCTGCCGCTCAAAGAGAGGGAAGCCCAGTTCCTCTTCTAGAGCTTTTACGTGCTGGCTCACCCCGCTCTGCGTGAGGTGCAAAGCCGCAGCCGCACTTGTCATTGTCCGGAGCTCGTAGACGGTGAGGAACACACGGAATGTATTGAGATTAATGGACATTTTTATTTTTCCGGCGAAAAATCGCTACGATTAATCATTAGATTTTCTAATTATACCAGATCAATTCAAATAATTTTTTATTTTTAATCACCGGCCGTACAAACACCCACGTAGCGAGCCCGGCTCGCAAAGATTTGAAAAACCTCTGTTTTTAAGAATTTTGGAGACTCTATGAAGCAACTTTTCACCCTCGCCACCCTTCTGATCCTCGGCGCCAGCAGCGCTCACGCCGACGTTCTTTCCGCTTTCGCCGCCCGCAACGGCAGCGATACCGCCAAATTTGAACAACATTATTCGCTCGATAAATTCCAGATCGCCTCCGCCACGCAGGTTCTGCTCGGCTTAGGCGAAGTGGAAGGCGGCCGGGTGGAGATCAGCACCGTGACCAGCGAGCTGCGCCTCGTACTGGACCGCAAGATGTCCTGCGCCCCGGACGCGATGTGCCCCGCGGTTATGCCCGTGCCCACCGTGATCACCCTGCCGATCGTGGCCATTGAAAGCAATGTCTGCGGCGGAGTGAACTACATCGCCGAGCGCGACTTTCTGAAAGTGGACGGCGGCCTCCTGCGGATCGAGCTGGAAGACCTCAACGGCCCCCGCTGCGGAAAAGGCTCTGACCTGCTCGCTTCCCTGAAGCGCATCAGCTTGAAAGTGACGGAACAGTCCACCTTTGATTCGGCCCAACTGCTCTCCCTGATGAGCGGCTTCCCTACCCGCCACTAAGATTCATCCCCCCACATAAAACGCCAGCTGTCAAAAGACGGCTGGCGTTTTCTTTTTCCGCGGCGCGCCACAACTGACGATCCTTGACCCCCCATTGCGATATTGATAACCATTATCAACAATATTTTCGGTGGGCCTATGAATCGTCGATCTTTTCTCCAGAACCTTGGAACCCTTTCCCTCTTCGCCCTGCTCCCTTTTCCCATGCGCAACTGGGCGCAAGCCGCAGCCCGGCGAATCGGCCTGGCCGGTAGCGCCCCGATCCAGGCGCTCGCCCGCCCCAGCAACCTCAACAGCATCGACTTCAACGGCGACGACCCCAACGGCCCGCACAACATTCTCTGGGACCTCCAGGGCTACCTCAAAAAGAAGGGCGGCATCCCCGCTCCCAGCGAAGAGGTGGACGTGGCCGTGCTTGGCGGCGGCTTGGGCGGGCTCACCACGGCCTGGCAGCTCAAAGACTACAAAACCGTGGTGCTCGAGCAGGCCAAACAATTCGGCGGCAATGCCAAAGGCGAACGCTACGGCGACTCCACCTTTACGATGGGCGCCGTCTACATTTCCGAACCCGAGCCGGGCACAGCCAAATACAAGCTGCTGCAGGAGCTGGGATTACTCGCTAAAGGTAGGGTGGAGAGCAGCGAGGAAAGCACCGTCTTCTACAACAACCGCTTCTGCCGCGGCTTCTGGGATTCGGCCACCGACCCCGACAGCAAACAACATTTCGAAGATGTCTTCAGAGAGCTCAATTCCTGGATCACCGACGAGCGCAAGATCGCGACTCTCTCTTTCAAAAGCGGAAAGATCACCCAGGAGGCGCTTCGCCTCGACAATATGACCTTCGAGGACTGGCTGAAGGAGAAGTTCGGCACCGTGCACCCGCGGCTGATGGAGTACTTCCAGCTCTATGGCTGGTCGTCGATGCTCGGCTCTGTCGACGAGCTCTCGGCCCTGCAGATGCTCGATTTCCTCACCGCCGAGACGGGGAAGATCATGACCTTCCCGGGCGGGCTCGCCGCGATCTCACAAAAATTATTCGAAAACCTTTCCACGTCCCTTCCGGAAGGGAATCTGCGCCCAGGCTGCCTTGCTGTCGACGTGCGCAAGGTCGGCGACAAGGTGCAGGTCTGCTACAACGATCCCCAGAACGAGCTGCGCACCCTGACAGCGAAGGCCGTGGTCTTCTGTGGCCCGAAATTCGTGGCGAAAAAGGTGATCCAGGACGCACCGGAGGCCCAGAAACGCGCCTGGGAGCATCTCGAATTCCGCGCCTACGTGGTGGGCAATGTGATTCTCGACAGCCCGATCCGCTGCCCGAGCTTTGAACTATACTGCCTCGAAGGCGAAGTGCCCGATACGCCATTGGGCATGCGGCCGAGCAAGCGCAACTTCAGCGACATCTGCTTCGCCACCTGGGCCGACCACGACCGCACCGAGAACGGCGTGATCACCGTATTCAGCGGCCTGCCCTATCCCGGCGCCAACCAGAATCTTTTCGCTCCGGGCGCCCACGAAAAACACAAGCAGAGGATGCTGGGCGGAATCGACAATTTGCTCAAGGCCCTGGGCAAAACCCGTGGCAACGTGCTCGGGATCCGGCTCACACGCTGGGGCCATCCCCTGCCCGTGGCGCACAAAGGGATGCTGGCCGACGGCACTCTCGAGAAAGTGCGCCAGCCGATCGGTAACTCCATCTTTTTTGCCAACCAGGACAACTGGGCCAACCCCTGCTTCGAAACCTCGTTCCGCGAAGCGCGAAGCGCGGCCGAAAAAATCCGCAGCAGGTTAGGCTGAACGTTTCATGGAAGCCCTGCAAAGGAATGCTCAGAAGGAGTTCCGCTTCGGCATCGAGGCCGAATACCTGCTTGTGGACGTGCGCGAACATGCGCCGCTCTGGCACGACAGTCTTTCCTTCCCTTCACTCAACCGGGTGCTGGAGAGCATCTCTTTCCAACACGACCTTGCGCTCGACGGGCTCGAGCGCAAGCCGCCCATGGAAAAAATTCTGCCCTTCGTGGTGGAGGGCTACTACGTGCTTGGCGAGCGTAAAGAGATCGCCGGCATCCTGCCCAAGGGTCTCGAAATCCGCACTCCTGTCACAAATTCTATCGAGAGCTGCCTCCGGCTCCTGAAGGCTCTGCACAAAAATCTGCAAGAGGCGGGAGAAAAAAACGGCTGGAAACTTTGTTCGCTTTCCCACCACCCCCTGCATTCCCGTTTCTCGGGGCCCCAGAACGAGAGCCGCTACGACCACTGGCAGTGGGGCATGGAGGTGATGACAACTTACGGGCCGGACATCAACTTCAGTCTTCCGGGTGAACTGAGAAAAACGCTCGATTCCGCCGACCTTCTGGCGAAGGTGGATTACTACGGACCCGCGCTGGCGGCCCTCACGGTGGCGGCCCCCTTCTGCGAGAACGGCCCCTGGAAGATCCGCGGGCAGGTGGGCAAAAGCTTCCGGATGCACAAGCGGAGCTATATCGCCCCGGCGGTCGAGCTGCACGACGACGGACGCATCGAGTTCAAGCTCTTCGACATGCCGGGCTCCCTGCGGGAGTTCGAAGCCATGATGCTGGCCTCGCTCGCCCTCGTGCTCGACGATACATTAATGGGCCGCGCCTCCAAGCAAAGCCGCATCTACGATCTCGGAAGCGTCGCCCGGCACGGGATTCGGGCGGAAGGGATGGAAGAGCGTGCGGCCGAACTATTGCGGAATGCGCCCATCGTCTTGAGCAAGCACGGATTTTCCTCTGCCGCTCTCGAACTATTTCAGAAGCGCCTCGAAACGAAAACCGTTCCCGCCGACGACTTATTGAGAATCTACGCGCGGGAAAATAAAATAGCGGACGTTCTGCGCGAGCGCAGCGAGTTGCTTTAGGACAATAGAAAGTAAGAACTACTTTTTCTGCTCGCAGCCCGCTGGCGCGCGGCTGAGCTCGTCGTGGATAAAGAGGCGATCTACGGCATAGTGCCCAAGGGCACCCAGAAGGAACAATATTACAGCCGCGCCCACGCGCACCCTCAGGCCCCACTCGTGCTTGAGGAGGGAGCTGAGATCCGCCTTGAGAATTCCCTTCACGCCGTCGTCGACCACGGTATCGGGCACGATGCGAGGCACGGGATTGGACTTCTGCACAACGGGCGCGGGCTTCACGGCCGTCTTGGGCTTGGGCGGAACGATCGTCGATTTGGAGCCGCTTTCGGGCTTCGCCGGCGCACCGGCGGGAGGCAGGCGCAGCTTATAGTCCACGTCTTCCTGGGCCACCTTCGCCTCGTGCTCGAAAAAGTAGCGCATCATCCACGAAAAGTGGGCATCGCCGAACTCTTTGTAACGGGAGGCCACTGCCCGATCGATGGCGGCGATCAGCTCATTGGCGCTCTGGTAGCGGAGCTTGGGCTCGCGGCAGAGGCTCTTCATCACGATCTCGTCGAACTCCGGAGGCGAAGCTTTGTTCACGGCCGATGGCGCTAGGATTTCCATCTCCACTACATTGCGCAGACAAACGAGCGGCTGCTCATCGAAGAAGAGGCGCTGTCCAGTGAGCATCTCCCAGAAAACCACGCCGAGGGAAAAGATGTCGG
>DATBTF010000150.1:0-5910 GCA_036559405.1 Bdellovibrionota bacterium
ATGGGTCATCCACCACGCGGTAATTCAGTCCGGAAAAAATCTCGGGTCTGGCATAAAGAAACGCGGCGGGCATGTCGAAGGCAATATTCGAAGGCACGCCCACAACAAAATCATTCAGCCCGAAGGGATTCACCGCCGCGAGATGGCTGTAGCCGAACGGCTCGAGAGCGAGGCGCACATCGGCGATTTTCTCGTCGGACTGGCGCAGCCTCTCGGGCTCGCCTGGGCTGAGAGATATTTTCCGATAACCGGAAAAAATCTTTTCGTATTGCCCCAGGAGATCGTCCTTGAACCATTTACGTGCGATGCTCACGTCGGACCGAAGTATGGAATCGCGGGCATGCATCGCAGGAAGAAGACGGGGCGGAAGGTAGTCGGCCATAATTCCGCCAAAGGGATTAGTGCCACCGCAGAGAAGGGAGGACAGAAGCAGAAAACGAGTGGGGCTTGTTTCGATTCCCTTCAAATTTGTACGCGCCCACTGCACGAACTTGAGCACACCCAAGCCCTCGGTAATCCGCTCGTTGTTCACAATGCTGGGAGCAGAGAAATTGGGCTCTTTCTTGACGATTTTTCCCCAATCGAGCTGGCGGAAAATACCGACCTGACGGTCAATTCTCTCAAGAGCCGCAAGTTCTTTGTCGGACCCGATTCTCCCGATCGTGCTCCCGTAGGCCGTAGGCCAAAAATCGTAGGGCTCCCAGATCGGGCGGGCCGGGGTTCCGTGGCAAGCGACGCAGGATTTGGGTGCAGAATGGAATTCCACTCCTTCGGGGCGAAATAGGATCTCACGAAACCGCACTGAGCCGCCTGCGGTGGTCTCGATCATCTCAACGCGTCGGAAATTTTTCTGCGAAGGATGCTCCGAAAAACTCAGGAAGGCGCCACGGGAAAATAGAATCACGCGAGGGAACTGGAGGCTCGCGGGCTGCAGGCTGCGCGAATGGTGGATGAGCACGGCATTGGAAAAAAACTCCGGCTCTTTCTGCTTCAGAAAGGCGAGAAAGGTTTCATAATCGGAGAAACTCGCCCGACCGGCTTCGAGTTCGTCAAAGAGGGAAACGCCCCGGGAATAGACGCTGGTATGCAGGGATTTCGAGCTCGCATCGTAGAACAAGCCATCGGCGAAAATGGGGCTGAAATCGTAGTCGGCCGCAAAAGCAGGCGAGGCAGTACCCAAGATCCAAACGAGAGCTGCCAATCCCCTAGCGTTTCGCACTTTTCCCCCTAAAACTGGGGGGCAAACTAGCCCATGGACGCAGGCCTTTCCAGGCAAAAGCACCTAAATAAACAAAAGTTTTCCCCTTCCAGCTCCCCGCCCTTCCGCTCCCCTCTCCACCCCTGTAAACTATTCCCAGGAAAGGGGGGAAAATGGCGTTTTCAAAGACTGCTTTTGCATTGGCCTTCCTCCTTCCCTGCCTGGCGCGAGCTGCCGCTCCGGACGCCTCTCTCTTGGCCGCCTTCAACTTCGAGCTGGCCCAGGCCCTGAACGGCAAGACTTCACGCCTGCCCCCCGCCCTGCTCGGAAAAGAGGAAATCCAGTCACAGAAACGCCGGATCGCGATGGCCAAACCAAAGGCAGAAGTGCTCACGGCGGGAGCCAAGCTTTGCCTCCGCCAGGAAGCCACCCTGTGGTGCCTTGAGCCGCAGGTCGTGGGCGACGAACTTGGCATCTCCCTGGGCCTTGATCGCCTCTTCCATCCCAAAAGCGCCGATGGCCCTGATATCCGCCGCGCCTTCAAAGAATTTCTGCAAAGAAGGCGCGAAAACGACGGCTCGGCTCAAGCTCCCCTTTTCCCCGGCCTTTTCCTTCCCTCGGCGATGGCCGAAGAGCCCAAGGGCTTCGCCTCCGACCTCGACGGCGGATTTTTCGTTGCTTGCTCGAGCGCCTGGTGGCGGCTCACGAATACCCCGAAGGAAGCCGGTGGAACCATCGTAACGTATCCCAAGGGCCGCTGGGGCTTCGGGCCCTTCAACCGCGACATCGTCGCTGAAAACAAAGTAACCTGCAAAGACGGCGTAGCCACGATTTCGCCTCTTCGCGACTACTACCGTATCTCCGCCAGCAGCATCGACGACAAAAATTTCCTCGTGAAAAGCCAGTTCGGCGACTTCCAGATCTCGCTCGTGAACTCCCGCGAGCAGCACCAATGCAGTTTTTTCCAGAAAGACAGCTGCGCGAAGCTCGAGAGCCGCTACGCCTATCATTTCGAAGAGGAAAAATTCGTCGACGTGCTCGATGATGAGCATGAAGGCATGAACCTGGAGAAGAAGGGCAAATACGCCTACCAGGTGGCCGCGCGCCCGCGCCCACACTGCTACGGCGCTCCTCACCCTTGCTTCCCGCACGCCAACGAAGACACCTCCCACTGCGCCTTCCACCGCGAGCTGTGCAATCCCGCCCTGACCCACAAGACTTTCCAGATCCGCAAATGCCTCGACGCCACCTGCAAAAAGACGGGGAAGGCCGCGGCGCTCGAAATCGCCAAGCTGCTCGACATGCCCCGCGAGGAAATCGCCGAGATGGAACGCCTGGAAAAAACATTCGCACGTGAGATTCCCCTGAGCGGAGGCCTATGGGAAGCCAAAGACCTGGAAAAGGAGGGCCACCTGAGCCCCGCCCGCATACGCACGAAACGTTTCATGCTGAAAAACCGCGACGAATTTCTCGACACCGTAGCCAATGACGACGGCTATGGCTCCCTCATCCGCAACCTCGTTCGCGCCAGGGACTTCAGCCTTTGCTGCAAGGAATCCGAGTGCCGCGAGAAGATCGCCGCCCGCCTCAAGCTGATTCCGATCGACGCGGACAAAGAAGGCGAAGGCGGCACGGAGTCGGCGGAGTAGATCATCCGGGAGCGGGAGGAAAATAATCCTTGCGTGAAACCCCAGAATGCCTAAACTAAACGCATACTTATTTCCGGTCACTGAATTTGGAGGTTAGAATGTCTCTCGTATTCCGGAGCCCCGGGCTCTGTCTGGTAAGTCTCCTTCTCGGCATCGCGTTCACGCTATCCGCCCTAGGGGCGGACTTCGAAGCCTTCGGAGACCTCAGCGGCCAGTGCGCCGACGAAGACCACGAGCAGTTCTTCAAGGCCAAAGCGTTCGCCATGGCACCGGAGGGCCTCGGCCTCTTCAGCCGCGACGCCACCACCTGGGCGCTGAACTACAACAATACCCACAAGTGCGGCACCGCCGACGAGTACAAGGCCCGCTTCCTCTCGCTCTACGATTACGCGAAGAATCCCGCCTACCTCAACATAACCTGGGTGAAGGACGCGCGCGCCTACGCCCTCGAGAACTGCGAGAACTGGAGCGTGGGCGAGGTGGAAGGCTGGAAGCGCGCCTTCCTCGCCGTGCGCGAATTCTTCGACTCCCGCGACTATCTCGGGCACACCGCGCAAGAGGCCTATACCAGCAGCAAGACCTGGAACGAGAAGAACTGCGGGAATGTCGACCGCGTGAACGCGATCAAGGCGCGCTACACGAAGGAGTTCCAGTTCGCCTACAGCCGCGAAGGACTGAACTACCCCTGGGCTCAGGCCAAGCAGTACGCGATAGGCAAAGTAAAGGCGATGACTCCCTGTGGTGATCTGTTCCACTGATCCAGATTGGAATCACTCTGCCCATTCCGTACCCAGTCCTCCAGTAGGGCTCTCCGAAGGTGTGTCCACGAAGTTCACGCAGCCGATCTTCCGCCAGTCCTGCACGTTCGAATGCTCCATCTTTATCTCCGCGCAAAAGTCGGTATAGGTATTCGGCGTTCCGCCCAGACGGAACTCGTCGATGGCGATGACGGCGATTTCCGCAGCGTCGGTGCGACCATTCTCTTCGAGGGATTTCCCCACGGTTTTCTTTTCCTCCGCGAGAATGGATGAGTAGTTTCCGGAATAGAGACGCATGGAAAACTCCTCGCCTCCGCTGCCGGCCAGCGGGGAAGGCGATTCCCTCGTCAGGTAAATTTTTGCCGCCACGCGAACGTCGTGATTCTGGTACTTATAAAATTTAGACTCCTGTATCTGCCATTCCGAACCACAGCCCGTACAGGCAAAGCAATAGAGCCCCAAGAAGACAAGGGTATGGTGTTTCATATTTTTCTTTTCTCCCGGGGCTACCATCGCAAAGGCCGTGCCGAGCTCTAAATGGATTTAGATTAGATACGCGGAAGCACTGGCGTGTAGGAGTGCGTGAAAGAGCACAACTGGATGTGTGAGTGTGGGCGGGAAAACACGGAGTGAATGAGTTGAGTTCTAAAGACTCTTCAGATACTCAATTAGGTCCCAGCGGTCGGCCTCAGCCGAATCGCCCTTCGGGCCATAGTCGTGGCCTACCGGCGTATTGCCACTAAGCGAGATGTCGAGCAGACGCCCGCCCCGATCCCCGGAACAAGCCAGCCCGAGCTTCACAGGGTCGTATTCGTCGCAGCCCACATAGAAACTCTTGCGCTCCGAGGGCGATAGCAACAGATCATAGATGCTGTTCACCGATCCGTTGTGCAGGAAGGGGGGCGACGACCACAAGCCGTTGAGCGGGCGCGCCTTGTATACCGAGAGCTTCTTCACGAGCGCGGCGGTTCGCACTGCCTTATCAGGGTTATCGTCATCTTGGGTGACTCCCTGTCCGGTAATGGCCTTCTTCGCCACCCGCCCCCAAGAGGTGATCACGTCGCCTCCGGTTACGTCGATATTGTCGGAGCAGGTGGCAATGCTGATCGTGCCGGCGATCGCGCCCGCAACTCCGTACCTCAGGGCGGTTGCGGCCGGCTCCTGGGCCTCCATTTCGCGGCCCTGCAAAAGCCGGGTGAGCTTCCCGGCGATGGGCGAGGTGTCCGCCATGCGGTTGATCGCATTGTCGTTGAATTTGGTGTCGGTGCCCACGGTGCTCATCGGCACCAATCTCGCCTGGATCGAACGATTTGGATCCATGCGGTTGATGGGATCATGACATCTCACGCAGCTCTTCTCGAAAAGCACCTTGCCGCGCGCGACTTTCGACTGGTCGAGCTGGCCGAAAACGGAAGTGGGCCACTGGGGCGACCAAAGTTTCTTTACGTGCTCCTCGAGCTTCTCCAGATTTTCGCGGCGAGCGGTGGAGCAATAGCCATCGAGAATTCTGGTAGGACGCTTGAAAGAGATGCGACCGAATACGCCCAGCACCTGGCCGAGGTTGCGCGCCATTGGCCCGCCTTGTTCGGCGTTATTGCTCGCAAGGCCATTCCACTGCACCCAATCGTGATAGGGTGCGTCCCAGATCACGGGCAGACTCACCGGCGCATTGGGTTCGCGGGCATTGCCCGGCACGCCCAGGTCACGCGCAAGCACCTGGTTAAAGATGATCGCAAAGGCGTCGTTACGTCCAGGACCATAGGAAAAACTTGTCTCGTTGAAACCGTGGCCGTATTTCACGCCGTTGTGATTGAGGTTGGTCCAGTCGCCCCTCTCCTTCAAAGTTGTTTCGAGCTGCGCGAGAAGCGCAGCCGGACTTGCCTTGGTGGGATCCACGGCGGCCACACGTTTGAAAAAACGGTCGAGCTTGTCCGGATTTTCCTTAGTATCGCGAAGGGCATAGTCCATGTCCTTCACGAAGCTCTGAAAATCAATCATGCCTTGGCCGCCGTCGATGCGGAGCGCCCGCCCCTGGTAGTGCAGGCTCCCGGTATGGCAAGCGGCGCAGTTGATGCCAAGCATGCGCTCTCCGTTTTCCACGGAATGCTGCCGAAGCTTGCTAAATTTCATCTGGCCGTCCACCGTGAAACCCACCGGCATTCCGTAGGGATTCGTAGCGGGATCTTTCCGCTGCTGAATGAAGCCATAGCGTGCCAAATTCGCACTTGAGAAGAAGGCGCCGCCGCTTTTGGTTTCCAAACCAAGGGCGAACTTAAGCGGGATGATATGCGAACCCTGGGGGGTG
>DATBTF010000151.1:0-7950 GCA_036559405.1 Bdellovibrionota bacterium
GCAGGTCGAAAGACCTGCCTTTTTTATTTGTGCAGTGCGAACTCAGGCAGGAGGCCGTGCTGAGGTCGCTTTGCGTTACGGCTTATTCAGCGCCTTCTCGATCGCGGCAGGATCTCCCGCCATCTGAAAGAGCTTCCACCCGCTATAAAGAAACAAAAACAGCAGCAGGGCGGCGCCTATGCGCTGCCAGAGGGGGCGGTGAGGGGGAGGGGATTGGCGATCCGGCATGCCCGCACGCTAACATGGGATAACGCACCTTGCAAAACCCCTCCCGCCCACGTAAACCAAGGCATCCATGGCCAAGGTCTATCCCGTCTCCAACTACCGCGAGTATCGCCCCACCCGTAACCCCTACGGCGAGAAGATCCGCGAGTTGATCGCCGCCCACGCAAACACCGAAGGCCCGCCACCATTACTCGCCGATGCCGCCACCGAAGAATACAAAGGCAAATGGCGCGAACGCTTCAAGGTCGGCCCGCAAACCCGCCTCGAGCTCGAGCTCGGCGCCTACCATGGCGAAACGTCCAACCACCTCGCGCGAACGAACCCAAATAACATCCACCTCGGCGTCGAGTGGAAATACAAGCAGTGCTTCATGGGCGGAAAAAAGGCGCGCGACCAGAAGCTCACCAACGTCACGTTTCTAAGAGCCAACAACGCCCGTCTGCCCTGGATGTTCGCGCCCGGAGAAGTCGATCGCGTTTGGGTGCTTTTCCCCGATCCCTGGAACCGTCTCTCGCAGAACAAATGGCGGCTGCTGCAGCCCGGATTCCTGCGCATGCTCGGCTGCCTGCTTAGCGAAGGCAAAGAGCTGATGATCAAAACCGATCATCCCGACTACGCCGCCTTCATCGCGCAAAGCATAGAAGAAGCCGCCTGCTTCGACGCGCAAACCCCCGAGCAAGCCCAAAAAAACTGGGCATTGATCCCGCCCACGCCCTTCGAGCGCATTTTCCTAAGACAAAATCTGCCGATCTATCCGTTCGCGCTAGTCCGCAATACGAAGCTTGTGGTCGCGCCCGAGGAAGTGCAGCACGTACTTTCCACCCACTGACGAAACATCCTTCGCGATCTCGTAATAAGCTGACGACAAAAACACGGCCTCCCAGCCGTCCGCGAGTGTGCACACAAACGAATTGTCCCCGCGCACGCGCAATGTAGCAGGATCCAGCTTCTCCTGCCCGCCGCCGACCAACTTCAGCAAACCAGAAGCCCGCTCATAAGAACGAACAAATCTCGGCAGGTCCTCCACCACCACATCCAGCTCCTCGCCCTCGCAGCGCACGACATATCCGCCGTCTCCCTCGCGCGACAAGCTCGTATGAAACAGCTCCAGCGTCCGCGCATGCGTGATCTCTTCCCCGTCCTGATAAAACTCCCCGCGCGCATTCAGATACAATGGCGCTAGCCCGGCCGCGGCCCGCTCAATCGCCAATTTATTATTGGGCCACTTCACGCGGCTCACAGCTTCCGCAGGCGTCACCCACTCATACGCATCGTGTTCCCGCCCGTCCAAAACAGGCTCAGGTGGCGCCTTACCCCCAAACAAAGGCAGGTAGAAGCACCTCTCCCGCACCGTCTTGCCCTCGCGCCCGGCAAACTCATGCTCCAAACCTAGATACTGCGGCTGCCGCTCAAAGCGCAGGCCCGTCTCCTCCGTGGCCTCGCGCAGCGCGCCTTCCAAATAAGATTCGCCCTCTTCCACCTTGCCCGTCACGGGCTGCCAGAAGGCGCCCCGGCGCGGAATCAGCCGCAATATCAGAACCTTTTTGTTTATAGAGTCGGCCTTAGCGCGCCAGACAATCACCACCAAAGCCTTCTGCAGCTCCATAGACTCATTGTGGCCGATTTCGGCTTCTTGCGCCCCCTCCCTTTCGCCTCTATAGTGCCCCCATGCAAAACCACTATGCGGCGCGTCAACTTATCCGCCTCGCCCTCGACGAAGACATCGGCACGGGCGACCTGACGGTGCTCGCCGTGCCACCCGAAGTAAGAGCCAGAGCCAAGCTCATCGCCAAGGAAGACTGCGTAGTCTCCGGCCTCGAGCTCGCGCCCCTTGTCTTAGAAGTCTTTGGCGCCGACGCGCAGGTAGAGCTCGACGCCCAGAACGGCCAAAAAATCACCAAGGGCACCACGCTCGTCCGCTTCGACGGCCGCGCCCGCGATCTGCTGACCTGTGAAAGAACCATCCTGAACTTCCTCCAGCGCCTTTGTGGAATTGCTACGCAGGCCGCGCGCTATAAAGACGCCCTCGGCTCAAGCAAGGTCACCGTGCTCGACACCCGCAAGACCACACCCGGCCTGCGCGAGCTCGAGAAGCAGGCCGTAAAAGACGGCGGCCTCAGCAACCACCGCATGCGCCTCGATGAAGGCGTGCTGGTGAAGGAAAACCACATCCGCGCTTCTGGTTCCATTAAGCTCGCGCTGGCGAACCTGCATGGAAAGGTAAAGCCCGGGATCCCCGTCGAGGTCGAGGTCACCCGCTGGGAAGAGGCGCAGGAGGCTCTGGATTGTGGAGTATCCCGCCTGCTCGTCGACAACTTCACCCCCCAAGCTCTGCGCGATCTCATCCCCCGCATCCGTGCCGTCGCGCCGAAAACCTTTATCGAGGCCTCGGGCGGCATCACCCTCAGCAACCTCACCGACTTCACCGCGACCGGCGTCGACGCCGTAAGCGTGGGCGCGCTCACGCATTCCGTGCGTGCGATTGATCTTTCTTTGCTTTTTGAATTCAGCTGATGTTCCCGCCCGTAAAGTTTCACCTCGAAACCATAGACGAATGCGCCTCCACCCAGGACCTCCTCCTGGAAAAACGCGGGCGCCCTGACTTTCACGGCGCGGCCATGCTCGCAAAAAAGCAAACGGCCGGCCGTGGCCGCCGCGGTCGCGAATGGGAAGGCGGGGAGGGCAATCTCGCCCTCAGCCTCGGCCTGAAATTTTCCGACGAGGCACTCTTTCCCCTCCTGCCCTTCGTCTGTGGTTTAGGTCTCTTCGCCTCCGCCAAGGCCCATCTCCCGCCGCATGCGGATCTGCGCCTCAAGTGGCCCAACGATCTTTACCTCGACGGCAAAAAACTCGCTGGCATCGTCTCCCAGGGACGCCAGCTCCCGGGATCGGGCGCCGAGGTGGTGGTGGGCATGGGGATGAACCTGAAAAGCGCACCGCCAGACCTCGATGCCATCGCTCTCGCCAAGTATGGAAACTGCCCGGAGCCCGAAGAGTTCGCCCACAGCCTGCTCGCCGGCCTCGAAGAGGCCTTCCGCCTGGCAAAAGATTTTCCCTGGCTCAAGGGTGCTTGGGAAAAGGCCGCACGCCTGCAGGAAACGCGGCTCACGGTCGTCGGGGAAAATGATTCGGTAAGGCCCCTGGAGCTACTGCCCACGGGCGAACTGTTAGTAGAGAAAAACGGGAAGCAAAGAAGTCTATCGAGCGAAGAGGTGAGTCTCCGGTTTAGTGTGAGCTGACGCTCCGCTATTGGCCCATCTCTTTGAGCACGCGCTCAAGCTCTTTGCGGATAATGTTCTCGGCGAGCTCGGGGATCACCTCCCAGGCGATCTTCTCGGCCACCTCGCGCACCACCATCTGCACTTCCTCGCGCACGATTTTTTCGATCCGCGCCACATCGGCCTCGCTCCAGGCGCCTCCGCCCGAGAGGGGTGCGCTAGGTTCGTCGTTGCTCGCTTGTGGGAAGAAGGAGCTCGCCTTATGGCTCTCCGGCACGGGCTCGTCGAGCGAGCCCGAGAAGGATTTGGTGATCCGCTGCACGTAATCTTCTGAAAAACGGAAAGAGGAGCCGCCCGTATCGAACATCAGGGCCGAATCCGCTCCACCCACAGGGGAATGCGGCTTGGGCGTGGGCTTAGGGGCAGTTTTGGGGGCAGCTTTGGGCGGGCTGGGCGGAGCCGCGGCAGCAGCAGCTGGCGCAGGACGGGGCGCCGGCGGAGGGGTTTCCCGCGGAGGAGTGGATTTGGGCGCGCCTTTCGGGGCGCTCGAGCTCCAGTCGTTGAGCTTCTCGGCGGCGGGAGTGGGGCTTGCGCCCCATTCAATGCTGTCGAGGCTGGAGTCGAAGGCCTCGTCTTCGGTGGCGGGAGGCACTTCCGTTACCTCCTCGGTCTTCTCCAGATTGCCTTTGATCTCCGCCGAAAAGAAGGCGGCCAGCGCTTCGGCATTGGCGCTCAGCGGAGCGTCCGTGGCCACCGGTGCCGGAGCAGCGGGTGGAACCGCCCCCTGCAGATCCAGCGATCCCGTTTCGATCATGGCCGTTCCGCCCGCAGGGGTGGAGAAGGCACCTGACAGGTCGAGCACGCTTTCCTGCTGCACAAAATTGTCGGCCCCGGAAAGATCGAGGGCTACAGTGGCATTGGTCATCTCGCCAAATTTGCCGGCAGGTTCGGGCTTCACGCCGGCGGGCATCTGCATAAACCCCGAGCTTGTGATCGCGGTCTGGCCCGCATCGGCCGAAGGCGAGTCCAGCATGCCAAGGACCACTTCGTTCGCGGGAGGTGCGGACGGGGCCTCAACCGGAGCCGCCAAAGTAGACGGTGCAGCAGCCGGCGGAGCGGCAGGTGGAGCATCGCCCCCGCCCAAAATTCCCGCCAAAATCGAATCCGCCTCGCCGCCCGGACTGCTGCCCGAAAGCAGCCCTGCCAAAGGATCGCTGCTCTCGGCCACCGGCGCGGGAGCAGTCAGCTCTCCGGGCTTTACTTCAATCGGCCTCGTCAGAATCATCGGCATGGGCGTCTGGCCCGTGGGCTCGGCCACATGGCTCACTTCGAAGCCCGAGAGCGAGCCCGAGACCTTGGAGCCGGCCGGAAATTTGGGAGGCGCATCCCGCAGAGCGCGCAGCTTGGTTCGCAGCTCCGTCGGGTCGAAGGGCTTCTTCACCAAGGCATCGGCCCCGCTCTCATGGTAGGCGAGCTCGTCGATCGGATCGAAGGCGGAGGCGAGCAGCACCACGCGCACTTTACTGAGTTTGGAATCCTGCTTGATCAGGCGGGCGAACTCGTAGCCGTTCTTCTCGGGCAGGGCCAAATCGACCAGAAACAAAGTGGGCGGGCTGGCCTTCAGCTCCCGCAGCGCATCTTCGGCGTTCAGCACGGCGCGGATCGTATACTCTTCATTCTGCAGGGCCATCTGCAGGATCTTGGCGATCGTGGGACTATCGTCCGCGAGCAGGAGTTGAGTAGTCATCGATAGATAAATCCTAGCATAGGGCGCTGCCCTAACGCACTCCTATCGAACAGAGATCACGCTATAAAGGTGCTTTAGCGCCTCGGGTTTGACCCAAACCCCGCCCGCGCCCTTCTCGCAGTTCTCTTCGTACTCCCGCCTGTATCCACAAGTGGCGCCGAAGTGATTACGCACGAAGTAATGGCATTCACCCTCGATCTTTTTCCGGGCCGCCACCACCGAGGAATGGTCGCCATGGAAACGTTCCGTCCGCACGGGCTCGGTGCGGGGGTAGAGGTCAAAACTTTCATACGCGATTGCCGCCACCTTGCCCGAGTCCAGCACCCGGTCGAGCTCCTTCACCAGCCGCACCCGCGCCTCGTCTCCGTTCAGGAGCCCCGTCTTCACCAGGGCGATGTATTCTTCCAGGCTCTCGGCCACCGAAACCTCGTGGGGGAGGAGGGGAGCTTTCGGTTTCAGCCGCTCCCCGCAGCGTTCGTCCACCCATTTTTGAAAAGCATGGGCCATGATGCGGGCAAAGTCGTTTTCCACGGCTCCGATCGGGCCCTCCACGATGGGCTCCACCTCATCGTCGTCCACCAGATCATCGCGGATCGCGCGCAGGTACTTCTCCACGTTCTTTTTTCCCGCCGGCAGCAGCTCCGCCTTGCAGAGGCCCTTCAAGTTCGAGAGCACGATGGCCTCATCGTCCCTTCCGCCCGTGTCCACGATGCCCCCCGCGCTCAAAATTTTATCGGGTGTGTAGGCATCCTCCTCTTTCCGCGACTCTTTCAGCCGCGAATCAAAATCCGGATGCTGCTTGAGATACTCCTGCATGGCGGGGTGCTTGATCTTGTGCAGCAGGGCCTCGTTGCCCATCAGATACGTGGCCGCGAGGTCGATGGACGAAACTCTTCGGTGCATCGCCTGACTCAGGAGATCGGCTGCGGAGTGGGCGTAGCACCAGGAGGTGCCGTCCTGCGCTCTTGGGGCGCCCAAATCGGCGCGCAGGTCCACTGGACTGCAGTCGTCGTTGGCATGCGCTGCAAGGCAGACCGAGAGCCCCATCCCTAAGGCAAAAAGCCTCATACTTAATTTTACCCCGTGCGGCATAAGCCTGCAGCATTTTATAAGGCCAAAAACACCCTAAGAACGGGCCCTTACACACTGAAGTGGAAGAGGCGGGATTGAGCGGCGGCCAAGGCCCGAAACATCCATAAATAATTTTTATTTTCACCATCAGGAAAATTTTTCAGATGTTGGAAAATCATTCAATGAGCGAAGGAGTCAAGAATCAAAAATGCTCAGAATTCTTCACTTTTTCCTGCATTTCTCGTCGCCCGCGAAGCCGCGCCCAGCAACGGATTTGGGATTATTTTCGCGGTGAAAATTTCCTGGATTTTTCTTTTGTCAGTTCGTGAAAGGTGGTTATATTTTCCTTCGTTCCTGGTGGGGGGAATTCGGGTCATGCGTTTTCCACCCTACATATTCAACCTCGGGGGCTGTCCCTCGTGATGGTGAGCATGCCGTTCCCCTGCGAAAGTTCGGGTTCGGAAGCCTAAAATCGCGATACGGCGCCCACTTTAAGAATCCGGGGTTGGAAAACCGGCACCCACCGTCCTTCACCGGGAACACTATTTGAGAGGGAACATGGAGAAACGTACCCAAGGCTCCGGCCTGAAAAAAATCTACTCCAAGGTGAACGCGGAAAGCGCGGATGATCTCATCTTCCGCAACCACGCGCTCTTTGAACTCGGCCAGCTCTACATGGAGAAGTGCGACTTCCCCAATGCCGTAGAGTGCTTCGAAAAGGTGAAGACCGAAGCCCTGCAGTTCCACCTTTACGACAACTACTTCCGCGCCATCGCCTGCCTGATGCGCATCCATGCCGAGCGCCTCGACTTCGGCAAATACGATTCCTTGATTAGGGAAATGGTTCAGGTTGGCTCCTCGCTCAGCGGCTACAAACGCTACGAGCCCAAAATCCATTACAAGCAGGGCGTGGCCTCGAGTTACAGAGGCAACAAAGAAGAAGCCAAGGTGCACTTCGCCCAGGCGCAGGCCCTGCTCGAAAATCTGATGCGCGATGAGACCCTCAGCAAAAAGGACCAGGAAGACATCCAGCGCGATTTCTTCTCCTCTCGCTATGCTCTCGCCGTGCTCGAGAAAGATCTCGGCAATGCCACTTTGTCGCTGAAGCTGGCTGAGAACCTCCTCAAAGAACTCGATGAGCTCACCCACGGCACTTTTATGCTCGAGGACCTGCAGCTCCACGACATCCAGGCATCGCTCCACATGCTCAAAGGCCAGTGCTACCGCGAGCTCGGCGACGCCCACAGATCGCTCGACTCCTACTGGGCCGCGCACACGATCCTCAAAACGCACCGCAACTGGAGCCTGTACTACTACGTGCTGCTCGGTCTCGGCCGCGCCTACCAAGGTTTGGGTAATGAAGAGAGAGCTCAAATATTTTTCGAGCTCGTGAACGACGCCATCGGCAACCTTGAGCTCAATGCCCTCAAGAAAATGGTGGAGCGGGTGAGCCGCGCGGCCTCAACGGGCACGCGCAACCGTCTGCTGGTCGACAAAGAGCGCAAAGTGATCATCGAGCCCAAGATCGGCGAGGTGCATTTCGAGCGCCGCTTCGTTTTGCTCGAGATTTTCTATCTGCTTGCCGCTTCTCCCGGGAAAGTCTTTTCCAAAGAAGACCTCGTGGACAAGATCTGGAGAGAGTCCTACAACCCGATGATCCACGACTCGAAAGTCTATACCTCGATCTCC
>DATBTF010000152.1:0-5616 GCA_036559405.1 Bdellovibrionota bacterium
CCAATCTTAAAACATTTGCAGCGAGATCGAACACCAGCACCGAGCAGTCCTGGGGCGGCATGGGGAATTCATCCTCGGCTGCCAAGGGCTCGCCGCTCGCTTTTTCGAGTTCGTGCCGCAAAGAGAACGCCATCTCGTTCATCACCGACTGAGAGTCGCCTTCCTGAGTTAAAAAATGCTCCACGACCTCGGCCGTGTCCTTCCCAAAAGCTTCGCCCCAGCCGTCGGAGCAGACCAGCAAGCGGTCGCCCGGTTCTAATAAAAGCTCCTTGGCCTCGGGCACTTTCGGCTGCGCCAGCGAGAGGGATTCATTCTCGCCCTTCGCCGCCCACTCAATTTCGCCATTGCGGCCGCGCCTGGCGGCGTAAACGCCCCCGCAGTGCACGACTCTCCACGCATACGTTTTGCGATCGAGGATTGCGTAGAAAAGCGAGAGCTTGTCCTTCTCCTTCATTCCCTCTTTCAGCTTGCCGTAGAGCGCGCTCACAATCCGCTCGGGATTATCGAGCTCGTCGCGGCCCACGTGGATGGAGAATTGCATCAGCGATCCGATCAGGCCCGTGGAAAGAGAATAGCTTGAACTGTCGGCGAGGATGAGGCCGGCATGATTGCCCTCGGGAAATTCGAAAAAGTCGAAAAAGTCTCCCCCGCTTTTGAGGCCGCACCAGTACTTGCTTTTGATGTGCAGGGGTCCGAGCGGCGCGAACTTTTCGCGGATCAGGCGGCGCTGGATTTTCTGGGCGAGCTGCACGTCTTCCTGCAGCTTCTTCACCAGGCCCGATACTCCCCGGCTGCGTTCCTCCAGGTTACGCAGCGCCTGGATCACCTCATGGGAGGCAAGCATGCGTTCCACGTCGAGCTTTCGGGCCGGAAGAAGCAGGATGTCGTCGGCCAGACCCTGGCGGAAGGAGGCGGGAAGGGTGTCTCCCTCTTTCGCGGTGACCACAACGCTCGGCCAGGACTCTTCGGAGCGCGGGCCAAGGAAGCGGATCGCGGTATCGTCGTCGAGCAGGAAGAGGTCCACCTGGCCCACGAGCGCACCGAGGCCCTGGAAGTTCGTGGCAATGTATTCCCCTTCCGGATGGAAGGACCGCAGGGCGGGCAGGAGGGAAGTGTCGGTGAGCGCGATGCGCAGGAGTTTGGAAGACATCAGAACCGCCTTGTGAACCGGAGGGAGTAACGCCGATCGAGAAAACCCTGGAAGCCGCGATCGTCTAGCTCTTCCCCGTAGGTGCCGAAGTCAAAGGCGCCGAACTTCGAGTTCAGCCCGAAGCCACCCGTGGCGTAGCCCTGGGAGAACCCGCCGCGCAGATAAATCACCTTGCTGATCGAGAACTCGAGGCCTGCGTTGAATTTCCGTACGATGTCGGCCTTGGTCACGTCGGTGATGTCGCGGTAATCCACGGCGAAGGTCACCTGGCTGTTCTGGCCCGACTTCGGCGAGATCGAGAATCCGCCATCGTAGGTCATCTTGATGCGGTCGTGCCGGCGCTCTTCTTTCGGGCCGAAAGGAACCAGGGGCGCCATGGGGAAAGCGGTATCGCCGATATTGCGGGCCGTGGCTCCGATGGTGGGCAGACCGCCCCATGGCAGGGTGAGCAGCACGCCGGCGTCGAGACCTATGCCGAAGCCTGAACCACTCCTGTTTACCTCGACCACATCGGATGTCGCACTTGCCTTTTCCGTGAGCCGGGTCTCGTAGATCTGCACGCCGCGCACCGCCCAGCCGAGACGGAAGCGGTTGCCCAGGGCGCCCATCGACATTCCGAGCGTGGGAATGAAGAGCGTGCTGCCGTGGTGGTTATAGGCGTCCTTGTTCCTGTTGTAGTACGACCAGCTGTCGGCACTGGCGAGGATTCCGAAGCTGAAGTTCTGCGAGCTCACGTTCGGGTAGATTGCGTAGCCCGCCGAAGAGGCCTGGCCGGGATGGGCGATCAGCAGCGGCTTGGACTTCGTATAGCCCGACTGCTTTCCCATGTCGGTCAGTGCACCCGACATCGAGAAGATGCCGCCGCCGAACTCGAGCTGCGGGTTGAATACTTCGAGGGTGGTTTTCTTTCCCCGGGCAAGCGCGGCGGGATTGAAGAAAGCGGCGGTGCTGGGATCGTCGGCGCTGGCGATGCCCACGTTGCCCATGGAGCGAGCGCGGGTGGTAGAGTACCACTCGTTGTTCACCGCATCTGCGCTGGCCAGGTCTGGGAGCGAAAGCAAAGCAAGAAGCCCCCAGAAAAGACATCCATCCATGGAGTCCCTCCTCTATAAATTGTCGCGTATTTCCCCTCTTTTGAATAGGCCTCATCCTGAGCTTCGGTAAACGGAAAACTAAGCAGAAAAGACTGTGGTTTCTTTATCTTGATCCACTTACACGGAAATAAGATTCGCTTCAGAGACGCCTAATTTTCACCGATAGGCATCCTAAGGGATTTTTGCCGATGAAAAGTGGCGGGAAAAAATCAAAAAAAGCGAAACCATCGCTCGCCGTCGTGCGCCCGGGCTTCGTGCCCGACCTCAAATTCGTGGAAGAGATTTATCCCGACATTCTTTTCGAAAGTTTGCGCGCCATCATCCTGACTCTCGAGGAGAAAGACTCCTATACTCACGGCCATTCGCTGCGTGTAGCGGAGTACTCCGTGCTGATCGCGCAGGAGCTGAACCTCTCCGAGATTGAAGTGCGTGAGGTGGAGCTTTCCGCTCTTTTCCACGACATCGGCAAGATCGGTATTCCCGACAACGTGCTGCTGAAGCCCGCCCGTCTCAGCCGCGCGGAGTTCGAGATCATGAAGAGCCATCCGGTTCGCTCGGCCCGCATCCTGGAAAAAGTATCGGCCCTGCGCAACCTGATTCCGGGTATCAAGTACCATCATGAGCGCTACGACGGCCTCGGCTATCCCGAAGGGCTCAGCGGCAACGACATCCCCCTCTATGCGCGTATCATCCTGATCGCCGATACCTACGACGCCATGACTTCCACACGCCCCTATCGTCTCGCCCTCGATAAAGAAATCGCATTTACGGAGCTTCGCAGCTGTTCTCACACGCAATTCGATCCTGTTCTCGTGGAAGCCTTCATCACGGCCATGAGAAAACAGGACAAAGGCCTCCGTAACACCAAGCCCGGTATGAGCAAAAAGATTGCCTGACGCCTTCCCTTCTTGCCGCTTTCGCTAGTGCCCGTTTAAACTGTTAAGAGAACTGAATGGCTGCATCGAAAGCGAAAATCCTCGTGATCGAGGACAATGAAGACACGCGCCGCTTCCTCCAGCAAGTGCTGGGCAGGGACTACGAGGTGCTCCTTGCGGACAATGCCGTTCTCGGCATCGACTACGCCCGCAACCAGAATCCAGATCTCATCCTGCTCGACATCATGCTGCCTCATCTCTCTGGTCTCGACGCTTGCCAGCTGCTGAAAAAAGACCCGCGTACGGCCCGGATTCCCATTATCTTTCTTTCCGCGAAATCCAAGGTCAGCGACATCACCAGTGGCCTGGGCCTCGGCGCCGACGACTACATCCCCAAACCATTCGACTATAAGGAGCTGCTGGCCCGGATTCAGGCACGCCTGAGAATCGGCCGCAGCGCCGGAGAAACCCTCCAGGTGGGCGAGCTCAGCATCGATCCCGCCAGCCGCACGGTAAAATACAAGAACCGCACGGTGGAACTCACCCTGACGGAGTTCGACATCCTCCGCCGCCTTGCCTCCTCGGCGGGAGAAACCGTGAACCGCAAAGACATCATCGAAGCTGTGCGCCACCACAGCAAGAAGCCGATTAACGACCGCACCATCGACGTGCACATCCGCGCCATCCGAAAAAAGATCCCGGAGATGCAGAAGCATCTGACGTCCGTGTATGGAATGGGCTATCGATACGATAAGTAGGAAAAGCTGCGCTATTTTTTGACTTCGAGAGTCTTCTCGACGCGCGTGACCTTGCCCTCTTCGACCAGCACTTCGTCGTCGGCCTTGATGCCGAGCAGGGTGTTCTCGATATGCACGCGGTATTTTCCGGCCGGGAACTGATCCCTCACGGGCGTCAGGCCCTCGTGCACCTTTTCATCACCGAGATAGAGCACGACGTTCGCGCTGGGCAAGGTGGAGTAGTTCAGGGTGCCGGTCGGAACCGCGATGGCAGGAACGTCGTATCCGTAAGTGCCCGCCTTGTCGAGGGAAGGCACCACGAACCGCTGAGCCTGATAGCCCCTGCTCTTCACTTCGATTTTCAGCTGTTCGTGCAGCGGCACTTTGAACTGGCCGTTGTTTACCACAGACGGGCGACCGTTCACGTAAACGCTGAAGTCCGTCAGCCTGGTCTTCAAAAGGATCACAGCCTCTGGCACAGCAGCAGGCTTCACGCTGGCGTCGGGAGACGACGCAGTATCCGTACCGCCTGATGTCCTGGAACCATCCGCAGAGTTCGGCTTGTTCTGGCTGGCGAGATTCCGGCCACAGCCCGTGCCGAGGGCCTCGAGCGGGGTCCCGCAGAGCATTCCGTACTGGCGGGCCACGAAGATCATACCCACGGCCACCACGGCGATGAGCGCGACCATGTTGCGGCCGCTGGCTCTCGTCTCTTTGGTGATACTGCCGGTCAGCTCGCGGCGCAGATCGGTGCGCGTGCGTGCACCGGGGCGGGGAGTATTGCCTGAGCCCGAACCTGTTTTGCTCCAGGGCGGGATCACCATGCTATCCGTAGGACTGGAGCGCTTGGGCGCGGGCATGGCTCCGGAGGTCGGAACTTTGGTGGACGTATTCTTTGCTGCGCCCCCGGTCGGGGCCATGATCAGGCCCGAGCCTTTATTGGCTGGAACAGGAGGCTTGGTGCCCGTACCGGTGCCGGCGGGTGAATTCGAAGGGGGTGGTACGCTAGCCGTCTTCGGCTGGGGCATCTTATCGTTCGAAACTAGCTCCAGCGACGAGGGCTTGTTCAAGCTGCCCGTCTGCTGTTGGGCGACGATATCCATCATCTCGCGGTTGAAATCCGTGGTGGAGATCAGGCCGTCGGCCAGCTTGGTGGAAAGCTTGTTCTTGCTGCTGCCGGTAGCGGCCGGACGATCACCGCCGGGGCCTACGTCCGCGCGGCCGTCATCAATCGGATCGATGGCGAGATACTTCTGCAGACGGTCGCGGTCCTCGCGGATCTCGTTCTTGAAGAGCTCCTGGGCGTAGTAGCTGAGGTCGGCCGGGTTGAAGCTCGGGTTGAACGAGTAAAGGAACTTGTGCAGGTCGCGCTGGAACTCTTCCGAGCTTTGGTAGCGCTTGTTCTTGTCGCGCGTGAGTCCTTTCAGCACGATGGCGTCCAGGCTCTGCGGCACGGCCGGATTGAAAGTGGAGGGAGGCTCGATCTTGGCGCTTTGAATCAGGCGCAGAACGCCCATGTCGGTTTCGGCGACGAACAGGCGTTTCGCGGTGAGTAGCTCCCAGAGCACGATGCCGAGGGCGAAGATGTCGCAACGGCCATCCAACTCTTCCCCGTTAATCTGTTCCGGCGAGAGGTAAGAGGGCTTGCCCTTGATCACGCCGGCACGGGTGGCTTCGGACGCGCTCTTGGCTTTCGCGATACCGAAGTCGAAGAGCTTCACCGCGCCGTCGTAAGAGATCATCACGTTCTGGGGCGAGAT
>DATBTF010000153.1:0-7625 GCA_036559405.1 Bdellovibrionota bacterium
CCTCCAGGTGGGCAATTTGATGCAGGCGATGATGCTAAGGCGCGCGCAGCTCCATGGCGTGCAACCCCTGGTGCTCTTGGGCGGCGCCACGGGTCTGATCGGCGATCCTTCTGGAAAAAAGGAAGAGCGCAACCTCCTCGATGAAAAAATTGCTCACGGGAACCTGGAAAAGCAGAAGGCGCAGCTCGCGAACTTGATCGATTTCTCCAAAGGCAAATTCCAGGCGAAGTTCGTGAACAACTATGACTGGTTCAAGGACTTCCGCTTCCTCGACTTTCTCCGCGATGTGGGCAAGCACCTCACCGTGAACTATATGATCGCCAAGGACAGCGTGAAGATCCGGATGGAAACTGGGATCTCCTATGCCGAGTTCGGTTATATGCTGGTGCAGGGCTACGACTTCCTCCACCTCTTCGAGCACGAAAAATGTGCATTCCAGATGGGCGGCTCCGACCAATGGGGCAATATCACCACAGGACTCGAGCTAATCCGCCGCAAACTCAGCAAAGAGGCACACGCGCTCTCCACCCCTCTGCTCACCGACGCCGCCGGCAATAAGCTCGGCAAGACGGAGAAAGGCGCGATCTATCTCGACCCCGAGCTCACCTCGCCCTTCAAGTTCTACCAGTTCTGGCTTGGCCAGGCCGATGCCGACGCACCGAAACTCCTGCGCTTCCTCACCATCCTAAAAGATGAGTACATCGAGGACCTGGAAAGGCAGATGACCCAAGACCCCGCCTCCCGCGCCATCCAAAAAGTGCTGGCTCACGAGCTCACCCGCCTCGTGCATGGCGAAGAGGCCGCCCTGGCCTCGGAGAACGCTTCGCGCGTCCTGTTTTCAAAGGACGCCAAGGTGCTCGATTCGCTGAGTGCAAAGGGCCTTGAGCTGCTGGCCAAGGAAGTGCCCAGCACGAAGATGAACGACGACTGCGGCATCTTAGATCTGTTGGTCTTAACCAAGCTATGCTCGTCGAAAGGCGAGGCAAGACGGGATCTCAAGGCGGGCGCGATCACCATGAACCGGGAAAAAGTGACGGACGAGAACCTGGTGGTTTCGTCCGCTTCTTTCGGCAGCCACAAGGTGATCCTGTTCGGCAAGGGCAAGAGCAATCTCCATCTGATCTTGAAGCCCTGATTCTTCTTATTTTTTATTTACGGAAGTCGCGAATGCCATGCTCGGTGACCACAAGGTCAAGCGGCTGGTCGTGGGCTTCATCCGGCAGAGGGGTCACCGAGTACTGCCACTCAAAGCCGACGCCTACTTTTAACCCTTTGAAGCCGTCGAGAAAACGGTCGTAGAAGCCCTTGCCGTTCCCGAGCCTCCGGCCCTTTTCATCGAAGGCCAGGAGAGGGGCGAAGCAGGCCTTGATCTCGTTTCTCTGCACGAGGGGATGCTTGGCGTTGGGTTCAAAAATATTATAGGGCCCCAGGATTAGCTCCCCCTTCTTGCCGGCCGCCTTCACCCAGCGGAACTCCATCTGGCCGTCGTCCGAGAGAACCCTCGGGAAGCAGAATCGCAGCGGGAGGGAGAAGAGGGCGGAAAGGTTGGCCTCCTTCGGACGGGAGGCATACACCGCCACATAGCTCCCGTGGGGCAGCTTCTTGGCCACCTTCAAAAGTTCGGGGCCGAGTCTCTCATTCCAGACTTCGAAATGGGGGGCGGAAAAGGATTCGAGCAGGCGGCGGTAGTAAGCGCGCCTTTCTTTCTTCGGTGGACGAATGCGACCTCCCGGATCAGAGCGGGAATTCGCGTTCGAGCTGGGTCAGGATGGCCTGCGAGCGTGTCTTCACTTCGTTCTTCAGCTTCCGGCCCTCATCCTGGTGCTTCAGGAGGTCCTGCGCCAGGTTCATGGCAAGTAGCAGCAAAACTTGGTGGGAGAGCGGCTGGGTGCCCGGCAGGATTTCGCCTAATCGCCGATTTACCAGGTCAGCCACTCGCTGCACCTGGGCCGGATCCTGGTCGGTTTTCAGCAAAAGACGCTGCTGGCCAATAACAACATCAACGGGTTTTTTCTGCGTCATAATAAAACGATACGAGTGCCTAGAAACCGTGTCAAGCGGGCAAGAACCTTTACAGAACCAAATCCATCGAGTAGTTTTGGCATCTTAGCGGTTGATCAGGAGTAGCTCAGTCGGTAGAGCAAGTGACTGTTAATCACTGGGTCCCCGGTTCGAGTCCGGGCTCCTGAGCCAATTTTCAAAGGCACAAACCTTATGAACCGCCGCTCCTTTCTCCGAACTCTCGCCGCTTTTTTCGCCTCGAGCCTGTTCGCGCCTCTGTCGCGCGCGCAAAAGGGAACCGCTTACCGCATCGCCTTCGGCTCCTGCGCGAACCAATCAAGGCCACAGCCGATCTGGAGCGCCGTCGCTGCCCAGAATCCTGGTCTCTTTATTTGTCTCGGCGACAATATCTACGCCGACACCATGAATCCGGCTGACTTTGCCGAGCAGTATGCGTTGCTCAAAGCGAATGCCGACTTCTCCTCGGTTCGCGGAAAGTTTCCCTTGGTTGCCACCTGGGACGACCACGACATGGGCAGGAACGACGGAGGCGGAGACTACCCCTTCAAGCGCGAAAGCAAGCAAGCCATGCTGGACTTCTTCGGCGAGCCGAAAGAGTCCGAACGGCGGGCTCGGGAGGGAGTGTACGAATCCTATTTCCTTCTCCACGGAAACAAGCGGGTGCAGGTGATCCTGCTCGACCTGCGCTGGTTCCGTTCCGACCCGGGCGCCGACGGCGCAATGCTGGGCGAAACCCAGTGGAAGTGGCTCGAGGAACAGCTGCAGCAGCCGGCCCACTTCCGGATTCTGGGTAGCAGCATCCAGCTGGTTTCCGCCGAGCATATCTGGGAAAAGTGGGCGAACTTTCCGCGGGAGAAGGCGCGCCTGTATCAGTTGCTCGACCAGCTGGACGTGAGGAATTTTTTAGTAATCTCCGGCGACATGCACATCGGAGAGCTTTCCCGGGAAACCACGCCGGGCGGCATTCCGGTGCACGATCTCACCTCGAGCGGACTCAATATGGGAGAGGCGCTGGGGGATCTGCCAAACAGCAAGCGCCTGCAGTTCTTCGACGACTGCGACAACTTCGGCCTGCTCACCTTCGACTGGGACTCTCCCCTTCCCACACTCCTCATGGAAGTGCGGGACGCCTCAGGCGCTAGAATCACCCATGAGATCAGCCTCTAGGACAAAAGGCAGTCTTGGTCACGTTTAGTTACATGCCCATTTCACATACGCTCCGGGCGCCTGGCTACTGAAACTGCTCATCGTAGAGTAGGCGGATTCCCGGGTAGCCGGCCCGCCCGATACGCAGTACCAGCCGCTCTGGAATCCCGCTATTCTATCGGTATTCACCACCGTGAGCCCCGTACCGAGGTCAAACATTGCGTTCTCGGCAGCTTCATTCGAACGGTGACAGCTTAAAATAGCATAATAACAGGCCTCGGACCCCGCACTAGGCGCAGCGATTGGGGCCGCCTCGGGCTTTTTGTTGGGCTGGCTAACCTGGGCCTGGCCCTGGGTCTCGATCGGGCCGCCCGTCGCCCGGTCGCATGTATCCATATCCCTCACCCGTTTAGGACCGGAAGGATGCCCATCATAGTCGGCAGGGGCCGGGAGAGTGAATCTGGCCACCGACCTCTTCATCTCGGCGCTGTATCGGCCCAATTTTTTCATAAGCTTGACGCCGCCGCAATCTGCGCGAGATTCATCGTCTACGCCGCTAGCATGCGTGCATTCGTGTCCGCTGACGATGAATTCCATGCATAGATCGTCGCAGCCCTCTCGGCGCGAAAAATCGGGATTGTAGACGATGCGAGAACTGGACGGGCTACCGTAAACAATTTGGGTGTAAGCGTATTGTTGCATACGGCTGGTGGATACATGCTTTGTGTAGATGCACTGAAAGACAGGTGCGCTAAAGGCTTCCTGTCCTGAAACGAACGGCAGTAGGAATGCCAAGAAAGGTACAAAAGCCCGGATCCGTCGAAGCATAAGCAGCTTCCTTTTTTAGCTCCCTTACTTTCTTCTTCGCCCCTCTCGATGATTCCCTTAAAAAAAAACTCTCTTTTTCTCCAGAAACCTAGTTTCACGGCGATAGAGCATATATATGACACCGACGAAACCCCCGCCCTCTGTCTCCCCGAAGATACACCTTTTGCCGCTATGCCTTCTGTTCGCCGCTGGTTCCGTTCCGGCGCGGGCCCAAGACAAGCAGAACGCCTGGTCAGGCCTCTGGAACGAATGCTACGACGTGCATACGATCGGCTTTGACGAACGAATGGGAGAGTTCACCAAACTGGTTCGCACGGGGAAGTCATGGCAGAAGGACGTGGACGCGGAAAAGCGCGCTATTGATGCAGTAACGGACAAGACCTGCAAGTCCTGGGCAGCTTCGCCGAACGGCGATGGTTTTCTTAAGGAGTTCCGGCGCAAATACGGAAAGGCGGCCGGGATGGCGCTTTCTCTCGAAGACGAGGCGGAAAACTACCTTCTCGCCAGCCTGCAGAAATGGAATAAGCTCCAGCAGGAAGAAGTGCGCACGCTCGTAAGCCATCCGAGCGGGAAGCGCGACCTGCAATGGGATGTACATTTCCCCTGCAGCCGAGCCTTCACTTTCGCCATGAAACATGTCCAAAACGAAGTCCGCGCGATCCAGGAAAAATTCAATCGACTGCGCGAGCAGTGCCCCGCGGCCGCCAACGACGCAATCCAGGCTGCAGAGCAAAAAACCAGCGCGGCTTTCGCGCAAAATAACTTAAAGGGTAAGGCACCGGGCTCTCATAGGAAGCCGTCCGGCAGGGCTTCCGATATCACCGGTACAGAAAAGAAATCCCCTTAGGGTCACTGCTCGAGCTGGCCTCGAGCCGGAAAGCTGTTGAGGATCTCGTCCTGCGGCAATTCCTTCAACTTGTTCTCGCGGATGCCGGTAATGTCGGAGGTCTTGCGCGGGGAGTGGCCGGAAGGGCTCCTGACCTGGGGTTTGCTGCCGGCTGCGTATACTTCGGAGCGTACCAGGGAGTCCGGATTCAGCGAGCCCACGTTTTCCTGGCGATCGCCGGAGAGCTTGCCCAGCTGCACGGCCGCTTCGCGCGCCTTCTTGAGCTCCGTGATTTTCTCGTCGAGGTCTCTCACAGATTTCACGATCGGATCGTAGTTTTCTGTGAAGCAGGGAACGTTGCCCAGGCCAAGAAGGTCGTCGGGCATGATGGTGGGATAGGCGGCGATCAGATGCATGTTCCTGGTGGTCTGATCGATGAGCCGGGTTAGCTTGGCTTCGGTATTGACGTAGTCGGAGCGGGAGAACTGGAATTTTACCATCTGGCGGGAGACATCATTCTTCTCGCCGGCCTTGAAGATGGAAGCGAGCTCCGGAGCGCCTTCGTGAATGGCCTTGACGAGCGCCTCGTGGCAGGCAACGGCGCTGAGCATGGCGAGCTTATTGTCGCTGCAGTATTCGACCCGGTTTTCTAGGGACTCGAGTGTCTCGCAGGCAACGGCCCGCTTCACCTCGGCATGAGCCGGGCGGGGCAGGGCCCAGAGAAGCGTCAATGCTGCGATCCCGTACCGCATCCCTTCTCCTTCACTAGTTCTTCGTACCGATCGCTGCGTGGCCGGCCTGGTCGATTCCTTTGCAGCCGGGATCCCACTCGATCTTTTCGTCCATCGTGTCGCCCTTGCAGGTATGACTGATGTCGATATGCTTGAGGCCGCCTTCCTTGCAGCAAGCGGGGCACGTATCCATAACTTTAATTGTTTTCCCCTTCACCTTGCCGGTGCAGCCCTTCATTTTGTTGAATAATGCTGTGTTGCCTTTGGTGCCGCAGACCGCGGCCATCACCCATCCACCTCCGGGCTTTTCCCAGGTATGATCGAGAGGTTTCGGGCCGCCGGCGGATTCATTGCCGCCGCCAGTTTCGGGGTCGCATTTGTCGTCTGCACTATAGGCGGTGAGCTTGGTGGAGGTCTGATCGCCGGCCCAAGCAGTGAACGCTGGTGCCAGCGCAAGGCACGTAATCAGAATCGCAATTGGAGAGTGTTGCATGTAGTCCCCTTTCCCCTGACTACTTTCGAGCAAGTTCCGGGCCCCGGGTTTAACCCATTGAAAAAACGACCTTCGCGGCATTTAATCTCGTAGATTCTTTTTTCGAGTGTCGAAAGTCTGATCAGTTCATCAGCCAAGGGCGTGAGCTGACCACCCTTCCTCGACGATAAAAATCAAATTTAGGTGTAGCGGAAAAGAGCCAGCGCCCAGGTAGCCGATTTTCCTGCCGTCGCCCTGTATCCCCCGGGAGACAGTTGGGCCCCTCTCGGAACGCGCTATAATAGAGATTCAGCGATTCGTTTTTGGGGGGACTTCCTATCTTTATGAGCACTTGGCGTAGCAAAGCTTCGCTCTTTGCAGCTGCATTGGCTGCTCTCTCGTTTTCCGCCGAGGCGGAAGCAGGCGGGCACGTTTGGATTCGGGCCAAGTGCACCTCCTCCCAAGTCCTATTTAGAAACCACTGCTACGCCAAAACCCGCGCCTGCACTGTAAGTAATGGAAAGGGCACTCAGACTTTCGTGAAAGGGAAGTACGGCGCCTGCACTGTAGTCAGCTGCAACGCGGGATACATCAGCACTGGCAATAGCTGTATGAAAGTACCAACTAAACCCATCACTTCTAAACCCGTCACTTCGACTTCGACCACGACCTCAACCAAGACGTCGACCACCACTACGACCAAGACTGTGGTAAACACCACCCCCAAGGTGAAACCGGCGCCCCCGACCATTACTTCAACAAACACTTCGGTGCACACCACCACGATTACGAGCACGGCCACCGTTACGCAAACCAGCACGAGTACCAACACGTCCACCAGCACCGCCACGGACCGTACTCCGACGCCCATGAAAGGCTCCCACCTCCCCCTGAACGGGCTTAAGTGGGTTTCCGTTCCAGCTGCCATAAGCGGTCCCGTTGCCAACAACATTCCCACGACTCTGACATTTTCCGTTCAGGGGGGCGAGAATGTGGACTGTGCCTTCACGGATACCGCGAATACCGGACAATACAAGCCTACGAACTGCAAGGCCGGCGAATTCTATCTAACCGATTCGCTTACCCTGAATGGCGCTTGCCCTGTCGGCAGCACCTGCCCGACTGTCGACAATGTGTTCAACAACCCGCCTGATGCCTGCGGCGCCACACTCAATGCCTCCGCGCATCTGCTGGGCGACCTCAACTGTCCGAACGCCGAAATTGGCCTGCGGTTGGCTGGCAGCATCGTTAACCTTGAGGGACGTGGGCATAAAATTATAGCTCCTGCAGCCAGTACGGGCCTCTTCGTGCAGGGTACCGCCAGCATAGATAATGTGAACGTGAGCGGCGTCACGAAAGGCGCCGGGCTCATGGCCTACAACCCGGAATCCTTGGTGGTTAGCAAAAGCACCTTCAGCGGAAACCAGATTGGGATCCAGATCTACTCCGAGTCGAAGGAAGCCGTGCAGCTGTCCATCGAAGAGAACACGATCACCGGAAATAGCGAGTTCGGCGTACGGATGACGGGCGAAGAAGGTTTCCTGGCTAGCTATCCGAGATTCGTGGAAAACAACCTTTCCAACAACAAGGGTTACGCCTT
>DATBTF010000154.1:0-7239 GCA_036559405.1 Bdellovibrionota bacterium
GTTCCTGAACCAGCGCCACTTCCGCTTTCTCGATGCCTGCGTTGCGGCCGGGCATAGCAAGGGAATCTCCCTGCACTACAACACCAACGGTACCCTATTTCCCGAGAGGGCCGTGCGCGAGATATTCCCGCATTTCCAGCGGGTGCAGCTTTTCTTCAGCGTCGACGGGGTGGGTGAGCGTTTCGAATACCAGCGATTTGGCGCGCGCTGGGAAGAAGTGAAAGCGAACATTGCCCGCGCCCGGTCTTGTCCGGGATTGCAGGTGGCTGCGTGCCTGAGCGTCAGCTCATTGAATATTTTTTATATCGAGGAAGCCTTGGATTTTTTTCTGGCGGAAAATCTTCCGGTGTTTTTCAACCTTGTGCACTACCCAAGCCACTTCAGCGTTCGCGCGATTCCGCGTTCCGTGAAAAATCGCATTCTGCCGACATTGAGAAACGTGGACTGGAGCAAATACAAGGGAATCTGTCTCACCGATTTCGCTCCCATTCTGGATCTGATGGATGGCGGGGACGACGAGGCCGGGGCGGCTTCTTTCCAGGACGCGATTCGCCGTCATGATGAGTATCGCGGCCAATCCTTCGCGGCAGCCTTTCCCGACTATGCCGGGTTTTTTGAGGCCCGGGGGTGAGATTGTGGGTATAAATAAGGAAATGGGGGACGTTCCTTACTGCACTGCTCCTTGGATGGAGGTTCACCTGGGCCAGGACGGGCAGACTCGGCCCTGTGACCATAACCACGAAAGCCTGGGAAGCTGGAAAGAGCTTGGGCTCGAAGGGGTGTGGCGAGGTGAGAAGTACCGCCACTTCCGCGAGACGATCGCCAAGGGCGAATTCCCCTCAGAGAAGTGCCGTTCCTGCTATCTGAACAAGACAACGAGCAACCTCTATAACTCCATCCTCCTCTATCTTCACAACCTTCGTGGCAGCTTTCTGAACCTCTTTGGAAGGGATCTTCCGGAGCTGCATAAGACCGATGTCTCCATTGCCACGCAGAAGCCCGAGGCCGCCGCCGTTCAGGAGGCTTTCCGTAACCTCCATGCCGCAGTTGTGGTGGCGGGAGGGGAATGCGGCCTGAGCGAAGACCGGCGTGTGAAAGACATTCTGGATCATGTGCTCCAGCTGGGGGAAATGGCCCAGGACTATCTGTCGGGAAATCTCAACCCCCGATATGTGGGTCCCATCCGCCAGGCCCGGCTCATCAATAAATGCAATGCCCGCTGTGTGATGTGTGCCGGCAAATTCAATGGTGACATTATCAACGGGCCGGGGATGGAAGCGGATGCTTTACCGGAAGTTCTGCATGGAGCGGAGAATGTCCTGAGCTTTTCATCGGAAGCCTCGGAATTTCTCCTGTTTCCGCAGTGGCGGCAGATCGTGGAGCGCCTTGCCGAGAAGGGCGTTCCGAAGCTGCGTCTCTTCACGAATGGGATGCTTCTCAATCCGGAAAACGTACGTTTCCTGATCGATAACCGGGCGCTCGAGCAGCTCCTGATCAGCATGAACGGAGCGAGCAAAGAGGTATTGGAAGCCATTCAAGTGAATGTGCGCTACGAGCGTTTGCTGGAAAATATCCGCTGCCTGATCCGCTATGCACGGGAAACGAAAACCGAGTTCCAGCTGAGTTTTTCTTTCATTGTGATGCGCCGGAACTTCCATGAGATGCCCCGGTTCGTGGAGCTGGTGAATGAGCTGGCGGGCGGCGGCAAGCCCCGGCCCGTGATTTATTTCCCATATCTGGAAAGCAACAACGGCATGGCGAACTATCGCGAATTTCTTTTCGGTGAGCATCATTCGCTCGTGGAAGAGCAGGAATTGCTGGAGACGTACCGGAAGACGAATGAGCTGGCGAAAAAATACGGGATCTTTGCCACCTTCAAAGAGGTTACCTTGGAGAACTTTCTGAGCTCGGGAGAAAAAATTTCGGGCCTGCCATTCCAGGAGGCCGATATCCCGCTATTGAAGAGCATGCTGGCAGAAAAGGGGAGCGAGGCTCTCCGGGAGCGTCTGCTGCCGGCCTCACCCGCAGCCCAGGCGGCTCTTGACCTTGCTGGAGAGGGAGGCCGCCTGTGAAAATTTCCCGCCGACGCTTTCTGCAAATTTCGTCCGCTCTGGCGCTTCAAGCCTGCGCGGGAGGCGGCCGGCTGAGACTTTCGGGGAATGCGCGGCCGAAAGACCCCCGCTTCTACGTACCGAGCCCGCGTTATTACCTGAAGTTCGATCAGGATTTTTCCCGGCAAACGCTGGAAAAGAAGCTGAAGGCGCCCTCCGCCGTTTTTAGGGATACCCATCATTCGCTGCTCACAGTGGCGAATGGTGACGGAACCGGAATTCGCAAGGTGCTGCTGCCGGGCTTGGCGCATTCCACCATGGTGGATGGAGATCTGGTGTATATTGTTCCCACAGATCGCCAGCCTTGGCTCTATGCCCTAGACGCCGACACATTGGAGATCGCCCGCTTTGTCCAGGTTGCCGATTCCGATTTCAAATTCGGCGGCCATGCGGCTCTGATTCCTGGCACTAATCATTTTGCCATTTCCACGAATGGTAGCGTGGCGGGGAAATATGATCGAGTTTCCATCCGGGAACGCGATACGCTCAAAGAAGTGGCGTCTGTTTCCAGTTACGGTTTCGAGGCCCATGATCTCAAGGTCTCCGCTGACGGCAAGCGTCTCTTTACAGGCCATTATGGATCTATGTTTGGCACCGGTCCCTATAAAGGCACGTTGAACCTGGATCTTAAGGACCTTGAAAAGAAAAAGAAAGCATACGGGGCATCCGAGTACCAGAACATCTATCCGGCAAGTGTCACGGTAGTGGAGCTTTCTTCCGGCAAGCTGCTGAACAGGTACAGCAGCGTGGACGGCGGAGCCCACTGCCACTTTGCACTGGGGTCCGAAGAGCGCGTTTACCTTCCTCACCAGCCCTCGCTGATCGCCAACCGGAGCGATGTCATGACAAATCCATGGTTCGGGGAGGGCGTGCACGGACCTGACCAGCTCAGCAGCTTTCTGCCAAAGATGAAGGCCGGTTTCGGCACCTCGATTGCCTTTGACGAAAAGAACGGCCAGATTCTGATTCCGGCCCGCTGGTCGGAGGACCTGAAATATTTTTCCGAGAACAAACCGGAAGAATTTCAGAGCCAGGACCTGCGGCCTCAGGTCCCGAAGCTGGAAAAAACTCACGGGCTGGTCATGCATCCGGATGGAGACACCTATGTCATCACCGGTGACAATTGGTTCACCACCTTTGAGCGGAAAACCCATCGCCTGGTCGCCGAGCGTACATTTCCCGTGGATCTGTTTATCCACGCCCATGTTTCTGTGGGCTGATCTATTGGCTGGGTATTGCTTAAGCTGCTTTCTTTTCGGCGGCTGCGGCCCCGGTCATCAGGCTGATGAAGCCGTCGTAGGGAAGGGCTTTGGAAAACAGGAAGCCCTGGCCCATCTGCACGCCGAGATTGCGCAGCAGGAAAAGCTGCTCGCGGGTCTCAATGCCTTCGGCGATCAGGTTCAGGTTGAGCTGGTTCGCCAGGTGGATGAGGGTTTTCACGATGGAATGTGCCTTCTCGCTGGCCATCATCTGGCTGATGAAGGAGCGATCTAGCTTGAGGTCGTGAAGAGGCATCGAGGCCAGGTACTGAAGGCTGGAGAAGCCAGTTCCGAAGTCATCGATCGCGATTTTATAGCCGAGAGCCCGGCAGGCCTGGAGGCTCGAGATGGCGAGCGGGCCTTCGGTCATGATCCGTTCCGTCACTTCCAGTTTGATACGGTCTGCCGGTACGCCGGCACGGTAGCGCACGGACTCAAGATGGCTCAGGAAGTTCGGATCAGCGAACTGGCGTCCGCTCACGTTCACGCTCACGAAAAAAGCATGGTTGCCGGCGATCTCGCTTTGCATCCTCACGAGATCGTCCACGCACATTTCAATCATACGCTGGCCGACGTTGAGAATGAGCGGGCTCTGTTCGAGCGCATCGATGAAGTTCCCGGTGGGCACGATTTTGCCGTCTTTGCCCACCCAGCGCAGCAGCGCCTCGCAGCCGCGGATCTCCTGGGTGCGCAGGTCGTAAATAGGCTGGTAGTGGGGGATGAATTCGTCGTTGTCGAGGGCCTGGGAAAGTTCGTTCTCGAGGCCGATACGCTCGAGCGCTTCGCGTCTTTCGGTATCGAATTTTTCGGGATTCGGGGGCGGAGCGGAAGTAAGGGTTTTTCCGCGGATGCCGTTGTTCTGCTCTCTTAGTCTATCGAGCAAAGCGCGCATCAGCAGACGCACGATCGGGTCGGCGCTTTTGATGCGATCGAGCAACTGGTCCTGGGTCACGGTTACAAGGCGCACTTCCGTCAGAGTGCGGCAGGTGGCCGAGCGCACGCTATTGTCGATCATCGACATTTCGCCAAAGATTTCGCCCTTGCCGAGAATTTTCAGCGGCACTTCTTCCCCGTCTTTGGTTACGAAGACGAGCACCCTTCCGCTTTCGATCAGGTAGGCCCAATCGCCCGCGTCGCCCTCTCTGAGGATCATTTCATTCGCGCCATAGGTACGGATTTGATTTCCCAGCATAATTGCTTATCGGCGGGAATCTGAAGACCCCTGAGGGGGAAGTAGAGCGGATGGAAATAAAAAAATCTTATAAATTCAGATACTTGACCTATTTTCCTGCTGGCGGGTCTCCCCAAGGCGGGTCGAACTCACGGGCCAGGGTCTCGCCCCAGCGCACGGAGCCCTCAGGGCCAAAGTGGAGGCCATCGCCTCCATCGTAGTGGTCCACCAGGGTTCGGGAATCAATAAGGCGGCAGCGCTTGGCCACTTCGCTCTCCAGGGCCTTATAAAGCTGGGCGAGGGCGGCATCCGTTTTCTCGTAGCGCGTTCCTTTTCCTCCTTTTGCGGGTCCGGCCCATACGCATTTCAGGGAACGCCATGCGCTGCTGCTGAGGAAGCTGATGAAGGCCCGCAATTGTTTTTTTACACGGGGGAGAGCAAGAGTGGAGAGCGCCGGACTCCTGCTCTTGTCCCAGTCAAAAAGATTATCGCCCAGTTCGATCCAGATCCGCTTGGGCTGGTGCTGCGCCAGAAGATCACTGAGTTTGGGAACGGCGCTTTCGATCCGCATCTCATCCTGCTTTCCTGGAACCAATGCGCGGAAGCCGCAGTTTGTGTTTCCGCCCTCCAGCCATGTTTGCGGGGCGGAACCGCAGGCAGAGAAGAAGATGAGCTCGGGCAAAGTGCGAATGAGCACAGCGCCCAAGCGTCGCTCCGTTTTCTCCTGAAAGAAGGAGTGGGAGTCGCCGAGGAATAGGGTTTTTTCCCAGGCATGGGCGGAAGCAAAAGGGAAAATGCAGGTGAGGATCAGCAGCCACATCGGGCTAGTTTAAGGCTTTCGCGCCAGCAGGGCCAGACTTTCCACGTGATCGGTCTGGGGAAAGAAATCGAAAGGCTGCACGCTTTTCGTCTCGTAGCCAATTTGCAGGACCTCAAGGTCGCGAGCGAGGGTTTTCTGGTTGCAGGACAGGTAGGCGATCCGTTGGGGTTTATGTTTTTGCAGCCAATGAAGCACTGACTTGTCATGTCCGTCGCGGGGGGGATTGGTGTACACCACAAAGCGTTTTCCCCTCACGCACTCGGTCAGCTGTGGTAGCCGCTGCTCCACCTTGCCTTTCAGCACCGGTATCCCGGGCGCGTTCTTTTCCGCCGCGAGGCAGGCTTCGCCCACAAGCTCCACCCCAACGGACGGCCATTTCCTTGTTTGCCAGAGGGCCAAGGTAGCGCCAGATCCGCAATAGAGGTCCACCATCATTTCGGGGGTTGCTTCGGCGAGAAATGTTTCGGCCAGGCTCAGCGAGCTGCCCTCGAGTTCCGGTATCTGCTGGCGAAACGAGAGTGCACCGTGGAAGCGCTCTCCGTCGTGAAAAAAAGCCGGACCGAAAACAATTTCCTGGTGCCGAGTGGAGAGCACCCGCCGGCCGGCGCTGGGATGCCAGTTCATCTGCAGTCCTTCGATTCCCGCAGATTTTAGAGCCGCTTCCTTGGAGCGCGCCCATTCGATCCATTGCCGGTCGGGGCGGCTTTTCAGCACCAGGGTGAAGCAGGCGCCCGTGGCGTGCACGAAGGCCAAGGGCATCTCCGCAGGCAAGTGCTCTTTTAATACCGAAAGCCTCTCGTTCAGGGCAGGGTGGTGGAGCGGACATTCCGGGATGGGGACCAGTTCTTCCTCGCGGCTGCGCCGCCGAATCAGGCCCAGATCCCAGCCGTTCTTTCCAGGTCGTGCATGCAGCACCGATTTCCGCCGATACCCCCAGCGCGAGGTGGGTGCCAGCAACGGTAGCGGGTGAATTCCCAGGGGCTCCAGGCACTGCCTGGACCATTCCCACTTCTTTCTGTCGCTTTGCTCGGGGGACAGTCCGCGATAGCGGCAGCCCGGGCAGCGTTCGACGCATCCGGCGGGGTACATTCTTCCTTATTTACGTCGAGCCCGGCGGGATCACCAGGGATTTGCTTTCCCCAAGGACGATTCGCGGATTACTCTATAAGTATGCGCGCCTTACCGTCCGTTCGAACCAGGATCTTGCTAAGCGCATTTCTCGCTTTTCATCTCCTGGGAATTCTTGTCGCGCCCAATCCCAATTCCTTTCTCGCCAGTAAGCTGCTTCCGATTTATCGGCCCTATCTGAACGTGCTGGGGCTGGCGAGCACCTGGTCGTTCTTCGCTCCTGAGCCTTTCTACCATCCCATGTATATCGACTACGTGGTGAACTTCCGCCACAAGATGCCGGTCAGCAGCCGCTTTCCCGATGAGCAGAATCCTTATTTTTTGCGTGACCGCTATAACCGCCGCCTCAGTCTCACGCGCATCATGCTGTCCTCCGATGGAAATATGAAGAATATGTTCGTCCATTATCTTTGCGGGCAGTTTCCGGAAATGGAGTCGGCCAACCTATGGCGCGTAGTTGCCACGGAGCCTTCGCTAGAACAGGTGCAAAAGGGCGAGAAGAAAATCACGGATGCCGCCGACCTCAAGATCGAAGTTTTGGGTACCTACTACTGCCCGGAGGCCACGCCATGATCTCCTGGTGCTTTGCCCGCGGGCGTGAGCTCGCCGACGCCTGGAATGATTTCTGGTTCCGCTCGCGTTCCGATTCGGATCTCGCTTCGCTGGGGCTGTTCCGTCTGGCTTTCTGCTCCGTCCTTCTTTTCTGCTACTTCACCCGAAGCTTTGACCTGGAGTTCTTCTATTCCGATC
>DATBTF010000155.1:0-7960 GCA_036559405.1 Bdellovibrionota bacterium
TTCTAAACGATTCTCAAGGCCCATTGCCTTCAGCGGCTTGATTCCTTGTAGATAATCAGTGAATCGCGCAGAAATGCTGGCGAGCACTTCTACTTGCGTGCGCCCGGCCTCTCTCACTATGCGCACAAAGCGATGCAATACCAGCATCACCAGGAGGGCGCCGAAGCCAGCCACTATGGTCAATTTCCACGAGAGAAGGAGCGAGAGGATCGCATAAACGCAAACCTGGATCGCATTCGCGCAAATTTGGCAGGCATAATAGTAAACCGAGCCCGCTTTATAGGTTTCGTTCGTAAGGCGGTTTACGAGGCTGCCGCTGGGCTTGCTTTGAAAGTAATTCCATTTGGCTTGGAGCGAGGCTCTTGCCAGGCCAGTGCGCAGCTTGGCCATTAGGTCGGAAACGCTGGAAGTGACCATCCGCATGCCCAAAAACAGAAAAAGTGCTTTCCCGAAGATACCCAAGCACATTACGGCTACCAAATATTCAAGCCTCACCGGTACTCCCAGGCTTTGCAGGCCGGTGATGATCCAGGCATTACTTCCCTGAAGGGATGAGTTACTGTTCTGCGGGTCCACTACCATCTGTAAAACTGGAAAGAGGGTCAGAATGCCGAATCCTTCCAACACGCCCGACAATACTAGCGTGAGGATGATCAGCACGAAGCCGCGGAATTCCAGTCTTGCACTGAAGGCGATCAGGCTGAAGATTCCTTTTTTTTCGGGAGGTCGAAGGACTGGTTTCATTTGCCGTTTCGCTTGGTGAGAACCACGAGGGGGTAAGCTGCGAACGGCAGCATGGCGCGGGGGAATGCTTCCTCGAGTTGGAAGATGACTTTTAGAACAAACGAGCCGACTACATTGTCCGGGAGCATCCGGCTGAGCTTGGCGGTGAGTGTGCGCCAAGTGACCACGCTTACTTCCGCCTCATCTGAGAAACGTTGCCACCACGAGAGCGGGTGGGCGAAGTAGTAAATCTCGCCCGCCTCGGCCTTCTTCATTCCGGTGAAAAGACGCTTCAGAGAGCGGGCTACGTTCGCCACTTTGGCGCTCAGGCGATCAGGATTGGCATAGATCACCAGCACTGGGCGTCCCGCTTTGGTTACGCGCAACAGCTGGCGTACGGCACTTTCCTGGGCCGAGGCTTCGATATGGTAGATCGTGTGGAGGCTTAGAGAAGCATCCATGGATCTGTCGGCGAGCGGCAGATCGAGAATGCTGCAGTTCAGGTACTGGCCCTTGGCGCCGAGCTTAGCCTCTGCCTGAGACAGCGCCTCTTTGGAAAGGTCCACGCATACGCGTTGCACATAACCAGCCGAGTAGGCGAGGTATTCAGGGTACTGGATGGGGCCGGAGGCGGCGTCCAGAATCAGCTCCCCCTGACGGGGCAGGTATTTCAGCAGACGCAGCCGGCAACCCGAGACGTAGGAATGGGCGCAGGCGCGGGTGTCTTCCCAGCGAGCGGCGTCGCCGGTATGGGCACCGTCTTGGCTCCAGCCCTTGGAGTCGTAGAAGGAACGGAGATTTTCTTCCACTTCACGCGGCAATGGATTTTGTTGCATCATGCCTAAAACTCGGTGAATCTGAATGCCCGTGACATTAACTCATACTGACACGATGGCTCAAGAAAATAGGGCCCCCTTACTTTCCCTTGTCACCGCGGTTTGGAGCGATCCTGCGGGCCTGCAGAAGACATTCCAGTCTCTCCTGCCCATGGTTCCAGAGCTGCGCTCCCGGAACATTTCCTTCGAGCATATCGTGGTGGATTCCTCCCCCGAGCTCCATGGAGGTGCCTATGCCTCCATCCCGGCCGGTTATCCCTGGACCCGCCTCCATGCCCCGCGGAGCGGAATCTACCCGGCGATGAATATAGGCGCGCGTGCCGCCAAAGGTGAACTGGTTTGGTTTCTCAATGCCGGCGATTCCCTGCTCGATCCCTCGGCTCTGCTCGAGGCTCTCAAGCTCCGGCCGGGCAAGCGGGCGGCCCTGCTTTGTGGGCCCGTGCAGGTAAGCGAGGCGGGTTATGCGAGGGAGCTGGCCTGCCCTGACTTCCACTCGGCCACCTTCGGGAGCAACCGGATGTGCCACCAGGCTGTGCTCTATCCCCGGGACCTATTGCTCCAGTTCGGCCTCTTCGACGAAAGCTTTCGCTTGGCCGCCGACTATCAGCTGCATCTGCGCATGCACCTTCAGGGAGTGGAGCTCATTCCCTATCCGCGCCCTTTCGCCTCCTTTGAGCTGGGGGGCGCTTCGGATCGGGTGCTTTCCGTCTTGCGGGAGTTCAGCCGTGCGCAGCGGGAGTGCAATGCGGGCTGGGCGGACGCTGTTCTCCGGCAAGGCAAGCTGCTGCAATATGCGTCGTGGATCGGACTTTCCCGCACAGCGCGCGCACTCCTCGGGAAAGGCCTTCATCTGCGGCTGAAAAAAGTACGAGGGAAATTTTCCGGTTAGCGGAAGAACGCGCGGATTTCCTTGCACACGGTGAGCACGTCTTCTTGGCGCAAGTAGGGATGCATCGGCAGGGAAAGCTCCTGCTGGGCGACCTTCTCGGCCTCCGGCATTGCGGAAAAGCGGGCGAGCTTCGCGTACCCGGGCTGCAGATGCACGGGCATGGGGTAGTGTACCATCGTCTGGATATTCTGCTTCTTGAGGTGGGCCAGGAGAGCGTCGCGTTTTTCCGTGAGGAGCGCGAAGAGGTGGAATACATGCTCCGATCCCGCTCGCGTCTCCGGCAAGGCCACTTCCTTCAGGCTGGCGAGCTCCTCCCGATAAGTTTCCGCTAACGTCCGCCGCGTCTGGTTTTCCTTCTCGAGATGCTTCAGCTTCACGCGCAGGATGGCGGCTTGGAGCTCGTCGAGGCGGGTATTGCGGCCGTGGATCGCGCTCACATAGCGCTCTTTCCAGCCGTATTGGCGGAGCAGGCGAAGCTTCTCGGCGAGCGCGGGGTCGGAGGTGGCGATGCCGCCTCCGTCACCCAAAGCGCCTAAATTTTTCGTCGGATAGAAGCTGAAGCAACCGGCGCTGCCGATCGAACCCAGGCGTTTCTTTCCGTAGCGTGCGCCGTGGGCCTGGGCGCAATCCTCGATGAGGACGAGATTTTTTTCTTTGGCGAGAGCTTGGAAGGCGTCCAGATCACAGGCCTGGCCGTAGATGTGCACGGGAACGATCGCCTTGGTTTTGGACGTTACCGCCTTTGCGGCCTTCGCGGGATCGAGAGTGTAGAAGCGGGGCTCCACGTCGACGAGAACCGGAACCGCGCCTACCTCCACAATGGCGGAAACCGTGGCCACGGCCGTATGGGTAGTGGTGATCACTTCATCACCCGGACCAACGCCAGCGGCGGCGAGCGCGAGCTCGATGGCGTCGGTTCCGTTACCCACGCCTACGAAAAATTTCGTTCCCAGGAAGGCCGCGAACTCCTCTTCGAAGGCGCGCACCTGCTCGCCGAGGATAAGGTAGCCGGAGTCGAGCACGGCTTGGATGGCCGCTTGAATCTCGCCTTTGAGTTCGAGGTACTGGGCGTGAGGGGAAGCGCAGAGGATCACGTCAGATCACTCGCACTTCCGGAACATAGACGATCCACTTGCCGCCGGCTTTCATGAAGCCCGATTCCTTGGCCATGATCTCCTTGGCGTGGTTCCAAGCGAACAGCAGGGCGTAGTCGGGATAACTCTGCGCGAAGGCATCATAGGGCTTCACGGGAATTCGCATTCCCGGAGTGACCTTGCCCTGCTTGATCGGAGTCGTGTCGCTGATGAACTCCACCAGATCGGGGCCGATCCCGCAGTAGTTCGCCACCGTGGCGCTTTTCGAGGTGGCGCCGTAGCCCACCACGCGTTTGCCCTCGGCCTTGAGCTTCTTCAGCAGGGCCACAAGCTCAGCGCGCGAACGCTCCACGTTCTTCCGCACTTTTTCGTAAGTGGCGGCGGAGGGGATGCCAAGATCTTTTTCTTTTTTCAACTGGGCTTCCACGGAAGCGTGCTTGGGCACAGAGCCGGCATGCGCGATTGTATAGCGCATCGATCCGCCGTGCACATCCTGCGCATCCACGCGCACAAGCTCCAATCCGTGCATGGCGAAGAGGCGTCCCACGGAATGGGCGGAGAAGAAGAATACGTGCTCGTCGTAGATCTGATCGTAAGACGTTTTCTCGACGATGTCGGCCAGATAGGGATCCTCGAAGGCGAAGACCCCGCCGTTCTTCAGGAGAATCTTGATCCCTTTGGCCACCGAATGGAGGTAGGGGATGTGGCACATCACGTTCGCGGAGGCGATCACATCGGCCTGGCCGTATTCCTTCACGATCTTTTGCGCCAGAGTTTCGTCGAAAAACTCAGAGACGGTATTGATCCCTGCGTCCTTCGCAACTTGAGCCACATTGGCGGACGGCTCCACGCCCAGATGGCGGATGCCGGCGGCTTTGTAGTTGCGGATCATGATGCCGTCGTTGCTGCCGACTTCCACATAGAAGGGATCTTTTTTCCCCTTCATATGGTTGTCCATCATGGTTTGCGCAAAGGCCTGGAAGTGGATGGCCATGAACTTCGAGGTGGAGGAAAAGAAGGCGTAATTCTCATGGAACATCTTCTCGCGGTCCGGCTGGTCCACGAGCTGCACCATCATGCATTCCGAGCAGAAGCCCACCCGCATCGGGAAGAAGTATTCCTCGCTCTTATCGCCGGGGCTGCGGAAGCCGTTGGCGATCGGCTGCGGACCGAAGTCCACGAAAGGCTCATAACTGCTTTCGCAAACGCGGCACTTGGGCATGACTATACCGGAAGGTTGGTCACGAAGGCGTTGGCCTTGTCGCGGTAGGTACGCACTGAGGAGAAGCCAGCCGATTCCACCAGCTCTTTCATCTCGGGCTGCGAGTACATTTTGTAATAGGGGATCTGTTTGAAGGTGCGGTAGCCGAAGTGGATGATCTTCTGCATGTTCACCACTTTCTCATCGAACGAGATGAAGACGTACTTCGGATTCACTTCTTGAAGAAACTTTTTGAGGTCGGATGGCTGAACATATTCGGTGATGCCGAGGCCCACCACTAGGTCCACTTTCTCCTTCACGGGAAGCTGCTCACCGATGGTGTAGCGGAAGAAGGAGGCCTTGCCTTCCGGTACGCCCAGCTTGGCCGCCTTGGCTTTCGCCGCATTCACGGCGCTATCGGCGATATCCAGGCCGATCGCCTTGCTCGCCCCGTTCTGCAGGAGCTCGAAGCACATATTTCCCGAGGCGCAGCCGATTTCCATCACGGTCATTCCGCCCACGAACTTCTTCACGTCGTTTACGCAGGTGTGGTGGCGGTCCACGATATGGCCGCGGAACTTACCAGCCAGGCGCTCGATGAAAGAGGCGTCGCTGCTCTTGCTGTAGGACGTATCTTCCCAGTCGCGGATGATATCGTTCCAGTAACGTTGCATCGGATCTTCATGGGTTCTCATGGTGCAGCTCCTTGAAAGAAACTAGGCTTCCCCGCTCGGCAAAAAGCGTGGGTAAGCGCGTTGACAATAGCGCGTTCAGCTCGGTTTGCCACGTGTAATTCCAAGCCTGATAGGGGAGGAGCGCCTGGGAGTCCTCATAGCCGGGGTGGCACATGATTTCCACTAAGGCGCCCTCGGGTGCGTGACGAAGCATGCTCTGCACCGCCTCCTCGGTGATCCGGCCCCCATGGGAAATGCCGAGAAAAAGAGCGGGTGAGGCGAGGCCGGCCCGGCGGAAGATTTTTTCACTGAGAGCGGAAAATGCGTAAACGATCCATTTGTTGAGCTGGCGCCCGGGGGAAAGGCCACCTCCCCAATAGCAAAGCGACTCGCGGGGAATGCGCACATTGTTCAGCCCATGTTTTTTCGCCAGCTCCGCCACGATGGGGGCGATTCTCGGATACACGTGCACATGCCCGTGCCCGTCGATATGGGTGAGCGTGAGGCCGGCATTTTTACAGCGGAGGATCTGAGCCTCGAACTCGGCCCGAATCTCGTCGAGGTTGATATCGCGGGAAAACAGCAAACGTTTGAGCAGGGTGGACCGGCCGTGGAAGCGGCCCGTTTCGTTGACCAACGTAGGAATCCGCTCCTTGGGAAGCACGGGGGTCTCTTCGTCCAGGGTGAGGTGGATTCCGGCGCATAGCTTATGCTTCTTGAGCAGAGCCGCTCCGTGGTCGAAGGCTCGGCCGCAGGCCATGATACTGGTGCTGCGCACTACGCCCTTTTCGGCGGCGGCCACGATGCCTAGATTTACAGACTCGGCTAAGCCGAAGTCGTCGGCATGCACAATGAAGCGAGTAGTCATGAGCCTCCTTGCTTACCTCATCTGAGAGCTAAGAAGAAGGGGGCAGCGCCACTTGATGCGCAGCGCTATTTTGTCTTTTTTCCCGGGGAAGGGGCCAGTCCCCAGACTACGAAAACAAAGAGCAGGGGGGCAACCGGATACACCATCCGCACTACCGTGGTCGCGAAGCCATAGGGCACCAGATAGGCCGCGATATAGCCCAGGCAAAGGAGAAAAGGAGTCGCGCTTCCCTGACGAAGGGCAGGACGGAGGCGTCGATGAAGCGTCCATCCGCAGAAGCCGTAGAGCAAAAGATTGGCGATCTTCAGGAGGAGAAGGAAGGGAAGGGAATGAACTACGGGGCCCAGAAGCGGAAGGTCGAGCCAGGCAAAGCCCGTGGAAGTGTGGTGGAAGACGAACTTGCTCCATTCCAGAGGGGCGAAGAGCAGCTGGCGCAGGGGATTGGCGCGGAGATTCTGCAGGCCGCGCCGGGTGAGTTCCTCGTCGGTCAGGCCGGAGAACGATAGGGCGTTGCCGTAAATATTTTCCGCTCCGAAGAAAACGAGGTCGCACTGCTGGCCGTAGGCCTTGCGGCAGAAGTTTTCCGAGAACCCGTTCACGAGATAGAGGAAGGTGAGCTTGCGGAAGGGAAAGGTGCGCGCGTATTCCGTGCGTCCGTAGAATACAGCGCCGCCCCTTTGGATGAGCTTCTCATTGCCGAGATACGCCTTCAGGATCGGCCCGCTCGCCAAGGTTGCTGCTAAGGTGGAGCCGGCGAGCAGCAGGGCGGATATACGTCGGCTACGCGCAACGGCCGCAGTCAGTAGGAGCAGAACAATGCAGATGCAGTGCACGACGGGGAATGCGCCCTTTGTGAGATTCAAAAAAAGCGCGCAGCAGAACACGAGGCCCGCCCAGAGCACCATGGATCGCATGGATTTAGCTCCGAAGACCCGTACGCTAGCCCCTAGCGCCAGCATCACCAGGCTGGCCGAGAGCGATTCCGTATAGACGGAGCCATTGAGGGGAATGAGAAAGGTGGGCACGGAGGCGATAGCCAAAGCCAAGGCGAACCGCTCCTCCCGTTTTTTTTTCGGGAAGACACAGGCAAGCAGGAAGAAGGCTGATGCTAGGAAAATGAGATTCTGGGCCAGGGGCACCCAAGCCATAGCCTGATCGATAGTGGGAAACCTCGCCAGGAAGAGCGACAAAAAGGCCGGATAGAAAGGTTCGCGGTCATGAATGCAGCCAGAAACCTGCGTGAAAACACATTGGGCGCTGCTTACGTAGAGAAAGGAGTCGTGACCGGTTTGGGATACGTTGGGGCGCACGTGCCAAGCCAGCCAGGTCCAGCATAGAAAAGCCAGGCAAAGGAGTGCTCGATTCCTGTTCATGCTGGAATCCACACTAGCATCGAAAGGAGTTCGAGGGGAGGGAGATAAGATCTTGACCCACTTGGATTTTCTAGCCTAGATTCGAGCTTCGGAATGCTGATGAAAACCTTCCAAAAAATGCTCTCTTTCCTCGCTGGCCTCTTCTCGCGTGGCTCGGCGAAGGCCAAGAAAAAGTCGAAGCGCGGCGCGCCCGACGATATCTACCCGCTCTTCTAAGCATGGCAGCCTCCACCTTGCTCATCGCCCTCTTTTTCGCCGCTGGAGTGCTGGAGCTACTGGCTCGCCTGGCGATCCTGGTGCTG
>DATBTF010000156.1:0-13983 GCA_036559405.1 Bdellovibrionota bacterium
CGGCCTCACAGCGGTTCTGCGCACCCTCATGCCGATGACCAAAGACAGTTTCATCGCGCGCGGCTACGACACACAACGCTTCGAACAGGCGATGCGTGATTTCATTGAAGCGTCCTCCGTATTCGGCAGCCAGATGCAGGCCAAACAGGGTCCATACTCCTTCGCTCATATGGAGACCCTCTTGCGGGAGCTTCGAAAATTCCTCTATGGTGACACAGCGCTGCCCGAGGACCACTGGACCAACTCCGCCATGCGCTTCTCCCGCGCTCTTCCTCCCGCCAAGGCGATCATGGTGGCTCCTCCGCGCGACGAGATCAGCTCCGCCGACTGGCCCCGCTTCTACCGCCTCGTGCCCCGCTACTTCGCGGCGTACCTGCGTGCCCAATTTTTCTTCAGCCGCCCCTACGTCACCTTGCAGACGGGCGGGCTTCAGACCATCGATCGCCTTTTCGGCGACTTCATGAACACCTTCGAGTTCGTGCTCAACCAGCAGCCTGGCCAGGTGATCTCGTCGGAAGAGATCGACGATCTGGTGGTCACGCTCCATAACGAAAAGCTGATGAAAATCAGCCCGGATACAGCCCGCCAATTCATCAAAGTGATCTTCGGCAAGCTGCTCGGGCCCAGCGAAAATTCCGAGCGCTTCGAAGTGACCAAGGAAAGCTTTTCCCACTTCCGCGACAATATGCGTTTCCTGCTCGAAGGCCTGATGGCGAACGAAGCCATGTTCCGCGCCAAGTTCGGCGACGACTTCATGAAGGGGACTCTCACCCGCGAAGAAATTGCGAAAACGCCCATGGACGTTCTCCTTGGCGCCACCAAGCTACGCGCTGAAATTTCTCAGGAAGCCGTGAATGCGCTCCTCAAGTCCACCGAGATCCGCACCGTCTTTTCACAGGATGAGTTCGGGGTAGTGATTCCGAAACAAGGCACTCCCAAGGAATTTTCCTACCTGCACATGATGAAGATTTTCTCTCTGCGCTCCCTGAACCGCCTGCTGATCCAGGCCTACGGCAGCCCGAAAAGCGCCAGCCTTTCCAAAACGCAGGTGGATACTTTCATCAACGATATTTTCCCGATCCTCCGCGAATTCCGCGTGATCGATGAAGAGCTGCGGGCCAGTATTTCGAAACGTCTTTTTGAAGCCAGCCTCTTCCTCTACTCTTCCGACGGTAACCGGGGCCTCACCATGAACGAGGCCATCGAACTCGAAGCCTTGCTGCTTTCCACTCTCGAGCGTGCTCCAAAAATTCATACCAAGATCGCCGAACTTTGTTCCGCGGAAAAGGTCGACGCCAAAGGCAAAGCGCTCATCCCCGCCCGCTGCTACCGCTCCAAGTTCGTGCTCAATGTGGGCGAGATCTGGAGCTACCTGCCGGGCCTGACCGCCTATATGAAGGGCCTCAGTCTCGACTCGCGGGCGCGCGTCTACGACCGCATGGCGAACTTCCTTCGCGTTGGCAAGGCCAAAGCGGACGTCACCCTGGCCGACACCCAATGTTTCGTGCAGCTCCCCTACTACGTGGAAATGCTGTTCTCCCGTTTCGACGCCAACCACGACGGGAAGTTCGACAATGCCGAAGCCGCCGTAGCCTACCCTGTGTTCCGTCCGCTGATCGCGGAGAAGGCCAATGCCAAGGGATTCACCGATCCCAAGGACCACCTGGCCATTTTCAACTTCCTGCTCGCCTACCAGGAGCTGCCCACCGACGACACCTGGACCTTCGCCATCCGTCGTTACCTCCTCGGCCCCAAAGAGTTCGAGGTCGACCGGGAGCAGGTAGTGCAGATCTTCGAAAAACTGCTCGCGCTATAGGCTTGGAATCCTTGGGGAGTCTCCTCCCGGCCTCGCCTGTATAACTTTTAGACACTTCCCGCGTAAACGCTTCAGTTCCCTCAGCAATCGGCCGATAGGCTTAGTAGGGCACCCCTGTTCATACGCCCGAAGGAAGATTGCGCATGAGACTCACTCGCCATACCTTGCTCACCGTTCTGTTGTTCGCGGCCCCCTTGGGAGCCGTTCTTGCCGAAGAAGCGCAACAACCCTCGATCGCGCTCAACGCCCTCAATGGCGTGAACTCCGCGCTCAACGGCGCGAACGGTTTCATGATGGCGTACCAGGGCTCGGGCCTCAACCTCGCCGCCATGGCGAACCAACTTCAACAAGTCCAGATGCAGGCCGGTGGCTTAGGCACGCAGCAAAACCAGTTCGACCAGATCCGCACTCAGCTGATGAACGCCATGATCGAAGCGCAGAACTGCATGCAGGGAACCCTGCGCACCTATGAGAAGTTCACCACTAAACGTTCGTCCAAGCAGAAAAAGGTGGCTGAGAGCCTGACACCGGACGCCCTGCTCTCGGCAGAGCCCACTTGCGAAACCGCGGCCGTGATCCTCGATTCCATCGCCCTCAACAAAGCCAAGATGGAAGACACGAATAAAAAAATGGCCTGCATCACGAACCTGCAGAATACCGTGAACCAGATCGCCGAGCGCTCCAAGGTGCCGTTCCAGGCTCTTACCGATGCCGCTGGAGAAGTTTACAAAACCCACACCCAGATCATCGATGCGCATAAACGCATCGCCGACCAGCTCAGCACCGAGCTCGACGGCAAAGACGGCAAGGGCGGCGGTTATCGCGATCAATTGAAGCGGCTTAAACAGATGTCGCTCGAGCTCAACAACGTATTGAACGCCAAACCAGGCGGACTGCAGCCCGAATCAAAGGCCCAGAAAGAAGGCCTGAGCTACGGCCTGGTGAAAAAGGTCGAAGACCTCGCCCGCGTGCGCGCGCTATCCGCCAACAAATGGTACTTCACCATGATGAACAAGGTGGAGGCCTGCTACCAGAGCCGCCCCGCCTCCTGCTTTGACAACGACATCAACCTCCCGCCCTCCCAATGCGTGGCCGCGATGTTCTCCAACCAGTCCGCAGGCTCTCCGAGCGCCGGCAAGCGCGTGGCCGCCAAGGCCGACCTCGCCGCCCTTAACAACCTCAACGAAAAGAACCACTGGAACGCGGTGAAGCTCAACCTGCCGACAAATATCGACATCGGCAATCCCGACCAGTTCCTCGGCTTCACCAAGAACCGCTTCAGCGAAACCTTAAAGGGAGTGCTGGACGTTTACCGCGGCCACAGCTTCACCTCGAACATCAACAAGAACTCCCTCACCCAGTTCGTGGGCCAGGCCTACCAGGCCTGCTACGACGAGGCCGCCGCTGGCTTCAAAGCTGACATCCAGAGCAAGGGCTCGGAATACTATAACGACATCGTCGCCGCCCAGGACAACGAACGCGAAGTGGCCAACGACCTCAAAAACTGGATTGACCGGGTGGAAGGCGAGATGAGCGACTTCCGCACCTCCTTCCACAAGGTCTACAATAACGAGCTCGCTCAGTTCAAAACCGACTGCACGGCCGCGGAAGACCCTTACAAAAACCTCGACTGCCTGAAAGTGCTCAGCGCCACGCTCGACAGCGGCATCAAAGGCACCAACCGCACCACCAAGCTTTCAAACGGCTCCACCTTTTCCGTGAACGCGGGCGAAACCACCATGCCGATGCAGACCCTCACCCTGGATTCCGCCGGCAAGCCCTCGATCTCGAATACGAGCGCCAAATGCTCGGGCTTCGACGACTGCATCAACTACATGGACCGCACCGTGAGCCAGCACTCGCAGGCCGCGCAGAAGGGCGAAGAAGACCGCGGAAAGTTCGTGGAGCAGCACAACAACGCGGTGAAGGCTTCGTTCAGCGCGATTTCCGGCCAGTTTGGGCAGATGAGCCAGCTGATCACGGCGGGAGTGACCGGCGTGAACCAGGATCTCGCCAAGCTCGGCATCAAGGCGCAGATCAAAACCAAGCAGATCGATGCCGAACAGCTTACGGAAAACGAGAAGACCGGCATGATCGATATGCCGAAAAGCATGAAGGCCGCCCTCGCCGGCCGCGACGCCTATACCGAGATCGAGCCGCCCACAGAGGTGACCGACGCCTACAACTCCATGACGAGCGATCTCGCCGCCAAGGCGGTAGAAGCCTCGAAAATGCGCACGAAGTGTCTCGTGGACGAAAGCAGCTACAAGCGCTTTCTCGGCGCAATGCCCTCGGACTGCAGCAAGACGGAAGCGGTGTGCAGCCGGGACAAGTCCAAGCAGCTTTCCGCCGGCCTCGAAAACCTTTTCCGCCGTAGCAAGGCCACCGTCGATGAGGACAGCTTTTCCAGCCGCAGCGCCGCCGATAGCGACTACCGCTCCTGCGTGAGTGACGTGGAAGGAAAAATGAGCGAGGCCATCAATAGCGACAACGAACTTCAGGCCTATGCACAGAGGAACGGCTTCAGCATTTTCAAGGACGCCTCCTCGGGAACTGACGTCGCAGGCGACATCAACAATTCCGAGCGCGCCCGCGCCGCCAATGGCTTGAAGGCAGAGCTCAGTAAAAAGGTGCACGAAGACGTACGTGAACAGTGTTCCGACTACATCCTGGGTGCGCTCGAGGGCGAGGCGGACGCCGGCCGGGGCAGCCTGCGCCAGCAGAACCTCGACCTCGTGGCCGCGCTGAAGAATGTGACGGCCGCCTGCGCGGTGGAAAAACCCGATGCGGACGAGGCCGAAGAGGCCTGCGAGTCCTTCAAGAAAGCGGTGAACGCCGCGAAGCCGCCCGAAAACGAGGAGCCGACCTCGGCCTACGACGACAACAACAAGGCGGGATCGAGTCTCATGAATCCGCTCACCCTCCCGAACTCGGGCACGGCGAAGTAGACTACTTTTTCTTCCGGACTTTCCGCAGGGCTTCTTTGTCCTGCTCCTCGATCTGCTTGCCCGTCTGGCAGGCATAGAGGCCGCGGTGAGCGCGGTCACGGAGGAATTCGTCGGTCTGGCCGGAAATCACTTCCAGAAGCCCATCTTTCACTGCACCCGGGAACTCCTTGCAGGACCGGCTCATCCCTTCCACTGCGCTGGCCCGCAGAGATCTCTCTTCACTATTCTTGCGCGCATTTTTTGAAGGATGAATCGGCTGCGTCGCGATTCTGGTGAGCGAAGCTACGGCCGACTCCTGCGCGCTCAGGCCCATGAGGTATACAGCGAAGAAGCGGGCATCGGCATCGGAAAGGGGGTCCATCGACTGGCGCTCGAGCCATTCGATCTCCTCTTTTTTCAGCTGGCGGGCGATGCTTTCCAATCGTTTCTGCGTGGCCTTGGGGTCAGGATCCACGGAGCCCACTCGTTTGCTTTCCGTCTCATAGAGTTCCATGACCCGCTTCATCGGTGTTCCCGCCTCGAAGGCGACAGCGGTTTCTTTTTCGGAGGGAGGTGGTTGATTTCCCCCTTCCTTTTGCGCCTGTCCATTTTGGGCAGCAGAGATTGATGGTTGCGCCGAAGGCGACAATGCCTCCGGTGGCATGACCGAGCGAAAGTAGTAGAGAACGGCGGCAAGGGCCAGGAGCCCGAGAAAGAAGAAACTAAGGAACCACTTCGTACGCGTCATAGAGAGGAACGTTCACCAGATCCGTTACGGTACGATCATGGAAGGCCGGCAAGGAAGTTCCCGACACAGCATCGACCACTCGTCCTTCGCTCGTGAGCCTCACGAGCTTCTCTCCATTCATAGCATAGGCCAGCGTATCCTTCCTCCAACGTTCGCTCAAAGGCGAGCCGAGGCGGCGGGTCTTCAGATCGAAAGGCAGGATGCTGCCATCTTCTTTCACAACAAAGAGGCCGGATGGTCCGTTAGGAACACGCGTCACAAAAGCTAAGGCGCCCGCAAGCGGCTCAGTCGGAGCACGCCAGCCACCGCCCGGGAAATCGTAAGTGGAAATTCTTTTATCCTCGCCCAGCACGGCAAAGAAGCGTTGCTCGGCCAGGTCGATTTCCTCGATATCGCGAGCCTGCTTCGGTTCCATCGAGCGCGGCGCCTGAAAGAGCTTGTAGTAGGAGTAGTCGTCTTTGCTGGGCTCGGAGGCGGCGGAATAGAGGTCCACGGCCACGGCTTCTTTGCCCTTCACCAGGCTCGCGCCGAAAGAAGTGCGTTTCAGACGGGAGGCCGGGGCAGCGCGCGGAGCCTCGCTCTCTTTCACCCGCTCGCCGTCGACGAGGAGAAGTCGATTGCCAGACAGAGCGGCCAGGGCTTCACGTTTTTTCATCGGGGATTCATTGAAGACAAAGTTCGCACGCCCCATCGCCATCAGCCGCGCCATGCTCTGGTAGACGGGATGCAGGTTCTTCGCGTTGAGCACCACGCGCGTATAATATTCGACCTCCACCGCATGGGCACCCTTGGCGGCCACGGAGGCGTCACAGCCTTCCGAACCGCTTCCGGCGTAAGGGCCATGCGTGCAAGGAATATGGCCGTAGCCCTGGGTATGACGGGCTTCGTGAATCACCACGCCCACGCGGCCCAGGGTCGAAAGCGCGGCCCAGCCGTTCTGCATCGTGAAGTGCCCGCCGGAATTGTAGGCGGAGGCGGTGGGGCGGTCATTGCCGCGCTCCACCCCGCGAGTGAGCGCCTTCATCCAGCCGTAGTACTGGTCGAGGGGAACGAGATTGCCGATCAGAAAATGATCCGGATCAGGGGCGAAATCCGTTTTCTCGATCAGAGAAATGTCGTTGAGCAGCTTTTTGGTGTCGATCTTGGAATCGCAGAGCTCGAGCCCACCGAAACTTTCCACGTTCACGCGGAAGTCGCTGAGGTAGCGTTGGGCGTCGGCCTGGGAAACACAGCCAAAGTCCGCGTCCAAATAAGGAAGGTAAGGCGAGGCTACGGCCGAAACCGAAGCTAAGGTAAGTAGGGATAAGAACAGAGCTTTCATGCCGGCCTCTTCACCCACTCCCGAGACCTTGGCACCCAACTCCTTTAAATTACAAAGCTTTTACAGCAATGCGATTAGTGGAGCAATTAGCAATGATACTACACCCATCACCTTAATCAAGATGGAAATGCCGGGGCCTGAGGTGTCTTTAAAGGGGTCCCCTACGGTATCCCCCACCACAGCCGCTTTATGGGCGTCGGAGCCCTTCTTATGGCCAGGCAGACGTCCCTTCTCGATATACTTCTTCGCGTTGTCCCAGGCGCCTCCGGCATTGGCCATGAAGAGAGCCATGGTAGCCCCGACAGCCAAAGCGCCCGCCAGAGTACCAGCCAGGGCCGCTGGGCCCAGGATGAAGCCCACCAGGATGGGCGAAAAAATGGCCACGGTGCCCGGGAAGATCATCTCCTTGAGCGCCGCAACGGTGGCGATGTCGACGATACGTCCCGGCTCGGGCTCGGCCTTGCCCTGGAGGAGACCCGGGATCTCCTTGAACTGGCGTCCGATCTCTTCCACGATGGCGCCGGCCGCGCGACCCACGGCCGTCATGGTGGAGGCGCCGACGATGAAGGGCAGAACGGAACCGATGATCAGGCCGATCAGCACCCGCGCGTCGGTAAGCTCGAGCACCAACTTGCCCTTGCCCGCGAGTTCACGCACGTGGTTGATCTCCATATTGTAGGCAGAGAAAAGCGCCAGCACGGTGAGGATGGCCGAGCCGATCGCAAAGCCTTTACCGATCGCCGCAGTCGTATTGCCCACGGCATCGAGTTCGTCGGTGATGTCACGCACCTCTTTGCCGAGGCCGCTCATCTCCGAAATCCCGCCGGCGTTGTCGGCGATCGGACCGTACGCATCCACGGTCATCACCACGGCAGTGCCCGCAAGCATGCCGACGGCGGCGATCGCGATGCCGTAGAGGTCGAGGTAGTAGTTGGCGATGCCGGCGGCTACCGCCACGACGGCCATCGGAATCACGATCGACTCCATGCCCACTGCGAGGCCGCGGATCACGCCCGTGCCGGCGCCCGTGGTGCAGGCCTCGGCGATCTTCCGGATCGGGGTGGCCGCTGTGTAATATTCCGTGATCAGGCCGATGATCCCGCCGCCGAACGCGCCAGCCGCCAGAGCGATCGTCACGCCCTGGGAGAGGCCGAAGTATGGCATCAACAGAACGCTGGCAATCGTCAGGATTACCGGCGGTATCAGCAAGGAGTTGCGGAGCACGGAGGCCGGGTCGCCGCGCTTCATCATGCGCGCGACGAAGACCACGAGCACGGAGATCACCAAGCCCAGAGTGGAAAGCAGCAACGGCAGTCCCACGGCCCACCAGCGCAGGTTGTCCACCGGCATCTGGGTTTCACTTCCCACGAGCTTGCTGAGGCCCTGGGCGGGCACGGTCAGCGCGATCGCCATGGCGGAGACAATGGCCGCGACCATGGATTCGTAGATGTCGGCGCCCATGCCGGCCACGTCGCCTACGTTGTCACCCACGTTGTCGGCGATCACGCCGGGATTCCGCGGATCATCCTCGGGGATATTCTCGATCACCTTGCCGGCGATGTCGGCGCCCACGTCGGCGGCTTTCGTATAAATCCCGCCCCCGATGCGCGCGAACAGAGCGATCGAAGACGCGCCCACGGCAAACGCGTGGAGCACGGTACCTTCGCGGCCCGTGCCCTGGAACCTCAGGTACAACGCGCCAAGGCCGATCAAGCCCAACCCTGCAACCGACAGCCCCATCACGGCTCCCCCGTCGAGAGCGGTCAGAAGCGCATTGGGTTTGGAACCTTCGCGCGCGCTCTGGGCGGTGCGCACGTTGGCGAATGTCGCGGCCTTCATCCCGAAGAAGCCAGCGAGCAGCGATAGAAATCCGCCGAGCAGGAAGCTCACCGCGGCCGTTTTGCCGAGGGCGAATACCAGGAAGCCCATCACCACCAGGGAGTAGACCGCCAGCACCTTATATTCCCGCGTCAGGAAGGCCATGGAGCCTTCGCGCACATAGGTGCCGATACGGTTCATGGTTTCGTTGCCGTCGGGCAGTTTTTTGATCCTCACGTAGAGCACAAGCGCCACGAGAAGCGCGAAAGGACCGACAATCAAAGGGGAATAGAGCAAGCTCACGGGCAGCATCGAAACCTCGAGTGGATGAATTAGGGAACCTAAGTTTGGTACGAAAACACGGTTAAAGAGTCAAGAAATCCAAAAAAAATCTCCGACGATCTTTCCCCTCCGCTCCACCTGGAGTACAACGCAGTGCGCGCAATCTTAAAGCGCGCAGGGGTAATGGGGACAATGGGGCGCCGTTTTTTCTCTCTGAGCTTACTCGTACTCGCTTTGGCCGTGCTGCCGGCCTGGCTGCTGACCTATTCCTCACCGTCCTTAGCCCTGCTCTCCCCCACTGCCCTGCTTCCCACCGGCCTGCGCCAGGCCGCTTCGTATTCCCTTCCCTCCTCCTTTTCCGCGGCCCCGGAACGCCTACGGCTCCCAGCCCTGAAGCTTCCGTCCTGGGAAGCACAGGACGAAATGGAACTGAGAATTTTAAGCACCGACGACCGCGCCCCCTGCCAGGTCTTCGCCTCTCCTCTTCTTCCTTTAGCGCCTCGAGTCACACTCTTCGCGCTGCTGAAGCCCGCCCACTCCCCCAGCCTTCCGCTTCCCCTGCCAGTATTGGATGCCTACTTCCAGGCGCTGGCTGCCGAGGACGAGGCAAGTTTCCTGGCAGCTCTGCGCTCGGCGCGCCACCCCCTGCTTCAGCTCACGGAAGCCGCCGCCCTGCTCGGCGCTCTTCTCGAAGGGCCAACCGCCGTGAGCTCCGATCCCGCCGCGGCCCAAGCGATTCTGGCCGGGCTCGAAGCCCAGGAGCCACGCAATAGCGCCTACTCCCTATTGCGGGCGCTTGCCTTTCACCAGATGGACCGGGAGGCGAGCGCCTCTCTCGAGCTGTCCCGCGCCTTCGCCGGCGACGTGATCCATACCTATGAGGAAGAGCTCGCCCAGTCCGTCTTTCTGCTCGCGTCCGGCCACGCATCGCTCGTGCCGGTGGCGCTCAGCTTGGGAGAGAAACTCCCCGCCATCGACTTCTTTCCCCTGGTCGATCTATACCGCGACAGGCTTGCCCAGTCCGACTCGATAGCGCGCCCCTATTCCGGTTTCGCTTTCGGGAAAAGCGTGCAGGAAAGGGAACGGGCCGCTTCGGGGCGGATGGAGCTGCTCTTCTGGTCCGACCAGAACTACCGCCTGGGCCAGCGTTTCGCCGAGGCGGCCTGGCGAAAGCTCCATCCGGGACAGCCTTTCCCGGAAAGCCTCGCGCTCTCGCACTCAGCCCTGCTCGACAAAAACAGCCTGAGCCGCCCGCCCCTTTTTCTGTCTCCCACGGAAGAGCCCATGGAAACCTGCCAGCGCGAATTCCCGGCCTATGCCGCCGCGCTTTCGGTGGAACTCAGCAAATAGCTCACGACTGTCTCGTTCATTAACAAACTCAGCACCTGATTCCTTCCGGAGACTCTTTTTCCCGTATATGGCAGGTATATAATGTAAGAGAGGGTGGGGGAGAACATGAAAAATTTGGCAAATGTATTTCTTGTTGCATGTCTCTTGATTTTATTCGCCTGGTCTAGGGATGCGCGAGCCGACGCCTGCGGAAACAGCGCAGTGGCGCAGTGCCCTTCTTCCGCCGATCCGATAGAAACAACTCCTGTTTATTATCGCTGGCCAGGTGGTGAGGTAAAGGATCTGGTTTCTTATGGGAACTGTTGCGGAGCCGACGGATGTTACCAAGGACGTCTTGTAATGTGTCCTCCAGCCACCAGGGCCAGACCTGGAGCTGAATTAGCAAAGGCCAAAGTTGATAACTCATTTTGTGCCTCTGCGCCGGAAGTAGAGGCCTGTCAATTATCTAATAGAATGGTATGTCCGCAGGTATGTGAATCGGATCAATCCAGTCCACTGCCCGGGTATCATCTCACCTTCAACGATCGCAATGACTGTGTAGATAAGCTACAGGCATTGCCAGAAGCATCAACCAGAATGTTGGTGCCTCCCGCCGAATACTGCCGGAGGCTTTTCCCTGATTACTCAAGCGCCCAAGCAAATACGGGAACCGAGACGGCAAGGCAAGGCGGCCCTAAAAACCCCAGTGTATCCCAGCTTGGGAGCGGCGAAAGCTTTCAGCACATTCACATCGGAGCGGAATTTCATCCGTAGTTCGATATCCACCCAAGTACGACTCCCTGAGTGGCAATTTCGCTTATGACCGCGCACGACGTAAAAACAGTCACTATGTGTTTACAGCCGTGCAAATAGCTAGATATGGCAGGGATCGCCGACAGGCATCCCGGTCATCCCGCCGGTGGCGGACTGATAGGAGACGCTCCCATCGCGCTCGATGATCTTTTTCGGCTCGAGGGTATAGCTGATATTTTCGCTGGAGAGACGGGCATCACCGGGGGCGCAGGCCGAAGCTCCCACCCAGCGCGCATGGAAAACCGTGATTTCCACATGCGCATACTTGCTGGGATCCTCGTCCCGGAAGTAGTGCCATTTCCCGAACAGCTTGCGGATATCCTCATAGTTACCGGCGGAGAAAGTCTCCATGCCCTGGTCTACCCAGTAGCCCGTCTCATTTTCCGGTTGGGCGCTCAGGATCACCATGGAGTTGATGGGAGCGGTGTTGGGCAGGTTGCCGCTGGCGCTCTCGGGTAATGCCTCGAGCTGCTCACGGGAGAAAACCTTGTCGTAGCCGCCGGCGGAAACCGCCCCGGGCAGCATAAACAAACCTAGTATGAGAAAGATTCCGGGGGGTGTAAGCACTTAGCGCCTCCTAAGTCCTCCCCCTCTTCCGCTCTATCGGCCAAGAACCAGGGCCCCTTTCACTGAATTTCATTGTTATATCCCCTAGTTATAAGACTATTTTGGTGGTACATTCCGGCCATGCCTTACGAGCCAAAGAAGATCGAAAAGAAGTGGCAGGGCCACTGGGCCAAAGCCAAAACCTTCCGAGCCGAAAATGGCGGAAGCCGGCCCAAATTCTATGCCCTCGACATGTTCCCCTATCCTTCCGGCGCGGGCCTGCATGTGGGCCACCCCCTGGGTTATATCGCTTCTGATATTGTCAGCCGAACCAAACGCCACCAGGGCTTCAATGTGCTCCACCCCATGGGCTGGGACGCCTTCGGCCTGCCCGCCGAGCAGTACGCCATCCAGACCGGCCAGCACCCGGCCGTGACCACCGAGAAGAACATCAGCACCTACCGGGCCCAGCTAGATAGAATTGGTTTATCGTTCGACTGGGACCGCGAAGTTTCCACCTGCGACCCTGCTTATTATAAATGGACGCAATGGGCTTTCGGCGAGATGTTCCAGCATTTCTACGACACGAATGCCGGCAAAGCCCGCCCCATACAGGAACTCTGTGATCACTTTGCAAAGCAAGGGAACGTAAACGTCAGCGCCCACGGTGGCGAGGACCGCCAATTTAGTGCGTCCGAATGGAAGAGCTGGGGCGAGCAGCAGAAGGAAGAAGTTTTACAAAAATACCGCATCGCCTACCTCGCCGACCTGCCGGTGAACTGGTGCGCCGCCCTCGGCACCGTGCTCGCCAACGACGAAGTGGTGGGCGGCCTCTCCGTGCGCGGCGGGCATCCGGTGGAACAGAAAATCATGAAGCAGTGGTCGCTGCGGATTTCCGCCTATGCCGACCGCCTGCTCGACGGACTCAATAAAATTGAATGGTCCGAGGCCGTGAAAGAGATGCAGAGGAACTGGATCGGAAGGAGCGAGGGCGCGGAGGTGGACTTCGCGCTGAAGGGGCATCCCGAAAAGCTTCGCGTCTTTACCACCCGCCCCGACACGATCTTCGGCGTCACCTTCATGGTGCTGGCTCCCGAGAGCGAATGGGTGAAAAAGCTCACGGTAAATGCGGAGCAGGCGCGGGTGGATTCCTATCTCGAGGAATGCAAACGCAAGACGGAGCGCGAGCGCCAGACGGAAGTGAAAAATGTATCAGGCGTGTTCACGGGCTCCTATGCGATTCACCCCTTCACGAAAAATGAGATCCCCATCTGGATCGGCGATTATGTGCTCGGCGGCTATGGCACCGGCGCGCTGATGGCGGTGCCTGCCCACGACGCCCGCGACCATGCTTTTGCGAAGCACTTCAAGCTGCCGATCCTCGAAGTGGTGGCCGGCGGCGCGGACGTGCAAGCCGAGCCTTTCGAGGCCAAAACCGGCAAGAACGTGAATTCTGATTTCCTCAACGGGTTCGAAACCGGTGAAGCCATAAAAAAGGCCAATAACGAAATCGAAAAACACGGCCTGGGAATCAAAAAAGTAAATTTCCGCCTGCGGGATGCGATCTTCTCGCGGCAGCGTTATTGGGGCGAGCCCTTCCCCGTTTACTATAAAAACGGCATTCCGATGATCCTGCCGACGAGCGAGCTGCCGGTGGAACTGCCCGAGGTCGACAAATACCTGCCCACGGAATCAGGCGAACCTCCTCTGGGTCGTGCGAAAAACTGGAAGACGAAAAAGGGCGATCCCCTGGAGTTATCCACCATGCCCGGCTTTGCCGGGTCTTCTGCGTATTACCTCCGCTATATGGATCCGAAAAACGGCGGCGCCTTGGTTTCGAAGGAAGCCGCCAACTACTGGCAGCAGGTGGACCTCTATATCGGCGGGACCGAGCACGCCACAGGTCACCTGATTTACTCCCGCTTCTGGTGCAAGTTCCTCCATGACATCGGCACCTGCCCCATCGATGAGCCATTCAAGAAGCTCGTGAACCAGGGGATGATCCAGGGCCGCTCGAGCCTGGTCTACCGCCTCAAGAGCGATCCGAATACTTTTGTGAGCTACGGGCTGAAGCAAAAGCACGAGGTCCATGAGATTCATGTGGACGTGAACTTGGTGACGAACGATATCCTCGACCGCGACGCCTTCCGCGCCTGGCGCCCCGAATACAAAAATGCCAAATTTCTCACGGAAAGCTTCGAGCATGCCGGCAATCGCCAGGAAGCCTACCGCTGCGGCAGCGCCGTGGAGAAGATGAGCAAGAGCCTCTACAACGTGGTGAACCCGGATAAGGTCTGCGATGAATACGGCGCAGATACGCTGCGCTTATTCGAAATGTTCCTCGGCCCCCTCGAGCAATCGAAGCCCTGGAACACCAGCAGCA
>DATBTF010000157.1:0-3929 GCA_036559405.1 Bdellovibrionota bacterium
TTGTGCGTTTCCTCTTCGCTGAGAATTTTCCCGCCCTTATTGTACTGCGAAGGCTGGATGAAAAAAAAGTCGGGCTTGCCCTTCTGCCGGGCCACCAGATGCTGGATGCGCACATATTTTTCCCAGGCAGCCACAAGCTCGGTGCTGCGCAGCTGCCATGACTGATTCGGAATGATCGGGGGAGACAATTGCTCCAGCTCCTCCAACAGGGCAAGGCGTTTCGCTTCAAGCATGCCGTTCCACGTTCGGAACGCCGCGAAGTAGAAATCGCTCTTTCCAAGAATCGAATGCTGGCCGGCCTTTACCAGCAGCGCCTGCCATTTGCGAATGCGAAGGATTCGGTTCAGGCGGTCCAGCCGCGCCGGGTCCAGGAAATATAGCTGACTGGTGCGCGGACTGAACTCCACGGGAAAATTTCGCCCGGGGTCGCTCGTGGCGTCTTCGTGCCCGTCGAGATTCACGGAAAGATCGAAGGAATCGAGAAAGTGGAGAAATACCTGCAGCTGCTGCGGCTGCTTCATGCCTCGATCGGCGAAATTCACTGCGGTGAAGGTGTAGCCACAGGCGCGCGCCTGAGCCAGCTGCGAGGATTTCTCCAGCTCCTTGCCGATGGCTTCCCCCGCCTGCCGCGCCATGGAGCCGCCAAAAACCCCGACGAGAATGTCCTTGGGGGAGCGCCTATGGGGCGGGTAGCTCGTGTCAGATCGAAATCCGTAGTTGTTCGTGTCGAGCCGCGGATTTCCGACGTGCCCGAACAGGGGATGCGCGATCTGGAAATCGTCCATAGGCGAGGAGACGTGCTTTACGTTGTCCGCTTCCCAGCTGGCCAGGCTGCTGTAGTAGTTTTGCTTGTCCATCCCCCGAGAAACTCCCAGAATCCGGAAGCTGAGCTCCAGAATCACCGCGCATGCGGCCAGAAACAGGGCGAGCAGGAGGAAGACGAGCAGAACGTCTTTGAGTCGGGCTAGCATCTTGAAAATTATAGAGGGAAACTTCAGTCCGTGCACGGCCGGATACACCTCCTTGGGCATTCCCCGGGCCCAGGCGGTATCGGAATAAATTCAATTAAATCAACGAATTCTGCCAAAAAATCTCTCCCGTTCGCTTCAAGAAATCCACTGGACCGGGCGATAAGAACTTCGGGTCTTTGGGGGGAATTATGCGCTTCATTTTCGCTATCGCGCTCGTGGGTTGCCTGGCTCTACCTTTCGCATTCGCCGAAGAAAGCGAGTTGCCGGAGCTCAGAGGCCGAGCCGTAGTCGAGCCTGAATCGCTCACGCAAGAAGGCCAGATTCGCCTCTACTTCACTTCGGTGCCCGCCTCCGGCCCCGCCGCTTGCCAGGAGAGCTCGCCCATACTGGCGGGCTGCGCGCAGGCCAACGTCGACTCCGCTATTTTCGTTTCGGAGCGAGCCGACGGAGGGTGGACCGCACCTCGGCACCTCGCGCTCCAGGAGTCAGCCTCGCTCTGGAAGGCCGGCGCGGTGGAGTGGGAAGAGAAATCATGGATCTACTACTTCAACCCACGGGCCCCAAAGCCTGCGCTGTGGCGTCAGGCCTTGAAGGCCAACGGTGCGACGCCTGAGGGAAGAGCGCAGAAGATCGAGCTCGAAGGCGAACCGAAATTCCTTACTGGGCTGAGCCTCCGGTCTGCGAATCTGAACGGCAAACAGCTGCTGGTGCTCGTAGCCTACGATAAGGACGAGAAAAAGCTCCTGGTTTTCAGCTCTGAGGACGGCACCACCTTCTCGCCCGCTTCCGGCTCGCGCTCCCTCGAACTCGCTGAATACAACGAGAGCAGAAACGCTCTACTTGAAGCCCTCGGCAATGAACACGCCTTGGCCGCGCTGCTGGGCTCGCCCGCCGCCAAGCCGTTCGCCACCGCACCGGTGGCGATTGCATCGGCCCCACCTCCCGCCGCCAACGCTATGGCGCCCGCCCCGCGGAACAATTCAGGATCCTCAGTACAAGGCGCCACGCAGCCTAGCCCGACGCCTGCGGCCACTCCCGCGCCACGGCCCGTGGTAAATCCCGAGCCCACCGCCAACCCCGCAGCCGTGTTGGCCCCGGTGGCAATAACGCCCTTGCCCTTCAAGGCTTTGCCCCTCCCCGCCGGCGTGCCCGAGACAACCTATCACCCGGAGGACGACTGCTACACGACCGCGGAAAAGGTGACTATCGAAGCGTTTCCTGACAAGCGCAGCGCCGTATCCGGCTGCACCGAGAAGGTGATCAATCCTTCCGTAATGCTCAGCTATAACGCCTATAGGGATGGCGAGATCTCCCTCTGCGCCAAGGTGCGGGAGAACCATGTGCTCAACGGCCACCTCACCCAGTTCGGCAAAGAGGTGGTGGCCCAGGCCGACAAAGCCGAAGCTTCGCCCGGCAGTTCCGAGGAGCTCTGCGCCGTCAATATGTTCTATACCTGGGCCAAGGCCGATGCGCTCACCCAGGTGAACCAGGGACCCGGCAAGTTCGGCGCGCCCTCGGTGGCCATGAAGAACCGAATGTTCCTCAACGCCGGCATCGCCACGGCCTATTTCAAGCACTTGAAGCTGCGCCAGCGCGCCAAGAGCATGAAGGTAGGCACCAACGATAAAGACTTCGTGATCCGCAAATGGCTGCTTAAAATTGCGAAGATCCTAAAAACGGAGGCGGACGGAGTGCAGGCGGGCGCGAAGGCAGGGGGTAACCCCAACCTTCCGAAGGTGAACACCCAGTTCTGGCGAGCCTATTCGATGCTCCCAGCCGGTTTGTTGAACGGCGATGCCGAGATCGTGCGGGAGGCCAAGGGCATCTTCCAGGTGGCCATGAGGGAAATCATGCACGCCGGCCAAACTCCCTACGATCGCGGTTTCTTACCCCTGGAGCTCCAGCGCCACGAGAAGGCGCTGGCATACCACATCTTTGGCGCCGCGCCCGTTGTGGGCCTGGCCACTTTGTCGTTGGCCCACGGATGCGATTTCATGACCGCCAATCTCGGCGAGCCGCAGATCGCGAGCCTTCTGCGCAAGACGATCGAGGGCGAATACAAGCCCGAGATCTTCGTGGACGCGGTGGCCAAGTACGCGCCCGAGAAACCCGCCAAGCGGTATAAGATGGAAGTAAGCGGCAGCAATTCGGTGCGCCCCCTGATCAATCTCGTGCGTGTGTTCCCCAACTCCGAGGCCACTGAAACCAACATTAACGCCTTCCTGCGGAAGAACCTGCCGGGGCAGGAGATCGAAGTGGGAAACAGTTTCAATCAAAACCTGGGCGGAAAACTGCGGGCCCTTGCCAAGGCGGTGGAAGAAATGAAGAAGCTGAATGCGCCGGGGAATCTGCGGTCGGCGGGGCTTTGCGCGGTGAAGAAGTAGGCGCTACTTTGCCCAACGGGAAAAGTAAACGTTGCGCTTGGATGCGTCTACCGTTGCGCAAAAGCCAACATAGCCCCCCGTGTTTTCCACGAGCGAACCCAAGTAGTCCTTACCGGACTGCTCACCGTTTCCAGCGGCTTTCACGTTGAGGAGGCAATAGTTGGGGCCTTCTTCGCGGCCGCCGTCAATGATGACTTGGTCAATGCCGAATCCTTCAACGCAATTGCTGTAGCTTAGTAAGGCGTATACGTAATGCGTGTTCTGAGGGCAGCGGGAGTCGGCGGCCTGGGCTGACGCACTCAGGGAAAGCATAAAAATAAAAGCAGGGGTAATAAGTGATTTCATTTATATTGACTCTCTAAAAAGGTTAGGGTTAGGGACCCTGTTTTTACCACATTTGATGCAGCGAGTAAACTCTCGTCTGGCAAGACGGACAGTTAAATATCAAGCATTTAGGACGCGTTCTATGCGCGCTTGGCCGGCTCTGGCCGAAGAGGACCTCGCTATACTCGGCTACCGAAACTTGCATTCCATCAGGGAATTTTTGTGAACCGAACAGCGCTATCTCGCTCCT
>DATBTF010000158.1:0-42985 GCA_036559405.1 Bdellovibrionota bacterium
CACCGTTCTGGTGGAGGTGTGGGAGCGGGGCGCGGGCGCCACCTTGTCTTGCGGGAGCGGGGCCGTGGCTGTAGCCGCGGTCGTTCGCCGTCGTACAAAAGCCGAACGCGTGCACGTAAAGATGACGGATTTCACCTTGCAGGTGAGATTTGAAGATGAGCGCGCCTACCTTAGCGGTCCTTGCGTGCTCGTGGCTAAGGGCGAGATCTGCTTTTAACTAATTGGCTCGGGCGAGAAGCGGATTCATGTAAAGACGGAAGGTTTTGTCTTTATTGCGGCGAATCGCGATATTGTCGTTTTCTTTTTCCGTAACCAGCTGTCTGTAGAGCTCGGGGTCCGAGTTCTTCAGATTGCTTACGGACTGGCCTTCGAATTGTCCGAAGTCCACGATGACATCAGTTTCTTCAATGACTCCCGTTAGAGGACTAACAGTACTCATACTTGCTTTGAATTCTCCTGGGTTCCGCCGGACTCGTGTTTCTGAATCCATTCAGAAGAGCATCGGCGTCGTGGATCAACCTTAGCAAGAGAGAGAGATGAGGTTCAAGAACTGGAAAATATCCTAAAAATTCCGAAGCTTGCGCACCATTTGTCGATCAAAAACATCGGACATTGGGGATTTTAGAACGAGTACTGCACTCCACCGAGGATCTGGTACTGGCTCGAGCTGGTGATCGTATCATCCGCACTACTCAACCGTGTGGAGTTCCCGGGACCGTAAGGGTTGTTATTGCTCATGCCGGGTTGTTCAAGGCGAGCCTCTTGGCTCGCAAACGGAAAGAAGTAGCGGAATGCCAGACCGATCTGCAGAGGCTTGGTGACCCGCAATTTAGCGCCGGCGCTGGCCAGCCCGCCAAAGGAACTTTGGCGCAGCTTCCCGCCGTCCTGGGCGATGCCTCCGTAGTTAGGATCTCCGGCACCGCTGCTATTCTCGCTCAGCGTGGCGGAACGCCAGCCGAGGCCCGCACCGAGGTAGGGGCGCAGGCGCTTGAGCGGATCCGTGAGGTGGGCCTGCATTTCGCCCGTGAAAAGATGGGAAGAAAGCGAAGCGTCGCTGGCAAGAGTGTTGCTGCCAGGATAGCTGGGCATCGGCTCGGGGGCGGGGGCGCCGCCGCGGGAGGCGAGTCCCATGGTGAGACTCTGCTTGGAATAGGAATAGCCGATCTCAACCCCGAAGGTGTCGTCGATATTGGTGCCGATATCCAGGCCGAGGCCCATGGCCGATCCGGTATTGGTCTCTTTTACGTTGCTCGCGCCCACCATCAGGCCGGCATAGGTCTGGTCGAGCACTTTGCTGTGCAGGCGGGAGCGGTGCACTTCTTCGTACTCGTCCAGAGAGGCGTCGGTTTTTTCCGATCTTTCGATCGAGGAATAAACGGGTTGCTGGGGCGGCATCTGGGGGGCGCTCATGGTTGGATTGTGGCGCACCGGAACGCTGTCGTAGCTTGTGACCGGAGCAGCCGTAACCGTCTTCACCTGGTCCGCAGCGGCGGGAGCGGCAGGCGCGGCGTCTTTGGAGGCGCAGCTCGTCATGTATTGGCCGTTGATAATTTTGTAAGAACAGCCATCGGCGGTGCGGCCGACCACTTCCTCGGCGACTGCTCCCATGGAAAACAGGATGGCGATGATGATCGACAGAATGAAAAAACTGCTACCCCTCATAAATTGCCCTCTTATTGCTGGGCGTTATAAGCGCCGTAATGTGATGTGTCAAATATGATTTGGTTGCTGCGGAAGCGATGTCGCCTGACTAGGGGATTCCTTGACCTGCCCGACCGGGGTGATACTTGTGGAAGCGAATGAAAAAGAAAGGGAAAAATCCCCCCAAAGACGCCAAGGTCGTGGTGCCCGAGGTGGTGAAGGCGAAGGCCGTGACGACCCGCGGATCCACGGCCGTCACCCCCACGGATCCCCTTCTTCGGTATCTCTCCGAGCTTCGTAAATACCCCGTATTGAGTCCGGAAGAGCAGCAGGCTTTGGCGCAGAAGTTTCGGGAGACGGGGGACATGGAGATCGCCCGGCGCCTCGTGACCACCAACCTTCGTCTCGTGGTCAAAATCGCGCTCGAATACAAGAACGCCTACCACAATGTTCTCGATCTCATTCAGGAAGGGAACGTGGGGCTGATGAAGGCGGTCTCGAACTACGATCCCTATAAGGGAACCCGCCTTTCCTATTATGCGTCCTGGTGGATCCGCTCCTATATCCTCAAGTTTCTCCTCGATAATTTCCGTCTGGTGAAGGTGGGCACTACCCAGGCGCAGAAGAAACTTTTCTACAATCTCATGCGCGAAAAAGACCGGCTGGAGGCCCAGGGCATTCATGCCGGTCCCAAGCTCCTGGCCGACCAGCTGAATGTGAAGGAAAAGGAGGTGCGCGAGATGAGCCTGCGCCTCTCCAGCCGTGGCGGGGAGTTTTCGATCGACCAGCCGATGGGGGGCGACGAAGATTCGCGCGCACCCCGGGATCTGCTGGTGGACCCCGGTATTTCGGTGGACGAAAGCTTGGCCCAGAAGGAACTCACCTCCATCCTTTCCGACCACATCAGCGAGTTTGTGCACGGGTTGAATGAGAAGGAGCGGATCGTCTTCCAGGAAAGGCTGATGAACGACGACCCCAAGACCCTGCAGGAAGTGGCCGATCAGTTTGGAATCACGAGGGAAAGGGCCCGACAAATCGAGTCAAAGGTGATCGAGAAACTTCGCAAGCATATGAGCGTACACATGGACGGGATCGAGCTTTCTCCACCTCGCCGATAGCCGCTTGCGCTCTGCGGCCCCCCATGTTACCCAAACAACAACTAAATAGTTGAATGATAAAGGAATGCTGACGGTTTCTCTGAAGCCGATCAGCGATTAGGAATAGAAATAAAATGGCAACTACGACCAAGAAAACAGTCATCCAGAAACATGCTCGCGGGAACAACGATACGGGATCGCCGGAAGTGCAAGTGGCGCTTCTCACCTCCCGCATCAACCACCTCACCGAGCACTTCAAGACTCACGTGAAAGACCACCACGGCCGCCGCGGGCTTCTCAAGCTCGTAAGCACCCGCCGCGGTCTGCTCGACTACCTCAAGCGCAAGGACGAAAAACGTTATCTCGCGCTCGTAAACACTCTCGACCTGCGTAAGTAGTTCGGAAGCCTCTCTCTCTAAATAATTTTACTGGGGAGCGGCTTGCGGCCTGACTATACCCGCACGCCTATCCCGGATAGGAAAACATGTTGAATAAGAAAACGATCCTTAGCTGCGACTTCGGCGGCCGTCCCATTACCATTGAGACCGGCCGCTTGGCCAAGCAGGCCCACGGCTCCGTGCTCGTGACCTACGGCCAGACGCAAGTGCTGGTGACCGCGGTTTCGAATGCGAAACCGAAACCCGGACAAAGCTGGTTCCCCCTCACGGTGGACTACCAGGAAAAATACTACGCCGCCGGCAAATACCCCGGGGGCTTCTTCAAACGCGAAAGCCGTCCGAGCAACGATGCCACGCTTACCGCTCGCGTGATCGACCGCCCGATCCGTCCGCTCTTCCCTGAGGGTTATCTCAACGACACCCAAGTGGTGGCGACGGTGCTTTCGGTGGATCGCGAGAACGATCCCGACGTGGCTGCCTCGCTTGGCGCCTCGGCTGCCCTGCATATCTCCGATATCCCCTTCGCTGGCCCCACCGCCGGCGTTCGCGTGGGCCGGATCAACGGCAAATACATCATCAACCCGACCCTGGCCCAGCAGCTCGAAAGCGATATCGAAGTATTCGTAGCGGCTACCGCCAAGGCAATCATGATGGTGGAGGGCGGCGCCCAGGAGGTTCCCGAGGAGGAGCTGCTCCAGGGGATTCTGGAAGGCCATCGCGCCATTCAGCCGATTCTTGAAATGCAGCATAAGCTCCGCGAAATGGTGGGACGTCCCAAGCGTGAGTTCGTGCCCCCGTCGGTGGACGAGTCTTTAAAGGCTGCTATCCAGCAGTTCAGCGGCCAGGTGACCAAAGCGTTCGGCAATCGCGTGAAAGCCGACCGTTACGGCGCCCTCTCGGCGATCTTCGACGAGATTAAAGCCAAGCAGATCGATACCATCACGGACGAAAAAGTGAAGGCCGAGAAAGCGAAAGCTGCGGAAGGTATTTACGAAACGCTGAAGTACAACGTGATGCGCGAGATGGTGCTCACCGGTTCGCGCCTCGATGGCCGCGACCTGAAGAAGGTGCGTGAGATCGAGTGCGAAGTGGGCATCCTCAACAAAACCCACGGCTCGGGCCTTTTCACCCGCGGAGAGACGCAAGTTCTATCGGTATGTACCCTCGGCACCAAAGACGACGAGCAGCTCTCCGATCCGCTCCGTTCGCCCGTTCAGGTTTCGCGCAAGTTCATGCTGCATTACAACTTCCCCCCCTTCTCGGTGGGTGAAGCGGGCTTCATGCGCGCCCCCGGCCGCCGCGAAATCGGCCACGGCGCGCTCGCTGAACGCGCTATTGAAGCGATGATGCCGCCCCTCGATAAGTTCCCCTATACGGTTCGCCTGGTTTGCGAAACCCTGGAGTCGAACGGTTCCTCTTCGATGGGCTCGGTATGCTCTTCCTCCATGAGTCTCATGGATGCGGGTGTTCCGTTCATGAAGCCGGTAGCCGGCATCGCGATGGGCCTCGTGAAAGAAGGCTCGCGCGTGGCGGTGCTCTCCGACATCCTCGGCGATGAAGACCATCTCGGCGATATGGATTTCAAGGTGGCCGGCACCAAGGATGGCGTAACCGCCATCCAGATGGACATCAAGATTGAAGGCGTGGACGAAGCCATCATGCGCACCGCTCTCAAGCAGGCAAATGAAGGCCGGATCCATATCCTCGGCGAGATGGCGAAAGCCATCACCCAGCCGCGTGAAGATATCTCTCCGAATGCTCCGCGCATCCTCACGATGACGATCAAGCAGGACAAGATCCGCGAAGTGATCGGCACCGGCGGAAAAGTGATCCGTGGCATCATCGAGAGCACGGGCGCGAAGATCGACATCAACGACGACGGCGTGATCCATATCGCCTCGACCGATCTCGAGGCCGCCCGCAAGGCGATCGCGATCATCGAGTCGATCGTGGAAGAAGTTCAAGTGGGCAAGATCTACACCGGCAAGGTGAAGAAGATCATGGATTTCGGCGCCTTCGTGGAAGTGACGCCCGGAAACGATGGTCTCCTCCACATTTCCGAGATCGCGCACGAGCGCATCCAGCGCGTGACCGACGTTCTGAAAGAGGGCGACGTGATCGACGTGAAGGTGCTCGACGTGGACCGTCAGGGCAAAATGCGCCTCTCGCGCAAAGTGCTCCTCGGCGCTCCCACCGGTGGCGCCCCCAGACAGTAAGCAGTTAGCTTGAGAGCGCGGCCTCCTGGAAACAGGGGGCCGTTTTTATTTTGCCTCACGCCAGCAGGTAAACCAAAATTCCGCAGCACCTCGCTCCGGATTGCTGCGCCATGGGGCTGGGTTACAATAGAAGCAGCATGTCCAGAAGTAAGTTCTACCGCAAAAGCGTGCTCAAGAACGGCACCGTAGTGATTACGGAGCAGGCCAAGCCATTCAAGAGTCTTGCGATCGGTGTTTGGGTGAAGGGCGGATCGCGCCACGAAAACCTGAAACAGGCGGGTATGGCGCATTTTCTCGAGCACATGATGTTCAAGGGCACGGGTAAGCGCTCGTCCCTTGATATTGCGCGTGATGTGGATCTCGTGGGCGGCGACTTCAACGCCATGACCACACGCGAGTACACCTGTTTCCACATCACTCTCCCGCACAAGGAAATGGATTTCGCTCTCGAGCTGCTTACGGACATCCTGCGCGATTCGCGTTTTGATCCGGTGGAGCTGGAGCGCGAGCGGCTCGTCGTCCTGCAGGAGTTCGCCATGGTCGAGGAGAGCCCCGAGGAATGGGTGCACGAGGTGATGTTCGAGAAGGCCTTTGGCAGCCATCCGCTCGGCCGTCCGATCCTCGGCACGATAGAAGTGCTCAAGAGCTTCACCCGCGAGGACGTGCAGAAGTATTTCCAGCAACATTATTTCAGCAAGAACATCGTGATCACACTTGCTGGCGATCTCAACCACCAGGAGGTTGTGCGCAAGCTCAATAAGCTGCTGGGTGATTTCAAAGGCAAGAAGAAGCCGCTGCCGGCCGCATGCATGAAGACGCCGAAGTTCCAGCCGGGGGTGCACCTCATTCGCAAGGGCACGGACCAGGCGCATATCACGCTCACTTGCGAAAGCTACCCGATCAGCCACCCGAACCGGATCGCGGTGTTCCTGCTCAATGCCTTTCTGGGCGGGAACATGAGCTCCGTGCTCTTCCAGGAAATCCGCGAGAAGCGCGGTTTCGCGTACACGGTATATTCCTCGCTCGCGCACTTCACAGATGTTGGCGTGCTCGGCATGTACGTGGCCACGAGTCCCAAGCAGGTGCCGGAATGCCTCAGGCTGATGCGGGACACGATCCAGAAATTGATGTCGCATCCGCTCGACGAGCGCGATCTGCAGATCGCAAAAAACAGCGTGAAGAGCGCGGTGTTGATGGGCAGCGATTCGATGGAAAATCGGATGGACATGCTGGCCAAGAGCGAGCTGTTCTACAAGAGCCAGGTGAGCGACGAAGACATTTGTGCGATGGTCGATAGCGTGACCGCCCTGGATATCTGGCGGGTGGCTCGCGAGATCTTCGGCCGGGAACGGTGGTTGATCGTGGCCCTCGGGGACCTCAAGAAAAACGATCTCACGAAGAATTTCCTCAAGGCCTGAGCGACTTTTTGTCGTCGATCTATATTCTTTTTTTCATGCTATTTCTTACAGCTCGAAATAACCGTGGCCTGGACAATAAGCCTTTGCGGGAGAGGGAATAGCCATTAGCATTAAACCTATGAAAAGGACTTTCTGTCTCCTGGCCACGATGGCCACTTTTGCCATCCCGGAGAGAGTCCTCGCTAAAGAAGCCTCCCTGCTCAAGCGCATCCGCCTGGACTATATCGAGGCCTATATCGAAGAAGCTGCGACAAAAGAACGGCTGGAGCCGGCGCTTTTGCGCGCGCTCATTCGCGTGGAGAGCAATTTCAACCACAAGGCTACGTCCAGAGTCGGCGCCAAGGGGCTGATGCAGATCATGCCGTTCACGGCCGAGGAGCTGGGAAATAAAAAGGCGCTCGATCACCGTAATCCGCGCGCGAACATCCTGGCGGGAACGCACTATCTGCGCACCCTGATCAACAAGTTCACTGGAGATTTGAAGCTCGCACTGGCGGCCTACAACGCGGGCCCTAATGCGGTGTTAAAGCACAAAGGAATTCCGCCCTATAAGGAGACGCAGAATTACGTCACCAAGGTGCTGGAGCAGCTCGAAGAGGAGCGGCAGTTCGTAGCCGATGCTTCAGCTACCGCCGGATACTTTCCGCAATAGGAAATTCTGGAGATAGAAAAAGAAAAAGCCCGCGTGGTGCGCGGGCTTTTTCTTTTTCTATTAGTGCTTATTTCTTCTGCTTTTTCTTCCACACGAAGAAACCGCCGGCTCCCGCAGCAATGAGAACCAACAAGATCAGCAGGCCGCCACCGTCGTCGCCGCCGCCGCCGCCCGATTTCTTGCCGCCGCCGCCGCCGCCGGAGAAGATGTCTTTTCCGGCATCCACTTCCACGCCTTTTTCGCCGCCTTCGTTGAGGGCGCCAGGCTTGCGGAACGCGCGCATCGACTTCACCATCGCTTCGATGTCGGGGCCGTACTCGTCGTATTTGTCTTTACGCACCGAGAAGGTCACTAGGATGCCGAGGTCGGCTTCCACAGTGGCGAGGTAACGGGTGTAGAAGTCAGGGATCTCCGATTGCAGGTGGAGGGAGTCGATCCAGGGGTGTCCCGAGATATCCATCTCCTTCACGTATTTGGGCTCGGAGGTGATCGCTTCGCCGCTCAGAGACTGGTACTGCTGCGGCTTCTCAAGGTGTGCCTTATAGACAGGTAGCTCGTCCATGCCGGGCTTCTTGATCTTCGCGGCGAGCACGATGATGGCGTCGCGCTTCTTTTGCTCGTCGGTGGATTGGCAAACCCACTCGGTTCCATCGAGTTGGCACTCCCATTTGTCGGGAAGCTGGAACTCGATGAACTGGTTCGCGAAAGTCTTCGCGTGCGCTTGAACGGGGAGGAACACCAACAACGTGAGCAAGGCGTAAATCTTATTCATATTAGTAGGTTAAGGATGGGCCAAAGGCCTGGCAAGCGGAAAGTTTTGGTCGGACCACAAACGATCCACGGTGCGAAGGGCTTAACGCTATGCTCTACACGGAATTCAGCTAGTCGTCGGACTCAAAGTACACGCGGATCGCCTCGTAGCCTTCCTGCACATGCACTTTTTCGAAGTAGCGCTCGTCGATATGGAGGAAGGCGGCACCGTTCTGCACCTGGGAGACGGTGGCGAAGGCCACGGGACGCCGTGCTGTGGACTTCAGATCGTCGGGGGGGAGGATGTAGAAGGTGTCGCCCTTCTCCGCCTTGTTGTGCTCCCCGAGGAGAATTTTTGCGTAGTTGCCCCGCAGGCTCACCTTCACGACGGTGGCCCTATAGCCGTATTTGGCCACATTGGTCTTGCGGTACTCCTTCCGGTCGTTTTGCAGCCGGGCAATCTGATACTGGCGGTACTCATCGTATTTGATTTCAGGAACCTGGTAGGGACGCCAGGTGATCCCGAGGCCTCCACCCAAGCCCTTGGCGTGGTTCACGCCGCTGGCGGTAAGGAAAAAGTTGGCGAGCACTTCCCATTCCTTGCCGAGCAGATAGCCGGCGCCAATGTCGGCAGTGCGGAGAACGGGGGCGTAGCTTTTGAACAGCAGGCTGCCATTGGGGATGGGGTCGGGCTGGGCGCTGTTGTACACGACGGCCGAGTTCTTCACCCGTTCAAAGGACTGGAGCCGGGCCCAGTAGCGCATCGACTTGGCCTCCTGGAAAGAAAGGTCTGCGCGGATGTTCCAGGGAATTCCGTTGCTGTAACCGGCGGTGCGGTAGGTATAGCCCGCGGCCCAGCTAAAGGTGAGCCATTCGTTGGTATACCAGGCGAAGCGCCCGAGGCCGGTGAAGTCGTTGCTCTGGTCGCCGAGGGGAGGCTTGCCGTTCCGCGCTTTGTCGTAAGTGGGAAAGTTCCAGCTGCCTTCGAACAGCATCAGCAGGGTATGGGGCGACCATTCCGTGGGATAGATGCGGTCGGTGGGGCTGGAACGGTAGGCCAGCCAGCGGAAGGCGAGAAAGGCATCGCCGGGACCGAGGTTGTTCTCGGCATTCGCGCCGGACTGCGTGAGCTCGCGGATGTCGATCTGGGCGAAAAGGCTGAGCTTGGGGGCGAAGCCGAAGGCGCCGTGCAGCTTCAAGTTCCAGTAGGACAGGCGATCAAGAGTGGAGGGAGTGGTTACCTGGCCTTCGGTGTCGTAGTTCTCGTGGCTCTGGAAATAAGTGGCATCGGCAGCGAAGTGTCCCAGGCCTTCGCCCAGGATCCAGAAGCGCGGAGTGTCGGCGAGCGGCCAGGAGGCCCCGATCGCGAAGGCGGGAAGGGGGCCGAAGAGCAGAAGGGCAAGCAGCAGCCGGCAGCAGGTTCGCATCTGCGAGTATCATAACTTAGTTGGGCGAGGCTTAGAAGCGGCCGGTGCCGTCGAGTTGGCGGTATTTGGCGGTGATCTGCTCGAAGATCGTCAGGTCGGAGGCGGTTACGGCCTGGTCGTCCTGTTCCATTTCCTGCACGGGCTCGCCACCCGCCGAGGCGATCTGCCGGGCGTCCACGACGGGTTTGCCGCTAGTGGGATCGGTCGGGAAGAGCTTGGCCAGAGCATCCGCGAAGGGATTGGCGGCATCAACCTTTTCACCACCTCCGCCCCCTTTGCTGCCGGCGCCTCCGCCGGCCATGTTGTATTCGCCTGAAGTGGTGATGCGGCGTCCGGCATTCTTGTTCTTGGCTCCGGCGCCACCGCCTCCGGGGCGCAGGCTGCCGCCTCCGGCGCTCGCGCCTCCGCCGCCTCCGCTCACGCCGGAGCGGGCGGACTGAAAGCCATTCCCTTTACCGGCGGCGACGCTGCCGGCGATGCTGCCCTGGACGCGGCCCTTCTTCTGCGCGCCGAAGGAGAAAGGATTGTCGCTGGGGTTTCCGTAATCGGTGGGCGGGGTAGCCGCCTGGCCGAGCACGGGATCGCCATTGCTCTGCACGGTGCTGCCGAAATTGATGGTGCTGCCGGGAGGCGCGACGATCGGGGGAGGCGCCATCTGCTGGGCGTTTTTATTCGCCATCTGTGCCATCTTATAAGCCTGCAGGCCTACAAGCATGTCGGCGGCTCCCGTGAGCATGCTGGACTTGGCGAGAGCGTTGGCCGCGTCGGCCTGGTCCTGCGACTGCTGGGCGCCGCTCCTCATACGCTCGAAGCTGAGGTAGCTCGACTGGTCGGCGCTGATGCCGAAGGACTGAGCGTTCTGGTAGAAGCAGACCTGCTGGTCTTCCACATCCGGCCCGGAGCATTTCGCGGCCAGGCCCTTTTGCGCTTCGGTGATCGTCGAGTTGGCCGAGGTCGCGCCGGAGGCCGCGCTCTTAAGCTCCATCGCGCCCTGGAGGTTCAGGGCGCCGGTGGCAAGCTTGCTGAGAGCGAGGGTTTTCATGATATTGGCCTGGCGGGTCTGGGCGTCATTCTGCGCGCCGGTGGCGCCCGTAGCCTGCATATTGCTGTAGACCGTGGTGGCCGCGGTGGTGGCATCGGAAAGTGCGCTATTGCGGGCGGAGACGTCGTGCACGGCGTTCAGCGCCTTTTTGCAATTCTGGCCTTTGAGCGTGCCTTCCATCATCGCGGCGTTGCTGCATTCGTCGTAGGCGGTGGGAGGCGCGCCCTGCATATGCTCGGCAAGGTTCACGCATTCGCTGTCTTCGTCTTTCCACTGGTAGGCAGCGCGAAGGCCCTTTTTCTTATCATCGTCGATCTTCTTCTGGCAGGCTTTCTTGTCCGCTTCCTTGGTGCTGGCCTTATCGCGCTCCTTGGCTTCTTTCTCATAGCAGGTGTTCACATCGGCGCTGGTTCTGCTGCGGTAGTAGTTGATTTGTTCCTGGGCGGCCTTTTTCTGGTCTTCCGTTGCGCTGGCGGCATCGCGGTCGGTTTCGTACTGCTTGATCACGTCGTCGTTCCGGTGGGCCACCGTACGGCAGTCTTCGGCACTGGCGGATCCCCCGAAAACACAGAGGCCCGCTACGATGAGCAGGAAGGCGGGCAGAATGGGGGTGCATTTCCGGTTCACGATCTACCTCTAAATCCTATCGGTAGAACGGGGGTGTAAAATTAGCGGTTTCCGGCTAATTTTTGACCTCCACGTCCTTGGGAAAGCCTACATTTCCTACCTGGAACATCTTGGTAAGCTTGGATTTGGTGATCTCGAAGAGCGAGGAATCGCGCTTGGCGTTCACTCCGGCCATCGAGCCCTGTTCGGTGCCTTCCGTGCCTTCCAGGGCATCGCTATAAACCTGCGCGGGGCTGAGGCCGGTGGCGGCCGTGTTCTTGCCGCCGGGACCCATCCCGCCCATCATCGCGCTGAGGTTGGGGGTCTCTTCTTTAACCCCACCCGGGCTGCCGCTTCCGGTATAGGAGCGGATGCCCCCGCTGAGGGACGCTTCGAAGCTGCTGCCGGTGGCGCCCATGGCTTCCCGGGTAGCCTTTTCTTTCGCGGCCTGCACCGAAGCTTCAGGATCGGAGCTCGCGCCCGAGGCGCCCGCGCTCTGTCCACCACCACCACCAGCGCCGCCGCCGGCACTTTTTCCCGCGCTGACCGAGGAGGCCGGGCCACGGCTCGCTCCGCTGAGCGAGGACCCGCCGCTGAGCCCAGAGCCCGTGGCGGCGAAGTTCTGCGGTACGCTCGAGAGAAATCCCGTGCCGAGCGAGTTTCCGGTATTAGGCACCGTGAACACCGGAGTGTTGTTGGTGTAGAAGGGAACGTCGCTCGAGCCGACCACCACATACTGGGTGTTCGCCGCCGTCTGTTGCTGCTTGCGGGCGGCCAGCCAGCGGAGCTCCTCGTTCTCGTCGAGGGTGCGCATATTATCCGCTTGCTGCTTGCTGCGCTTGGCGAGCTTCATGGTGGCGTAACCGGCTACCATTTTTCCGGCGCCGTAAATCATGTGGTTGTAGGCCGCCTGCTTGGAAGCTTCAGCGGCAGCGGTGAGGCTGGCGGCCACGGCCGGATCCGAGCTGGCCTGCACACCATCGAACCCTCCGGTCACATCGCTCCTGATGTGCTCGAGGCGGTTTTTGTGGGCCACATAGGCGTAGGCACCCATGGCCAAGTCGGAGGCGCCGGCCACGTAGTTCACCGTGCCCGCCGTCTTTTGGATGTGGGCGGCTTTGTCATAGGTCGAGGCCTGGTCGTCGTCCTTCACGCCCATTTCGGCGTAGATCGTTGCGCCCACGGCGCCCAGAGCGGCTACGTCGGAGGCCTTGCTCACTACGGACATCACGTCCTGCTGCCTTTCAATGCTGAAGGCCTGAGCTGCAGCATGCTTGGTTGCATGGAAACGGCGCTCGCAGGCGCTTTGCATCATCCTGGCTTGGGAAATCTCTTCCGGGGTGGCCTTGGGTCCCGGATCGTACTTGGCCCAGCAGTCACCATACTCGAGGCTGTCGAGATGGCGGGCGGCCGCGCCTGTGACGTCAGCGGCGCTGTCGAAGGTGCCGGTCCAGCCCATATGGCGGGTGGCAGGAGGCTGTTGAACGATGACTCCTCCCTGGGAGGGAGGAGGTACGGGTTGGAGTTCCACGTCTTCCGCGTGCACGGAGGTGACGCTCAGGACGAGCATGCTGGTGGAAAAAAGGAACGAAAGGAGGGGTGTTTTCGTGTTCATGCGATCTTCCATGGCTATTTCAAAACCGCCAACGGCCAGCGGTACCGGTAACTCTCTATCGACCGGGACGCGAAAAGCCTTCAACTACAGGAACATATATAAGTTGCTGATATCGCTGTATTTAATGGGCGATCTGGTCGGCCAGAGCGTCGTGCAGTTTTCCCTGCTTGAGGTTGCGGGTGTAGCAGGAGTGCACGCGGGGGAAAAGATCGTCGTCGGTCATGGCGACATCCGCTTCTGAGGCGGTTTGGGTCTGGCCTTCCTCGAGTCCCGCTATGGCGCCTTCGCCCCCTTCGGCGGCGTCTTTCATCTCGTGCAGGAGATCCTTCATCGACTCCTCCGCCGGCGTGGGGGGTTCCGGAGCCGTGGCGCTTGCCCCACCGGATCCACTGCCGAGACCGCTTGCGCTCAATCCACCCGCGAAGTTCTGCAGGGCTTCTTCATCCTTTTTCGCCTGTGCGGCAGCACTGGAACTGGGCTCGCGGCCAGCGACAGGATCGCCGCCTCCGCCTCCGCCTTTTGCTCCGGCGGATCCGCCCCCCGCTTTTCCGACGGCGGGGTTGAAGCCTTTGGGAGTCACGGCAGGAGCGTCGTCCCTGGTGACATCGCTCTTCGCGGCGGCGGCCCCGCCCAGGGGCCCGCCAGGCGCTTTGGGCGCGGCTCCCGGAGGAGCGGCGGCGAAGTTCACACCTGGGGCGACGGCGCCTTCTCCTTGCTGGCTCACGCCCAGGGCGGAGGTGGCCGGTCCGTTTGGTCCATTGACGTTCATGGAATCCGGAGTGGGCGAGGTGCCGTTCAGATTCGGGTTGGAGATGCTCGACTTCTTCATGGCGCCAGCGAGGCCCATGCCCGCCGAGGCGAGGCCCATCAGCGCTTGCATCGACGGAATATTCGACGGTGTCGTGACGGCGGTGGGCGTGGGGGAGGGGGAGGGCACATTTTGCAAGAAGCGCTGATTGTTCATCGCCCGCGCATGCTCCTGGCTAATGGTGGCAAGGGTGTTGGAGGCGTCGGCGATCTCGTCGCGAACGCTCTTCATGAACTTGGCACCATTGCGAGCTGCGAAAAGGCTTGGGGTGTTTTCGGCCTGGGAGAGGGTGCTCGAAGGTCCAGGTGAAACGTCCGACCATTTCTTCGAGTCGACGATCGCGTCCCGGATCTGCTGCTTTTCCCTGCCGGAGCCCGTGATCGTGCTCGGAGACAAGGAAGCCGAAGAACCTCCCAAGGGACCCTCCGGCGCCAGCATTTTATTTCCCATATCCTTGTAGATCGACTCAAGGTTGCGAACGTAGCCCCGATAGTATTCGGCCATCTGGCCATAGAGCATCGCGGTCGAGGCCATAGCGTTGTCTTGCCCGGAAATGGTGACCAGGGTGGACTGCAAATTTTTGAGTTTCTGGCAGGCTTCGACGTGCTGGTCCTTGATCCTGTTGTAGCCGTCGATCTGGGAGGTGATCACCGATCCGCATTCCGCCAGGGCGGCGGATCGGCAGGCTGCTTGGCCGGCTGGGACTTCATATTCAGGCTTCAACGTACTGGAATAGTCGCAGCTGATATCGGAGGCGAAGGCGGGGAGCGCGAGGACGAGCGCAAGCAAGGCCAGGACGGCCTGCGGAATCCGGATTGTGCTGGCGCGCATTCGTCTCATCAGCCGCCTACCGCCCCTTTCCTATGCAGGGATACACAGCCGCTCTTCATGCAGCGGTCGTGAAAGGCGCGCAGGCGCTCAAAGAGCGAACTGCTGTTCTTCTCGCCTATCCCTTCGTAAACCTCTCCTGCCGGCGCGCGCGAGGCGCCGCTGGCCATTGTACCGTCGGCCGAAGGCGCGCCTCCGAACTCACCGAGCATATTCTTGATCGATGCGTCCACCTCCGAGCCCGCGAGGCTGATCTTGGGATCGCTCAGGGCGGTTCCGAAGGGCGAAAGCATTTCGTCGGAGGCTGCGGAGCCGCCCCCGCTTGTCGAAAAACTGGAATCCCCGCCGCCTGCCGACGTGCCAGAGCCGTTCCTGCGGGACTGGCCCGAAGATCCGCTTCCGTCGCCGGAGAACGCGATGCCATCGCCTCCGCCGCCGAGTACAGATCCGCTGCTGCGTCCGCCTTTTCCCTTGGTGGGAACGGCGCTACGGGACTTGTCCGGGCTGTCACCCTCGGAGCTCGCGCCTCCCGCGGCACCTGCAGCCATGGCGGCTTCTTTGGCGCCGGCTTTTTTCTTCGCGGTAGGAGAAATGTCGACAGTGCCACCTTTCATGCCCATCGCGGATTTTCCGTCCGAGCCGTTCAAGGCTGTGCCGGACTTTTTCGTGCCGGGGTCAGACGTTCCGCCGTCGTCGAAATTATTTTCGCTGACGTTGCCGAGTCCTTTGGGGGTGGGGCTGGTGCCGACGCTGGGTGCGCCGCCGCCGCCGTCGGGAGGAGGGCCGCCGCCGCCGGGAGGAGGGCCGCCAGCCATCGGATCACTCTGCGGCGGGGGTTGCGAGGGCGCGCCCGAAGGAGGGGCGCCACTGGCCGGGCCGGTGGGCTTGGAGATTTTCGGACTCGCGGCCTGGGGGCCGCCTGGAGAGCTACCGGATCCAGGCTTGGTGCCGGTGATGTCACTCTGGTTGTTTTCTGTGGAAGCAAGGCCCATCTCTCTCTGCTCCAGAGAGTCGATCGAGGTGTTCAAGGCACTGGCATTCTGCTTGAATCGATCGATCTCCTGCTGGATTTCCTTGGCCGATTGTTGCATCGCCTGGAGGGTGCGCGCCTGATCGCCCTGCACACCACCAAAGGCGGAGACTACGTTCATACCATCAGATTCTTTCTCATCCTTCAAATACTGCTCAAGGTCTTTCTTCTGCCCATCCGCAATCATTTTGTTCAATGCTTGGTCGGATTTTGCGTCTGGATCTGTTCCCTCCTTTTCTTGGAGAGCGTTTGCGCCTTGCCGGCAGTCGTGTCCCGTAGTGTCGTCCTGCTGCATCTTGCCCGCAGCTTCATTGATTTCATTTCCCATCTCTTTGCGGCCGCTCGATACTTCGCGCAATTTTGCCTCCAAGTTTCTCTGAGCCGCATCCACGGTAGCCTTGAGCTTGGAGTACTTGTCTTTGGTAACTTTTTGGGCATCTTTTTGTTTATCGACCGGCGCTTTGTACATCTCCTTGTACACCGCGCAGAGTTCTTTATAGGCCTTCTCTGCCACCGAGATCGCCTCTGCATCGGCACGTTTTGCCTTTTCGCAGGCATTTCCAAGTTCGATATTCCCGCAACGGCCTCCAGCCGCCGCTTGAGAAGCACATACGGGAAACTTGGCCGGTTTGACTTTAAACTGAGGCCCAGGGCAGCTTTCCGTTGCCGTTGCTACAGGGCTCCCCGTAGCGCAAGCGATGATGCCACCATAGATAAGGATCTTATTTATAGTCCCCATAATACATCCCCTCATATCTTATCTCCCAGCCCCTGGGCCACGCAGCCCCGCTTCATGCAGCGCACGTGGGTTTCACGAATACGCAAAAAAAGACTCTCGGAATCCGCGAGGCTCGGGTCGAGCGCTCCGAGCTCGCCGCCTGCAGCACCCGCTTCGGGGTTCAGCGAGGCCTCGAGCCCGGCCAGACCACCGTCGGTGGCGGGAGGCGTGTCGCCGTTAAGGATGCCTTTGAGCGCGGCATCGGTGGGCGAGTGCGAGTCGCTGAGGCTGAAGCCGCTGCCGGCCCCCATGCTCGGAGCGCCCGCGAGGCCGCCGCCCAGGCCGGCGAGACTGCCATCGACATTGCCGGCATTATGCAAGGCATCTCCCATCGCGCTGGCGCCGCTGGAGTCGCGGGAACCGCCCGATCCACCGCCTACGCCCGGGGAAGTGCTACCGCCCACAGAACCGGAGGTGGCAGCCGAAGGGCCGCGGCCGTTTTCGTGGTTCGCACCACCGCCGGAATCCTTGCTCAGCGCGAGCGTGCCGGCGGGAGCGGAGGAGCCTGCATTCTGGAAACCGGCAGTAGCCGGGCTGGCTTTGTCGTCGATCGGGCTGCTGCCGGTGCCGCCATTATCTGTAAGACTATCGCTGCCGATCGGGCTGGTGCCCGGCGTGGAGGTGTTGACAGAATCCGGAGTGGGCGAGGTGGCGAAGCCCGAGTTGGGATCGGTGATTCCGCTCGCGGCAGAGTCGGATTTCGGCGAGCATTTGCCGGTGATGCTGCAGTACATGCCGGCGCCCGTCATCCCGAGCGTGGCCATCTTCAGCATGTCGTCGAGACCCATGCCGCCTAGCATGCCGCTGCCGCTGCCACCGCCGGGAGGGGGGGATCCGCCGCCCGGAGGGGGGTCGCCGCCGGGAGTGCCGCCCCCTTCTTCGAGTTTTTTCTCGTTTTCAGCCAGAGCCAGAAACTGGTTGGGCACATTCTCAAGTTTCTTGCGGATCTCGGCTACCTGGTTGGCGTAATACTTCGCATCGCCGGCGATCGCCATGCGGTCGCAAAAGACCGTGCTCGGCAGGACGCGGTTGCACTGGCCGAGGTCCTCGGATTTCGTGATCCGCGACTGGCCGGCGTTCACTTTATTGGCGAACGCCTTGGCCATGGCCTCGGCATCGGGGCCGCGCTCACTCCTTTGGTTCAGCACCTTTTGGGCCGCGTTGAATTGCGACAAATAAGCGTTGTTCAGTTCCTGTTCGCTCGCTTTCAGCTGTTGTACGATTTTGCTGAACTCGTCGCCCTTTCCGCTATAGAGCTCGCGCATGCAGCCGTGCACCTGAGACTGATTCGCCTCGCAGTTGTCCACGGACGCCTGTATTTTCTCGCAGGAGCCTTGCAGGCCCGTGAAAGAAAGCTCGTCATTGTGGTACTGCTGCACGATCTCAGCGAGGTCGCGCCGGCAGGAGTCGTCGCCGAACCTGGAGGAGCAGAAGCTCTGGGCGAATTTCAACGACTTCGCCTTGTCGTCCGTAATTTCCGGCACGCGTTTCAGCTCTTCCACCGTGCTGTTGTTAGGCAGGAAGGGCGTTCTGATGCCTCGGAAAGGATCGCCCATCTGTCCGCAAAGTTCGCCGATGGTGGGCGCGCCGGCGGCCGCCCATCCCGGGAGCAGGATCGCTGCCAATGCTGGAAGGAAAATCAGCCTGCTCATTCCATCCTCTCCCTCAGCCCGTAAAGCACGAGCCCCCGTTTCATCGCCTGATGGTGGCGTTCCCGAACTCTGGAAAACAGCGTCACGTCCGCTCTCCCGTATTGGCTGGCCTGAACACGGTCGCCATCGTCGTACGGATTCTCCGGATCGCCTTCAGCCACGCCCTCGGCGTCGGCGGCGCCTTCTTCGCCGGCCACCTGCTGCTCTCCGGTTTCGTCGCCCACGGGGGCCGTTACGCTTCCGCCCTCTCCGCCTCCGGGTCCGCCGCCCATCGAGGGCGGAGTAGCGGGATTGGCTCCGGTCGGCAGGCCTTCGTCGAAGTTGAACAGGTTTTTCATCTGGCCGAGCAGGTTGGCCACCTCGTTGCCGGTATTGGTGGAAGGTGGGCCGCTTGCGGGCTTGGGCGTGAGGTTTGCCTTGAAGGCGCCCATCTCATCGAGCTTGGGTCCGCCGCCCGAGTCGACCGCAGCTCCCGATCCGCCGCCAGGTGCCTCTCCTCCGCCACGAGTGCCTTTTTTCGAAGCGAGGGCGCGCGAGGAGCCGTCGAGAGTGGCGGGAGGGGCGTAGCCGGCGGCATCGTCCACTTTGGCATCGGCCTTTATTCCGTTCGCGGAAAAAGGATTTCCAAGGTCATTGGTGGCGCGGTTGGGCGAACCGTTGCCGAGTGGAACCGAGTCGGTGCCGGCGGCGGCAGGGCTGCCCAGCACTGCCACGTTCGCCGGGCCTTGCAGGATCGGCATAGAACCACTGCTACCCGACGACGAACTGCCTAGGCTGTGCGCAGCGATGGCGCCCACCGCGCTCGCGGCGGCAAGCTCGGCCAGGGGCGGGCGGCTCAGCATCTGGTTGGCAGCCGGATTGCTGAACAGCTGCGCGGCCGGTCCGGCCAGGCCGGTGAGCTTCGTGGTCTGGTCGGCGAGGTTGGTCAGGTTGGCGGTGGGATCGGCGGGGCCGTTCTTGTTCACCCGATCGATCATCGTCTGCCATTGGCGAACGAAATCGTTCGAATTGTTGCGCGCTCTCTGCACTTCGGTCTTCAGGGCAGTGGAAAATTTACCCACCGTTTCCCTGGCCTTTCTTTCCTCGGCCAGGAGCGGGCCGGGAGTGGAGGTGATGTCGGACTTTCCGCCGAGCGCGTCGAAGTAGTCGTGCAGGGTGCGCACGTTCGCGCCCCCGTTGGTCGCCTTCACTGTTTGGTCCTCGGGCAGGGATTCCACGCCGGTATCCGCGGCCACGGCGGCGGCACGAGCCGTGGGACTGGTCATGAAGGGCAGCAGCTTCTTCTGGTCACTCTCGTAGGCCTCAGCCGCTTTGCCGGCCGCTTGTTTCAGGGCATCGAGGTGCGCGGCGTAGGCAGCCGACTGTCCACCCACAATTTTGTCGTAGAGCTGCTGGAGGCGGATCGCCTCTTTCCACTGTGCCACGCACTCTTTGGTTTCGCCGCAGTCGATGGCCGCCTGCAAGGTAGTGCTTGCTCTTTCGCAGTAATCCGCTTTCACATCTGCCATGCGCTTGTAGGTGACGGCGATTCCCTCGTAGATCAGCCGGCAAACACCCTTGCCTTTGAGGGTGGAAAGAAGGTTCTGGTCGACACTGCCGGGATCGAAAGCGGTCCGGTAGGAGCTGACCACTCCTGCGGCCGCAATTCCGTTATGCGAATTGGGATCGTTAGCGGCGTTGCGCGGGCAGCGGAGGTCGGGGCTGAAGTCGTCCGTCAGAGCACTATCGCTCCCTTCCTGGAAGACTTTGGGGAATTCCGCGCTTGGTGCACGGCACTTTTCCACCAGCTTCTGGCGGGCAAGCTCGTCCGCGGAGGCATTTTCGGAAAGGAGGAACGAAAGCACGGCAGCGAGTACGCCGAGACGGGAAAGAAGAGTCTGGATTTGGCTCCGTTGCCGGGGAAGCGAACGGAATCTCAGGGGTTTCACCGACAAATCCTCAAGGTTGGTCCTACTCTATATATCGGACAAAAATGCTCAGAAACTTAGGCTAAGTTCGCCTTTGAAATCAGGGCCTTAGGCCCAAAATCTGGCAATTCCACAGTGCTTTCGCCGTTTTCCGCCGCTTTTAGCGGTGACTGCCGGCCGCAGATACGCAGCCCTTGAGCGCGCAGCGCAGGTGAAAAGCATGGCAGCGGGCAAAGAGCGAGGGACCATCTGCGCTCTCAATTCCCGGGCCGCTTTTTTCCGATGACAACTTTCTAAGTCCTTTATCGTCGGCGTCGCCAAAATATTCGTGGGTAAGTTTTTTTACCAAGGCGTCGGTTTCGGAGCCGGCTAGCTCCAATCTCCGGATCCCCCGCGGTTGGCCAAAATTCTCCAATGAGTCGTCGTCAGCTTCGGATTTCGAATTGGCAGTGGAAACGAATTTTGCATCGCCTTTGGGATCCAGTTTTTCATTTCCGTTGGCTTCCTTATTTTTTCTGATTTTATCGACGTCCGATGTCGACGAGACTTCGTCGCTGCCTTTCAGCTTCTCCCGTAAGGAGTCGCGGATCCGTCTGGAGGAGTTACTTCCATCCGCTCTGGAGGCGCCGCTCACGGAACGGGAATCCCCGCTTTTTGCCGCGGCATCTTTGGAAGCTGATGCGTCCGCTGCTTTGGAAAGCGGATCTTTTTTTCCCTGCTTGTCGGTCAGGGCTATGTCCGGATCTTTTCCTGCGTCTGCAGTTACGGTGTTTTTCGCTGCGCCAGCAGCGATGGGCTTTTCCAAAGTGGGGCTGGTGCCGTTTCCACTGGCGATCTCCGACGGCAGACCCTGACCCATGCCCGAATCCGGGCCAGCTTTTTCACTCGGGCTCGTGGCGAGCGGGGCGCCGCCGGCAATCTTGTTCCCTTCTTCGGAGCCGAGATTCCGGGCATTCGTTCCTGACTTTTCCGCCAGACGGCTAAACTCAGCTTGTTTGGCGGAATACTCCTTTGCGGCCTCCTGCAGCAACTTCTTTGTATCTTCCATATAGTCATAGGCTTCCTGCCCTTGCTTCTGGGTCTCGGGGTCGGGGCTCTGCATATCCTGGGATGCCGCCTCCTGTGCCTTGGTTATGTCGCTGGCCTGCTGGTTCATCTGCGAGGCGTAACCCGCCATGGCGTTTGCCATTTGACCAAAGCCGGATCCCGTCGTTCCCGTTCCGCTTCCTTGCCCGTTGCTGCCAAAGGCCCTGCTACCCGATGCGCCGTGTCCCGATGCCATCGAGCTTCCTGCGGAGTCGTTCTTGTCGATGTTCGATTTCGCGTCATTCCGATCTTTCTCGGCTTTATCTCCGTGATGCCCGCAGTTTTCGCATTTTTCTTTTTTGCAGTGGTGTTTTCCATGGGAAAAGGCGATTCCGGGGGCAGCGAGCCCCACGAAGAGCAGTAAAAAGAGCCTGACGACCTGTCTATTCATCCCCTGCAAATCCTCTTTCGAAGAGGATCCCCAATCTTGTTCCCTATTGCCTTTTATCGGACAAAAATGCTCTGAACTTAGACTAAATTTGCTTTTGGGATCAGGGATTTAGGCCCCAAATCTGGCAATTCCACAGTGCTTTCGCTATTCTCCGCCCATGTTCGACAACCTTCGCGAGCGAATCCTAAGTCCGATCCGGAACCTCGGCCGGGGCGGAAAAATCACTGAAGAGAGCCTGCAGGAGGCGCTCAAAGAGATCCGCCGCGCGCTTCTCGAAGCCGACGTGCACTTCAAAGTGGTGAAGGAATTCCTCGATCAGGTGCAGAAGGAAGCCGTTGGGCAGGAGCTGATCAAGAACGTCAACGCCGGCCAGCAGTTTGTAAAAATTGTTTATGACGCCCTCGTGAAATTTTTGGGGGGAATAGACGATAAATCCAGCGGATTCGAGCTCCGCGCCGCCCCTCCTGTCCCGATTCTCCTGGTGGGCCTGCAGGGCTCAGGAAAAACCACCACCGCCGCCAAGCTCGGCCTCTACTACAAGAAGAAAGAGAAAAAACAAGTTTTGTTGGTACCCTGCGACCCGCGCCGCCCGGCCGCCAAAGAGCAGCTGCGCGTGCTCGCCAAGCAGGCCGATCTCGATTTTTACGACAGTGATCTGAGCAAACCACTGAAACAAATCGTGAGCGACGCCATGGGCGAAGCGAAAAAGCGCGTCGCCGACTTGGTGATCGTCGATACCGCCGGGCGCCTGGCGATCGACGAGGAATTGATGGGCGAGATCGCCGAGGTGCGCGCCGCTCTCGATCCCTACGCCACCATCTTTGTGGCCGATTCCATGACCGGCCAGGACGCCGTGAACGTGGCCCAGGCCTTCCACGCCAAAACCCCGCTCAGCGGCGTGATTCTCACCAAGCTCGACGGTGATGCCCGCGGCGGCGCCGCGCTTTCCATCAAATTCCTCACCGGCCTGCCGATCCTGTTCATGGGACTGGGCGAGGGCGTTTCCGCGCTAGAGCCCTTTCATGCCGACCGCCTCGCCTCGCGCATCCTCGACATGGGGGATGTGCTCTCGTTAGTGGAAAAGGCGCAGGAAGCCATCTCGGAGGACGAAGCCAAGGCCAGCGTGGGCAAGATGAGCAAGGGCCAGTTCACGCTCGAGGATTTTCTGGCCCAGATGAAGATGATGAAGAAGCTCGGCTCGATGGAAGGCATTATGAAAATGCTTCCGGGCGGTAACAAAATGCTCAGCCAGCTTCAGGGAGTGGATGCCGAGGGTGAGATGAAGAAAACGGAAGCCATCATCCACTCGATGACGAAGAAAGAGCGGCGCAACCACAAGATCCTCAACGGCAACCGGCGCTTGCGAATCGCCAAGGGCAGCGGCACCCAGGTTTCCGACGTAAACCGCCTCGTCTCCAAGTTTGAAGACGCCCAGAAAATGATGCAGCAATTCGCCAAGATGGGCCTCTTCAAGAAGATGATGGGAATGTAGACGCGGCGCTTCATTTTCCCCTGCATTCGTGCTAATTCCTCCGGCTCGGAGGAATCCCATGGGCAAAATTTTTCTACTTGTTCTGCTGCTTACTGTGCTGTTTTTGAACTCCACAGGAGTGCGTTCGCAGGAGCAAGGCATTGATAAAATTGTATTTTCTCGAGGGTTCGCCACCGAAAGCGTAGTGATCCAAAAGGGCGGGGCCGTGGTGTACGAACGCTACAAAGCTCCCATAAATGCCTCCACCAAGCATATCGCCTGGTCGATAACGAAAAGTGTCACCACCACCATCCTGGGCGCCCTGGTGGAAGCGAAGCGGATCGATCTCAATGCCTCGATCTGCCAGTACTCTGCCACGGCCCGCGACAAGAGCCGCTGCAGCCTCCGCATAGCCGACTTCGCCAGCTGGAGTTCGGGCTTGATGTGGAACGAGGCCTACGAAAACAAAGAGGGCGGCAGCTTTTCGGATTCCTCCGTGGGCCAGCTGCTATATGGCGACGGCGCCCCCAACACACTCCGCTTTATTCTCTCCCACAAGAAGCAGAATGAGCCCGGCCGGGTCTATTCCTATTCCACCGGCGACAGCACCGCGTTGATGGGAATCCTTCAGGAAAGCGCGGGCAAGGGAGCCGCCGATCTTCCCTGGACCATGCTCTTCAATCCCCTGGGCATCACCAACGTCACGTTTGAGCCAGACCTCGCCGGCAACTACTTTGGCGGCGGCTCTCTCTTCATCACGGCCCGCGATCTGGCCAAGATCGGCCAGCTCTACGCCCAGGGCGGGATGTGGAAAGGCAAGCGCCTTCTTCCCGAAAACTGGAATGCCTATGTGAGCGCTGCTCCTGAGGCCTACCAGCGCAAACCCGAGGATAAAAATAGTTACGATCCCGGCCACGGCTGGTGGAAGTTCCACTCAAGCTACGACAGAAAAATCCCCGCGGACACTCTCGTGGCCCGCGGCCACTGGGGGCAGTTTCTCGTCGTGATTCCCTCGCTCGATCTCGTGGTGGTGCGCATGGCAAACGACCGTGGCGAAACGAACTTCGGCGACAAACAGCTGGCCGAGCTCGTGATCGCCGCCATCAACGAAACGGGAGTACGCTAGCCATGAATACAGTCCTATTTGCCATCTCGTTCGTACTTGGATTTTTTCATTCTGGATTCGCAAGCGCCGCCGGCTATCAGGCAGACACCGTGAAGCTGGGCACCGCCTACCGCGCGAAGCTCGCGTGTTCCTGTCTCTTCGTGATGAAGCTGCCGGAAGACTACTGCAAAAGTTGGTCAGCCCCGCCCATCGTGAAGGACCTCTTCGTCTACAAGGTGGATCGCAAAGCCATGCTCGTGAAGGGCGGCATCGGTCTCACCATGGTGAAGTCGAGCCAGGCGCAGTACTTCGGAGAGCAGCGCGGCTGCGTATTGGTGAAATAGGCTAGAGGCGGTCCAGCTCCGGGCAGCTCCAGCCTGCCAGCCCGGCTTTTTCGGCCGCCAGATCCAGGGCTTTCCTCCTGCGTCCTGCCGGGGCCCGCCTTGCTTCCGCTAAAGCTTCCTTCACGAGAGAGCTCTTCACCTCGGCCTGGAAATGCAGGTCGCGCTCTGTCGCCAGATCCGCCTCACGCGCTTTCTTCATCAGCTTTTTCGTCTGGAGAAACGAGCGTTGGGTCTTGCAGACCTGCTCGAGGTCGGTCTTGGCCTGGGCCGTCTCCTGTACAGCCCTGCGGTTGCAGGCAACGATGGTGCCCACAAGCAGTACGATCGTCCCTAAAACTACCCTGCGCATAGGCCTCCTTGGCGTTTCCCTAGGATGGCAGTAGGTGCTCCGTCCGGCAATGCTGGCAAATTTGACCAAAAACCTCCTAAAAATCCCCGGTTTTCGCTTGCCGCGCCTAGGTGGATGCGATTATATCCTTCCTTCCGGATTCGATTTTTTCACACTTAGGAGTGTTCGTTCGATGGTCACGATTCGTCTGTCCCGCAGAGGCAAAAGAAACAGCCCGTTTTTTCACATCGTAGCGGTGGACAAAATGAAGAAGCGTGACGGAGCCGTGTTGGACAAGATCGGCACCTACGATCCGTCGAAGAAAGACGCAAAAGAAAAAGTGAAATTCGATTCCGAGCTCTACAAAAGCTGGCTCGCCAAGGGCGCGCAGCCGTCAGAAACCGTTGTACAAATTCTCAAAGCTGCCTCAAACTAAAATAGATTAGTTGTTGTTTGCCGTTGCGTTATTTCACAGGCAAGGAATGCCCGTGATGCTGTGTGGCTGTTCAAGGAGGACTTATGAGTACGGGTGCTTCGGAAGAATTAAGAGCTCTCATCGAATATCTGGCGAGAGCCCTAGTGGATCTCCCTAATCAAGTGAACGTAAAGACGATCGACGGCGAGCAGACCACGGTGATTGAGCTCAAAGTGGCCAAGGAAGACCTCGGCAAGGTGATTGGCAAGCAGGGCCGCACCGCCCGCGCCATCCGCACCATCCTGAACGGCGCCTCCACCAAACTGAAGAAGCGTACGGTTCTCGAAATCATTGAATAAATAGCGCCTCTCCCTTCCCGTTTCGCTGCGGCTCGTCTATAACCGCCGCATGGAATTCGACCTGCTCACCCTATTTCCCGAGATTTTCACGGGCGCTTTGAACGCCAGCATCCTCGGCCGTGCCCAGGAGAAGGGGATTTTGAGCGTTCATATCCACCAGATCCGGCAGCATGCCTTGGATAAGCACCGCACTACCGACGATCTTCCCTATGGGGGCGGTCCAGGCATGGTGATGAAGCCGGAGCCGCTCTATGCCGCCTGGGAGGCGGCGAAGGCCAGGAATCCGAATCTTCCCGCACGCACCATCCTGCTCTCGCCCCAAGGCGAGCCTTTGAGCCAGAGCCTGCTGGAAATCTGGGCCAGTGCCTTACCCCAGCAGGAGCGCTTGATCCTCGTCTGTGGCCGTTACGAGGGTGTGGATGAGCGCTTCATTGAGGAATGCGTGGACGAAGAGATTTCCCTGGGAGACTTCGTGCTTACGGGCGGGGAGATCGCCGCTCTGGCCCTGATTGACGGCCTTACTCGGCTTTTGCCGGGGGTGCTGGGGAACGAGCAGAGTTCCGAGACCGAGAGCTTCTCGGAAGGGCTGCTGGAAGGGCCGCAATACACTCGTCCGCCCGAGTTCCGGGGACGGAAGGTGCCCGAGATCTTGCTCTCCGGCGACCACGCCAAGATCGCGGCCTGGCGCCATGAGCAGGCGCTCCGCAGAACCAAGGCTCGTCGCCCTGACCTCATGGGTGGCTACACCCCTGATAACCCTCGATTATCCTAGGTGGCTATGGTAACTAAGGACCCTTCAGGTTGCAGTGTATACGTGGCTTTGTTACATCACTCCATGCGCGATAAGAATGGAGTGGTCGTCACCACAGCGGTGACGAACCTCGACATCCACGATATCGCACGCTCCTCCCGCACCTTTGGTGTGAAGAAGTACTTCCTGGTGAATCCTCTCGAGGAACAGCAGGGCGTAGTGAAACGGATCATCGGCCATTGGCAGGGTTCGGGAGGCAGGGACTACAATCCCGACCGCTCAGAAGCTTTTGAGAGAGTGCAGATCGTTTCTTGGTTCCAAGACGCGGTTCGCGAAATCGAAGCGGAAGAAGGTCAGCGACCTGAAGTGCTGATGACCAGCGCGCGGAGACCCGAGATCGGGCTGAAGTGGAAGAGCTGGACGGCGGCGCGGGAGGAATTCTCCCGAAGCGGATCTCCCAAGCTCCTGGTGTTCGGCACCGGCTGGGGAATGGTCGACGAGCTGCTGCTGGAAGCAGATGGAGTGCTCGAACCGATCGATCCCGCGAGCGAGAGCGGTTACAACCACCTCTCGGTAAGATCGGCAGTGGCGATTGCCCTGGACCGGTTGCTGGGCGAACGAGTTTAGATTTTTGTTTTTTGATTTTTAAGGAGAACGACATGCACGCATCCAAAGAAGTTCAAGCGGTGGAAAAGAAACTGGCCCGCACCAACCTGCCCGAGTTCCGCTCCGGCGATACGGTTCGCGTTCACGCCCGGATCAAAGAGGGTGGCAAAGAGCGTATCCAGTACGTGGAAGGCGTAGTGATCCGCAAAAGCGGCAATGGCGCCACCAAGACCTTCACCCTCCGCAAGATCTCGGGCGGCATCGGCGTGGAAATCATTTACCCCGTGGCCTCGGCCAACGTGGCGAACATCGAAGTGGTGAGCCGCGGTGATGTTCGTCGCTCGCGCCTCTACTACCTGCGCGGCCTCACCGGTAAAGCTGCCCGCCTGAAAGAGAAGGTCGAAGCCACGGAAAGCTCGGAAAAGCCGGCCGTTAACTAAGCAGGGACTTTTGAAGCGCCCCGACCTTAGTTATGAGACGCCGCTTTGGCAACAAAGCGGCGTTTTTGTTTTCGGCGTGGACGAGGCCGGCCGCGGCTGCCTCGCCGGCCCTGTGTGCGCGGCCGTAGCCTGCTGGGAGCCGCTCGATGTTCTTCCCGTAGATGTACGCGACTCCAAGCAGATGACGGAAGCTCAGCGCGAGGCCTGCTTTGAGCCCGTGAAGGAGAAAGCCTTCGCGTACGGAGTGGGCTTCGCTTCCTGTAGCGAGATCGACCGCTGGAATATCGTGAAAGCGAATTGCCTGGCGCTGGCGCGGGCGATTGAGAGTGCGTTGCAGATGTTGCAGTCCCGGAATCAAGGCACCGATAAGTTTGTATTTCTGGTCGATGGCAATTACCCACTCGTCTCGCACGCGCGTTTCTTCGTGGGGCATTCGGAATATGCGCAGGAGTTTCCTCTTGCCCAGGCCCTGTTTAAAAAAGGATTCCAGGAGATCTGCGTGGTGAAGGGCGACAGCAAGGTGTTCTCGATCGCTTCCGCTTCCGTGCTGGCCAAGGTAAGCCGCGACAGACATATGCACGAGCTCGATCGTGCCTTTCCGGGCTATGAGTTCGCGGCCCACAAAGGCTACTCGACCGCCAAGCATGTAGCGCTTCTGCGCGAGCTTGGGCCTTGTTCTGAACACCGGAAAACTTTCGCGCCTGTTACCGAGGCCATGGCGCTTTTCCCTCAGGCGTAGTTTTTTCATTCCCGGTGGCATGAAGACCACCAAAGAAAAAGGCGCGGAAGCGGAACGAATCGCGGAAAAATTCTATCAATCCCTGGGACATTCCGTTCTGGCCCGCAACTACCGCATCCCTAGCGGGGAGATTGATCTCGTTTTGATCAATGACCGCATTTTCGAGCTGGTATTTGTCGAAGTGAAGAGCCGGAAGGTTTTTCCCGAGGGTGAAGCTTGGGAACCGTACTGGAAAGAAAAGAAACGGAAGCTGCGAACGGCCATGCGGTCCTTTCTGAACCGCTACCCTGAATACGGCCCGGCCGAGATGCGATTGGAAATTGTCTATGTCACACAAGGCCGTGTAAGCCAGTGTTTCGACGGGGGCTTTTTTTGAGAGATTGAAGGCTTCTCCGCCCTCCATTACAATTTCTAGAGGAGGCGAAAGTGAGAAAATTCCTGAGTTGTCTGCTGGTGTTCACGGTTCTCCTCTGCCAGGTAAATATCGCTCGCGCCGCTGCCGCTGCGGAGGAACCTTCTGCGAGCAGTGTCACCTCCAAGCGCCTGAAGATCGTAGCCAAATCCGCGCTTTACGGCTTCGGAGGCGGGCTGGTGGTGGGATTGGCCAGCCAGGTTTTCAAAAAGAATACAAAGAACATCTTCATGTTTGGTTCGCTGGGGATGTATGCGGGAATTCTGCTGGGGATTTATGTGATCAGCACCTCGGCCGGGCCCGCTCCCTATGAGGGTCCGGATACCTACGAGGATTTCAGCAGCTATAATAAATTCGCTCCTCCCGCGAACCTTCTCATGGCGAAGACCGAGCAGCGCCCGGAGCTGAAGCTGAACCTGGTGAACGTGAAGTTCTAGGCGGCTTTTTTCCGCTTCGCCGTTTTGCCTTCAATCCACAACCCAATCAAGAGCGCGGCTTTCTTGGCTGCCTGGGGGTTGTCGATCACGGACTTCTGCAACTTTTCGCGAAGATATTCCGCCTCGATTTTCACCGAGCGTAGAGGGTCCTTCGCCTTCGGGCTTTTCAGCGGAACGGCGGCGGGTTTGCGGCACTTTGGCCCGGACATGGAATCCTCGTTTGCTTAGGCAGCGCGGGAGCGCTTGCGGGTCTGTCTCTGGTCGTCTTCCTGAGCGGCGGAAGGCGCAGTGGCTTCCGCCACTTCTGCATCCACCTTGGTCATGAAGCAGTCGCCGTCTTTTTCCGTGAAGGCGTACCAATCGTTCCCGAGTTTTTGGTAGAGAACGTGGGCCAGACTGTAGTCACCGGTTTTTTGATTTTTTTTCTTCATACTTCCTCCTCCTGAGTGCGTAAGAAATCCATTACATGCATTTCGGCGCACCCAGGACGGGGGTTTAGTGTTTATTTCTTAGTCAGTGAGAAAGAGTGAGCACGGGCTCTTCCACGGAATCGGAATTCATTCCCGACGGCTTTGTTCCGCCAAGAAATTGGATGTCGCTCACGTGAATTTCCGGGGTCGAGCGCGGCTTTCCTTCCTTATCCGTCCATTTGTTCATGCGGAGCTCGCCCTCGATGTAGATGCGCGAACCCTTCGTCAAATATTTGGCGCAGGCCTCGCCCCGCTTTCCCCAGATCACCGCCTTATGCCAGGCGGTTTCCTTCTTGGCTTCTCCCTCGGCCGTCTTGAATTCGCGGTTCGTGGCTAGCGAGATGTGCAGCACAGCCTGCCCTTTGGGCGTGTACTTCAGTTCCGGTTCCCGCCCGAGGTTTCCCACGAGGATGATCTTGTTCACATTACCTTTGCTCATTGCTGGCTCCTTTGCGCGCGGTTGAGTCCGCGCAGGAGGCTTGCCAGTCCACGGCCGGGGAGGAGGAGAGGAAGAGAGCGGGATTACAGAACTGGAGATTGTCGGTGCGCGGTTTTGCTTCGCTCAGAGCGCGGATTGCGGGCGGGCGCGCAGCGTTCCGCGGTTGATTCCCATATTGATGCCGAGAAAAAACATCGACTCGCCCCCGAAGCGCTTTTCCGTGCCCTTATGCAGTCCGGCAGAGATGGAAATGGGGATGTGATAGAACACGCTGCCGTCGACCAGGAAGTCCGCGCCCATTCCGTAAATCATATTTTTGCCGAAGCGTGCGGCCTCATAGCCCTGGAAGCGGCCCCCCGAATAGGTGCCGAGGTAGTTCGCGGTGCCGGCGTCGCCCATCAGCCGCAGACCGAAGGTGTCGAGGAAGAACGGAGCGGTGCCCGTGCCATGGTGGATCTGCGCCAGCGGAAGGGTATAGGCCAGGTTGGCCGTGCCGATTTGTTGGCCGAAGAGGGTGTCGGAAGGATAGCCGCGCACGATAAAGGAAGAATCGTTCAGGGGCGAGGCGCCGCCGCCCTGGTAGTAGTTGGAAGCGAGGAAGCGGTTCGTGCTGAAGCCGGCCGAGCCGTGCAAGCTCACGCTATGCGAGGGAAGCAGGCCACGGCAATAGACTGCCAGCTGGGGGCGCTCATCGACGAAAGTGGTTTCGCCCCGGGAGGCGGGGTAGAGCGCGATGAAGTTGTTGAAGGCCGCGCCCCAGTTGGGGGCGATGGCGGAGGGCGTGCTGCCCGAGCGGTCGATGTCGATCGTCTGGAAGACGAAGGTGTTCTTCGAGCTGCCTGCGAACAGGCGCTTCTCCCGATAGGCGGTGCCGAAGGCGAGCGTGAAGTCCCAAAGAGGGAAGCTGGCGTCGACGGAATAGAGCGAGTTGCGGTTCGAAGTGCGGGTGCTGCTGAAGTAGTTGTTGCTCTGGTAGGCCTCGAAGTGGAAGTTCGTGGTGTAGATGCGGTTGTGGTAGTAGGCGCGGTACCAGGGGAAGTTGGCGCGGCTGTCGTACTGGGCGGCGAGGAAGTAGCGGTGATAGTTGAGAGCGTCGTTGCCGCTGGTGCTGGCACCGACGAGCAGGCCGTCGCGGGCGGCCGCGATCTCGGGGAACCAGTACTGCGGCCAGAGCGAGGTTCCGGTGGTGCCGGTGGCGCTATAAGGAACAGAGGCGGGCAGGGTGATGCCAGAGGGAGCGAGGGTGCGGGGCGACTCTCCGGTCAGGAACTCGTGCAGGTCTTCGCGGGGCGGGTTGCCGGGCGGTAGCGGCGAGGATGGCAAGGGGGCGCGCACTAGGTCGAGTCCGCGCAGTCCGTAATCCTGCGCCACCACCGTTTTGCCGTCGGCAAGCACAGTAGGCCGGTCCAGATATCCCGAACGCGAAGCGATCACGCGCGAGGCTTTGTGGGAGGGGAGGGGAATGCGGTAGATCTCCTGCGGCTCCTTCCCATAGCTGGCAGCGAAATAAACAGAGCCGTCGGCAGCGATGAAGGGATTGCGCTCGAACTCCTTGCCGCTGCCCACGGTTCCCAGAAGAGCGGAGGCCTTGCCGCCGGAAAGTTCCATGACCTTTTCATGCCCGTTGTTCGCATGCAGGGAAAAGAGGATGCGGCCGTCGCGCGACGTAAGTCCCGAGACCCGCTCCAGCGGCTTGGCGGTGAACAGAATCTTCTCTTCGTCCTTGCCGATCTCTCTTTGCACGATGCTTTCGCTGATGTCGGCATTGGCGCGCACGAAGAGGAGGTTGGAGTTGTCCAGGAACGCGGGGTCGCGGGCCCGCTCGTCCGTGGTCAAGCGCGACCTGCCGCCCTTCTCGCGCCACAGATAGATATCGCTATATAGAGATTCAAAGCCGGTGTCGAAGGCGCTATAGGCCACCACGGAACCGTCGGGCGAAGCTGCTACCTGTGTGGGGCCGGAGTAGCGCTTACGTTCCAGGCGTTCCACGGAATAGTCATTACAATTTGCATCCGCGCGAACGCGCGAAAGGTGGTAGCCGCGGTCCCAGTCTTCCTCGGAGAAGTAGATCCAGCCGTCCGAAGAAACTGCCTGCCCGCCCGTATGCGCCCCGCTATTCGTGAGACGACAATCAAGCGCGCTGCCGACGGGCTGTGCATAGCGCGAGCGCAGCTGTGCCGTGGCCCCGCTCCACACATCCGCCCACACTTCTCCATTCACCCCTTCGAGCGCGCTATTGGGGGAGAAGATCATGATGCCGGCATTTTCGTAGCTCAGCTTGCCGGGCAGGTTGGGCGTTTTCTTCGACGGCAATGCCTGAATGGTGTAGCCCAGCAGATACTGCGTATTGCCGGCGGGCCACCACGGAACACCGTCGTTCAGGCGATCGATGGAAGAGTAGCTGGAGCTGTTCAGCACACCCTCGCGTACGGCTTCGCGAAGCAGGGCTTCCAGCATCGGAGAGCGTCCACGTCCGCCGGAGGTAAGCGAGGTTTCCTCGAATACCGCGAGGCCCTCGGTGATCCAGGTGGGCTGCAGGCCATTCGGCTTCACCCAGGAGCCAAAAACAGAACGCAGGGTTTTGTAAAATCCCAGTGTGGTGTCGTTAGCTATGATGTGCGTGAGCTCGTGGGTGGCGAGCTCGTTGGCCCAGTCCACATAGTAGGAAAGAGGAGAGTCGGAGGGAAAGGGCGAGGCGAAGAGCTCGATATGGGTGTTGGGATAGTTCATCGCCAGGCCGTTGGCGCTATCCGAGGGATCCATCACGACCACGTCGATCGCTTCGGGCGCTTTCCAGTTCAGCCGCTTCTCGATTTCCGGCAGCGAGCGCTCGAAAGATTCGGTGAGCGCGCGGGCGTAACCCTCCAATTCAGGGGTGTGGTGCACGCGGAAGTGGGGCGAGGCGATCGTGAGCCATTCCTTTCCAGACGGAGCGAATGCTAAGGCGTGTGTGCAAAGGAAGAGACTGGAAATCAGTGGCAAAAAGCGGGCTGCGATCATAGACTTCCAAGGGTAGCCGTATGCTTACGTATCCGCAAATCGATCCCGTGATCTTCCACCTCGGCCCGATCCAGCCACGCTGGTACGGCTTGATGTATCTGCTGGGATTCCTCTACACCTTCCGTCTTCTTAAGAAGCATGCGCGTTGGATCGGTTTACCGTCGGAAGAGCAGGCAGATTCCGTGCTCGCCTCCCTCGTGCTCGGACTGATCGTTACGGCGCGCATCGTCTATGTGCTCTTCTACAACTTGAAAGGCACGCTCGAAGGACCCTGGTGGGAGTTCGCCGCCATCTGGCACGGCGGCCTTGCCTTCCACGGAGGATTGCTCGGCGTGGTCCTGGGCGCGCTCTATGTCTCGCGCAAATACAAGCTCAAGTGGAACCGTCTCACCGACGTGCTGGCGCTCGCTACGCCCGTGGGCTTGGGTCTCGGACGCATCGCCAACTTCATCAATGGCGAGCTCTGGGGCCGCGTGACCGACGTGCCTTGGGGCATGGTGTTCCCGAATGCCGGCTCCCTGCCGCGCCATCCTTCGCAATTGTATGAGGCGTTTCTCGAAGGACCTGTGCTCTTCGTGCTTCTGCAGCTCGTGTGGAGACGCAAGCCGAACGTGGGCGTGACGTCGGCGGCTTTTTTGCTCTTCTACGCCGCCTTCCGGATTTCGATGGAGTTCTTCCGCGAGCCCGACGTGCAGGTGGGCTATGTGCTCGGGCCCTTCACGATGGGCCAGCTGCTGAGCGTGACCATGGTGGCCTACGGCTGCTACCTGCTTTGGGCGCGTTTGACGCGCGGCGAAGCGTTTGACGCGAGCCCGCAAAATGAGAAGTCCAAGGGGAAAAAGAAGGCCTAGTCACGCCTAGTCTTTTCCACGCGGGTCTGATAGTTCTAATCCATTCATTTCTCAGCGGTCATGGTTCTCATGACGTGCCCAGATAGCTCAGTCGGTAGAGCAACGCCCTGAAAAGGCGTGTGTCGGCAGTTCGATTCTGTCTCTGGGCACCATTTTCCGAAACTCCCAAAGCTCAAACAATCCCTCGCACTTCGTGCTCGGGCAACTCGCTTTGGGGTTTCGGAAAATGGTGATCTGGGCAGTGCAATCAGAGGCTCCCACCATTCTTTATTAGTTCGGGCAGCTCCCCTCGAAGTAGGGATGGTAAGTTTTGCGTCCGTTCCAGAGGTTGATCTCGAGATAGGCGATTTGCAGGGCGCGGAGCTTGTCTTCGTTCTGGTGGTTCCACTCGCGGCAGATGAAACGGGCGAAGCGTTCGGTGAGGTGGGGATCGTTGAACCGGCGCAGGGTCACGGAAAATACGAACCAGTAAGGGTTCGCGAAGTGCTGCGTGGAAGGATCGAGCAGAGGCAGGAACGGCTGCACCTCCCGCCCTGACTCAAGCGATCCATGGATGCGCCACTCGCCGTCGTCGAAAGGCGGGTTGATGTTGTAGAACTTCCACTGGTACTGCAGCCGCAGATAAGTTTGGATTTCGACGCCGACCTTGCCGAGCAGGGGGCGCTGCAGGAAGTTTTCCGAAGAAAAAGCCACCAGCATGAAGGCGATGAATCCGAGTGCGGCTAGGTTGGAAAGCGCCCATTTCCGCGGCTCGGCCGGCGGCTCCGCGCGCACCCGGCCCTCGCCCGATAGGCGGAACGCCCGCTTCAGGAGCACCCACTGCTCACGGCGGAAGGCGCCGAGCAGGCCGGCGATGCAGAGATAGGGCAGGAGCAGGTGCTCCATGAAGATGGCGATTCCCACGTGGAGCCCGATCGTGCCGAGGAGAACGGCGGTTCGCAGCCGGGGGGCCCGGTAGGAGAGCAGAAAGAGAAAGGGGAAGAGGAGTTCCCACCAGCGTACCAAATAAGTGGACGCTTTCAACAACTCGGGAAACTGGAGGAGAAACCGCCCGGCTTCGGTGGTCATCTGCCGGTAAGAGAGGACGAAACGCATCGCGCTTCCGTTCTGCCAGGTGATCCCGTCCTTCAGGAATCCCGCCGTGAAATAGAGGAGGCAGAGGGAAACGAGGAAGGCCGCGCTCCACGGCGAGCGGAAATCCGTGGTGGGGTAGCGAGGGAGGAGAGAGCCGGTGCGCCGATAGGCGTCCCAAGAAAGGAAGCTGCCGCAAGGCAGGAAAGGCAGGAGAAACAGAAAATGGGCGAGGTATTCCTCCATCCCCACCTCGATCACTTCCATGCGGGCCATGGTGGAAACGCAAAGGATCCAGCAGAAGGCGGCCGCCACGCGGGTATAGGCTCCCGTCAATAGAAAGAGGGCGGAGACAAAGGCGGCTCCGAACAGGAAGGCTTGGTAGACGTCGTTTGCAAACCAAAGGTGCGGGAAGAGGAACCAGGAATTCGGCATCAGAACCCGCGCGAGCTCCGTCGTGAAAACGCCCTGCTCGGAATGGAAGGCCGAATACACCCCCACTTTCATGAGCAGCATCCAGATCCATCCTGCGGATAGTGCGATACGGAACAGGGAGAGGGAGCGAAGATCCACCGTGAACATGCGTTTCCTTATTCTAAGACGATAAAGGGTTCCCGGGAAATTACGGCTTAGGTTCACCGGGGTCCGTGTGAGTGGCCGTTAACTCCTGAGGGGAGAGTCCCGAAGAGAAGGGAATGGGCGTATTCGCTTACATCAAGGACAACTGGTACGCGGGGGTGGCGCTCCCCGTGCTGGTGATGTTCCAGGCAATCCTGGCGGAATGGCTATACTGCCGGCTGTTCCTCCGCGGGAAATTCGCCTGGCGGGAGGGCCTGATCAGCACCCCGATCGCGCTGGGAGAGATGGTCGCCGCCATTGGGCTGTTCTATTTCCAGTTTTACTTCTTTCGGGGATTGGAAAAGCACTCCTTGTTCCACCTCTCGGGGCCGGGATGGGAGTGGTACCTGCTCTACTATTTCACCGGGGAATTCATCTTCTACATGGCCCATTACTCCGCCCACCACTTCCGCTGGTTCTGGGCCGATCACTCTGTTCATCATTCCTCGGTGGAGCTCAACTACTTCGCCGGCAACCGGAACGGCTGGTTCGCCCTCGTGGGCGGGCTTTGGATCTTCACGATTCCCTTCGTGTGGCTGGGATTCCCTTGGATGGAGCTGCTGAAAGTGCTGGCGGTCATTTTGAGCTATCAGTTCTACATCCACACGGAGGTAGTGCGCCGACTGGGGCCGCTGGAATACCTGATCAACACTCCCTCGCTCCACCGCGTGCACCACGGGAAAAATCCCGAGTACATCAACAAGAACTTCGGCGGGATCCTGATGATCTTCGACTACGCCTTCGGCACATTGCAGAGGGAGATCCCGGGTGTGAAGATCCAATACGGGCTCACGGATCAGCCGTCGGGGCTGAATCCTTTTCGGTACGTTTTCCATGGCTGGGCTGGCCTCTTCCGCGACGGCTGGCGCAAGCTCAGCGGCTCCATTTCCGGAAGATGAGGAAGTCGTCGTTCGGGTCCTTGCTGGCTTTCGAGTTCTTTTCGCGGTCGCCGAAGAATCCTGCGATCAGGAAGGAAACCGTGCGGCCCACGAAATTTGAATCATTCCCGTTGTAGACCACGGTTCGCTTCAGGGCGTCGTTCCCGTCGTGCACGAAAAGTTCGGGAGGAAAGTAGGAGAGAGCACTGCAGCTGAGCAAGATGATCATCTGCTCCGCTTTTCCCGTGCGAAAATTCTCCTTAGGGAAGTAGCGTTTCCAATTCAGGTTCTCGCCCAAGCCCGAGTGGCCCGTGTAGAGCACGAAATCGGAGCTGCGTAGGGCTTCGAGCAAAACCGGCCAGTGCTTGGGCGTATGGGTGGAGGAAAGCACGTCGGTAGGCCCCCAGAAAACGCGAATCTCATGCCTCGCGGGATGGGACAGGGTGAACTCGATCTTGTCTTTTTCACCCGCATCGAGAGCGGTAACGGTCCAAGACCGGCCCAGGCGGTTGAGAAAAGTTACGAGAGAATAGCTGGAGAAGTCCCCGCTCGGATAGATGCCCTGCGTGCCTGCCTTCCAGCTTTCGATCCAGCGGAGGAGGCGCTCTTTCTCGGATTCGGGTGCTGCCTGGGTGGCGATCCAGCCGAAGATCAACGTGGCTTTTTTCGGCCCGGGCTCGGCTCCGGCCGTTCGCGTTTGCGCCAACACAGCCTCGCGGGAATTGCGCAGCGGCGCGGATTCGATCACCTTCGCCGGGGCTCGGAGGATAGCACTCCTGGCTGTGGCGCTTCTTAAGCATTCCTTGCGCCTCGGCTTCCAGAAGTACCAAAGATAGTTCGGAGCGCGCACGTCGATGAATTCCTCGTCCACGCAGGGAGGCGCGGCTGCCTTGAGGCGGCTGAACGTCATCTCCACCCGGCCAGTGGCGGGCACCATCCAATAGGCGAGATAGGGATCCTTCGGGAGCTCGATCGAAAAAGAGCGCGGGAACTTCTTCGCCCGCGTGCAAAAGCTGGCTGGCACCAGCGCGCGGAATTTCACTTGGCGGGCGGGTTCGCCGGCCTTTAGCGATGCGGCGGCCACCGCGCTTTTCACGTAGGCGGAAGTCTCTCCGAAAAGGCTCTCGGCTTGGTCCAAGGCGGGGACGCTGAACGGGTAAACGGCCGCGCTCTCTTCGAGGATCTCGATTTCCGGCTCGGTATAATGCTGGGAAAAGAAACGCAGCCATTTCCCGCTCCCTTCCACCGGGAAACGGCGGAGGAAGAGGAGCTGCTCCCGGGCTGCGGCAGGCCAAAGCTTTTTTCTCTCTTCGGAGGAGGCGGGCAGAAGTTTTTCGGCGAGCAGCACGGAGCTCCGGATCTCGATCGTCGCGTGGAACACCTCCCCCCGGCAGTAAGAGAGGTCGGCTTCCTTAGGCGCGGAAAGAGCGTGAGCGGCGGAAGAGAAGGTGCAGAGGGACAAAGCCCCGAGAAAAAGACGCAGCTCTGCTCTTGCGGAACGCATCAAAAGGTATCGGAATTAGGCGCAGACTAGCTTAGGCGCTTCGTTCAGCGGCCGCTCGCGCCGCCGTTGCCTTGCGGAGGAGGCTCAGAGCCGTCCTCTCCCTTATTTTCTTCCGGGCGCTTCGCGTCCCAGGCGCAGGAGGTGCCGTCTTTCCCGCTCAGGCAGGTTTTTTCGTCCTTCTGGAAGTCTTTACTGAAACATTTCGTGTCAAAGGAAGCCCGGCCCTTGGCTATGCACTTACCTTTGCTCTCTTCCTCCGCAAACCCGGCAGCGGGCAGAAGGAAACAAGCGGCGACGATGAGTAAAAACAGCTTCATGAATGCGCCCCTCTCCAAACGGATACAGTGGCAGGGTATCCCTGCAAGAACATTATCGGCGGGAGCCGTGGAATCCTTGAGCTAGGCCTGCGAAAGCTATAGGGGCGGGGAGGGTTTGGCCGATAAGCCTTAAGGGGGCGGACTACGCCGTGTGCACCAGGAACCAGATCGAGCGTTGCATTCCCGCGGGAGCGGGAACCCGGCTCCTTTGCGTCTTAGCCGTGCTCCTTGGCGCGTGCCCGCCGGCCTTCTCCGGCTTTCTACCGCCGAAACCGATCAACCTGTCTGCGGCCGAGCTCCAGCTGCATCTCACGAACGCCCTTATTCTGGCGCAGAAGCTTGAAGAGAGCGGCTGCGTGGCCGACTCCGGCCTCCTGAAAAAACTAGGCAAATTCCAGGAGGCAGGCAGCTCGTACCAGGCTTTTTCCTCGAGCGAGGTGACGAGCCTGATGCGCGACGTGCAGAAGCCGATGGAGGGGAACGGGAGGTGCGACGGCTCGCTCAGGAGCGTGGCGAGCGAGACCCAGACCCGCATCGTGCGCACGGAGAGGTCTTTGCAGGTGATCGACCAGCAATTCTCCCAGTTCGCTTCCACCGCCGTGCCCATCATCGACCTTCCCTCGTTTAAAGTGGAAAAAATCGGCTGTACGGCGCTTATCAACAAGTTCCTCGATAAGCTCGCGCTCACGTCCAAGGCCTCGCAGTCCGCCACGAACGATCTGAAAACCAGCATCAGCGACGTGAGATCCCGGCTGACTGCGTTCAAGGCCGCGAACAATAGCCGGGCCGACGACTGCGGCAGCCTATCCGTGACCGAGATGCTCGCTCCCGTGGCTGCCGGAGGGATTGCACCCGCTCCGGCATCAGGCGCCAGGGGCGCCGCTGGCTATTCCGGAAGCGCGAAGAACGGCTTAAGCGATGTGACGGGAGTGGAGGAAGATGCGAGAAAGCGGGCGGCGCTGGCCGCCACAGGCGGATCCTCGAGGGCTTCCCGGCCTGGTTTTGCCAATGCAGGAACCGGTAAGCCTGGGGCGCCGCCGGATCGCAGCACGATCACCCGGTCTCGCCCTGGGCCGAGGGGTGAAAAGGCGGCGATCCTGGAATCGTTCGAGCGAACCTTGGATGCGGCCCCTCCGACGGGAGGAGCGGGAGCGAAACCAGTGCCGGAAGTGCCGGAATCTTCCGTGGGATCCCTGATCTGGAACATGCCATCCGACCCTGGGAAGATGGACCTCGAGCTCAAGGAAGCGGCCGGAAGAGCGGGTACCGCGCCTGGGCGGAGTCCCGCTTCGGTCTCGGCTACAGCTCTCCCAGAGGGAACCCCCGAGAACCTTTTGGCCTCGAATCCGCAGCTTCAGCCGCTGCCCGTGGCTGGGGACGGAGCCGTGAAGCCGATCCCCGGCCTTCCGGAAGCGAACCTCCAGGGAGGGGAGAAGGCCTCGCTGGCCCTCGCGGGGGCGGAAACGTCCCTCTTCGAGCTCGTGCACAGCCGTTACCGGAAAACGGATATGTTCCGCGCCCTTCGACCCTAGCGCCGCGTACCTGAGGGATCCGCATCTTTTTCAATAAAAGTTCTTTGGTTTCCGATACGTGAAGCAAGGTGAAGTTCCTCGATGAAAAACTGGTACGCCACTGGGAAGGGGTGGGGCGTGATCTCCTGCTGCCTTCCGTGGCAGCACGCGACGCGAGCGCGACTTTCGATCGCGCGGTCTGGACCCGTCTGATCGAGATGGGCGCACAAGGAGGCGGGGAAAGTTACGTGGAGCCCAACTCCATCGTCTACGGCCTCGGGAAGGGCAGCCTCGACCTGCCGTTCTGCTCCAGCCTGGGCGCTCACTTCGCGATCGCCACCGACCTTCTGGCCACGTTCGGCTCTCCGGAGCAGAGAGAGAAGTACCTGCCGCAGCTGCAAAGCGGCGCGCGCGTGGGCACCATCTGCAATGCCGAACAGGGAAGCGGCAGCGACCTCCGGAAGATGCGCTCGCACGTTACGGCCGAGCCCGACGGGCACCTGCGCGTGGAAGCCTTCAAGCCTTGCGCCAACAACCTTTCGTTCGCAGGCCTGGCCTTTGTTTCCTGCTGGAACGATGAAAAGGAAATTCGCCTTTACCTTCTCGAAGGCGAAGAAATCGAGCAGACGCGCCTGCACGACCAGTTCGCCTCGTTCCGCACCGGCGTGGTGGGGAGCATGCGAACGAGCGGACTCCTGCTGAACCGGAAAGAGCGGGAGCTCCCGCGCGCCTTCTTCGCTCTCCGGCATTGCCTCCATACCGAGCGGTTTTACCTCGGGGTCCTGGTAGCCGGGATCCTGGCCGGACTCGAGGATGGCGTGGTTTCCCGCCTGCTCGCCCGCGAGACCACCTTCGAGCGCCAGTATCTCCAGGAAAAAATTGTGAACCTGCGCTCAGCCCGGGTGCGCCTCGAAGCCCTGCTTGGGCACATTTTCGAGATCACCGGATCGGGCAAAAGCTGGGAACGGGCGGCGATCGAGCTCTGCGTGCTCAAGACCTTCCTGAACACCGAAGCCCCGAAGGCCGTGCAGAACGCTTTCGAGACCATGAGCTTCGAGGGTGTTTTCCTCAGCAGCCACGCCCAGCGCGTGTACCGCGATCTGCAGGCCCTTACATTTTTCGGCGGCACCACAGAGCTCCAGAAGATCCAGATTTTCGAAGACCTCGCGCGCGGCGAGAAGAAGCGTAACCGCCTGAAGAAGGCCGCGTAGCGGCGCTGGTCCTTGGAGGACGGATGAAGAAAGAGCAGAAAAACCAGCTTTACTTCCTGAGCGGCAAAAACCTGGGCCACCAGCAGGTGCTCGAGCAGCGCGGGCGCGCCTTGCGCGGCCCCCGGGGCGAATTCCTCGACTACGCCACCACGAACTACCTGGGATGGGATTTCCATCCCCGTTTCGCGGAGCTTGGCCTGAGTCGCCACCAGGAGTGGGGATCGCTTTCCGGGTGGTCGCGCCTGGAGATCGACTCCGAGCTCTATTCCGGGATCGAGAAGCGCCTTTGCCGGATGACGGGCGGGCGGGAAACCATCCTTTCCCACACTATCACGGTGACGAATTTCTCCATCATTCCCGCGATCGCGAAGAAGGGAATGATCTTCTGCGATCAGAAGGTGCATACGGTGGTGTGGGAGGCATGCCGGCTCGCGCGTGACCACGGCGCGGGGCTGGTGAAGTTCGGCCACCAGGACGTTTCCCATCTCGAGAAGCTCCTGGAGGAGCATAAGGACACCCATCCCAAACTGATCTGCGTGGACGGGGTATACAGCATCTCTTCCGAGTACGCCCCGATCCGCGAGCTGCAGGAGCTCTGCCGCCGCTACGACGCCTGGCTGCTCGTGGACGATGCCCATGGCTTCGGCCTCCTGGGCAAGGATCCGGGAGCCGACGCTCCGTTCGGGCGCGGAGGCGGTGGGGTAGTGGAGTTCGCGGGCGGAGACCTTTCCCGTACTTTCTATGTCGCCAGCCTCGGGAAAGCCTTCTGCACCCATACGGCTTTCGTGACCGTTCCTCTGGAGTACGAGGAATCGCTCCGCGAAAACTGCATGCAGTACATCTACTCCGCTCCTCTCCCTCCGTTCGTGATGGGCATGGTGGAAGCGGCGCTTGATTTGAACGATTCGGAAGGGGATCAGGCGCGTCTTCGCATCCACGCTCTCACGCGGCGGTTCGTGGAGGGGCTCCGAGCGCTCGGGCTCCAGGTGCAAAACAATGCTTATTTCCCCATCGTCTTCTGGGAGATCGGGGCACTCGAGGACCTCGCGTGGACGGCCGAGCGCCTGTTCGCCCGGGGAGTGGTGGCGGGGATCCGCGCTTTTCCCGTGGTGCCTCCGAACGAGTGCGGGTTGAGGTTCGGGATCACGGCGCTTCATACGGAAGCCCAGATCGACCGCACCCTCGCCGTGATCGAAGCGATCTCAGGAGAGTTCCGCTCGCTCCGGGCGGGCTGATCCGGCATCGTCACGAGTTCGATTTGACGATAGTCGAGGCTCTCAAGGAATTGGTCTTCCTCCTCGCCTAATGGCAGGCAAGGAGGAAGAACAGCATTTAGAAATCGTCGGCGTAGACTTTTGCTAGGACTTCCTGGGCCGTTTTCAATCGGTTCTGCACAATGGTTATCAGGTCAGCAATGAAGGCGCGCACTTCATTATCCGGGGACAAGTTTTTACGGGATTCCAGGAAACGAATGGCGCTTTGCTGGGTATTGGTAACAAGTGTCATATACTCTTTGTCGTACGCGTCTCCTTCAAGAGATCTAAGCAATGCCGCTTCACCCTTGATTCGGGCCAGGAGACTTTTTCCCGCTTCGGTTTGCGGATCAAGAGGTGCAATCTCGATCCGATATTTTTGGGCGAGCACTTGGATTCTTGCATCCATTTTCGCGTTCGCAGTCGACATCGCGCGGGCATAGGCTTTGACAAGATCTGACTTCGCATTTTGATCTGCCAGATCACTCAAGCCAGTGGCTGCGCCACTGACTGCATGGAGAAACGAAAAGGCCCGGCTTAGATCAGCATTCCGGTCGGCCTGCACATTTGCGAATGCAGCTCCTGCGGGCACTATTGCACTAATAAAAAGCGATAAAAACACAACTGTAAGATTTTTCAATATCATGAATGTCTCCTTGCTTAAATTGCTCGCGGAACGCCCGAGATTTCCATTCGCTCGTTCTTTCTTCCGCAAACTTTGTTTCGCAAAGTGCAATGTCCATACCAAGCAAAATTGGTTTCGCTGTTTGAATATCCGACAATCGCAGCAGACTGCGGGTGCGTCTGTTTCAGAATTTTTGAATGGGAAAGGTGCGGTAGCATGCCCAAAAATTTTCGCCCCATTCGGGGGGAGTATTGGAACCCGAACAAATCTTGCTAGGCAAAATGGGGACGCGGAAACAGCCAAAGAGCCGCCAGAGTAACTGCCGGACGAGAATGGAATTTGCAGCTAGGTATGGTCATTTCAGTTAGGAGGTACTTATGAAATATAGAATTTTGGCAATTTTTTCCATTTTCGCGGTAGTGGGCAGCATGGGCTGGAGGCTCTCGAGTCACTCCGAAGCCTCGATGGGGCTGAAGGATATACATCTC
>DATBTF010000159.1:0-7594 GCA_036559405.1 Bdellovibrionota bacterium
AGCCAGTCAAGGGGAGACGCGTCTCAGCCCGGACAAAATTTTTCCTATCCGACCGTTGCCGCACCCCTTCAGAGATATCCCTGTAAGGTTCGATTTCATCCACATACACCCACCGGTATCCAGGTAAGACTTGTGAAAAAAATGTGAAAAAACAGCGTACTTATTTTCCGTGCATCCCAGCATAAAAAGATTTTTAAGGTTTCATTGACAGCAAACACCACAATCGGTAGCGTTTTTATATAGACACTACCACCAGCGGTATGGCTAAGCCGGCGTAGAGGGAACAAGGCCGGCACTGACACAAGGATAAAGTGTTGGGAGCGCGAGGATGCGAGTTACACACGGAAGCGTAAACAAAACTCGACGAATTCATAACGAAAGTTGTGAGAGTCCAGTCGCCCTACGTTGGATCTTGGTAGCGTTGATGCGCATTCATCCGCCCACGTAAAGAGCCCGCCTGCTCCGGCAGGTCGGGGTTTTTTTGTGTCGGTGAAGCGTCGTTGAGGGGAATAAATATCGGACTGCCGCAATCACGCGGGGCCCCAATTGGGCCTCGAAGGGATTGTTTTATCCTCGGAGGAAGGCCACACCATGATGGAAGTCGTAAAAAGAGATGGAACTCGGGAAATCGTACGCATGGAGAAGATCCTCGATGCCGTAAACCGCGCCTGCCGCGGTTTGAGCAACGTCGAGCCCATTGAGATCGCCAAGCGCACGATCGCCGGCCTACACAACAATAGCACCACTGAGGAGCTCGACCAGCTGTCCATCTCCAACGCCGTCATGCTCATGGCCGATGAGCCCAACTACTCCAAGGCCGCCGCCCGCATGCTTGCCGAAGGCATCAAGAAAGAAGTCGGCCGCGACCGTGTATTCTCCGACTATATCGAAACCGCCTTCGAGCATGGCCTGGTGAACGGCCACGTGCTCGAGCTCGTGAAGGGCAACTCCCAGGCCATCGACTTCGCCATCCGCCACGAGCGCGACGACAACTTCGAATACTTCGGCCTCAAAACCGTGGCCGACCGCTACCTCCTCCGCCATCCCAAGACACGTAAACTGATCGAGCGCCCGCAGTGGATGTATATGCGCGTGGCTTTGGGTCTCTCCCGGGATGTGAAGGAGGCCATTGAGCTCTACGAGATCACCTCGCAGTTCTTCTATATGCCCTCGACCCCCACCCTCTTCAACTCGGGCACCCGCCACCCGCAGATGAGCTCCTGCTACCTGCTCACCGTGGCCGACGACTCCCTGGACGGCATTTACAAATCCATCACCGACTGCGCCCGTCTTTCCAAATTTTCGGGCGGCATCGGCATCGACTGGACGCCCGTGCGCGCCTCCGGCTCCTTGATCAAAGGCACCAACGGCCTCTCGAACGGCATCGTGCCCTTCCTAAAAGTATTCGACTCCTCCGTGCATGCGGTAAACCAAGGTGGCAAGCGCAAGGGCGCCGCCGCGGTCTATATCGAACCCTGGCACGCGGACATCGAAACCTTCCTCGACCTCCGCAACAATACGGGCTCGGAAGAGCGCCGTACGCATAACTTGAATTTGGCCCAGTGGATCCCCGATCTCTTTATGCAACGCGTGGAGCGCGATGAGGAATGGAGCCTATTCTCCCCGAGTGAGTGCCCCGAGCTGCTCAACTGCTACGGAGAAGTGTTCGATAAAAATTACCAGGCCGCGGAAGGCGCCGGCAAAGCGCATAAAAAAGTGTCCGCCCGTGCCCTCTACGCGCGCATGATTCAGACGCTCGCGGAAACCGGCAACGGCTGGATGTGCTTCAAAGACAAAGCCAATCTCCGCTCGGCCCAGACCTCCAAGGCCGGAAACGTGATCCATTCCTCGAACCTCTGCACCGAGATCCTCGAGGTCACCAATGCCAACGAAACCGCCGTCTGCAACCTGGGCTCGGTGAACTTGCCCGCCTTCGTGAAGGCCGACGGGCAGTTTGACTACGATATGCTCCGCAAAGTAGTGAACACCGCCACCAAGTTTTTGGACCGCGTGGTCGACATCAACTACTACCCCACCGGCGAAGCCAAAAACTCGAACGAGAAATGGCGCCCCGTGGGCCTGGGCATCATGGGCCTCCAGGATGCCTTCTTTAAAATGAAGCTTCCCTTCGTCTCCTCAAAGGCGCGAGAGACCTCCGCCCGCATTCAGGAAACAATCTATTATCAAGCCCTGAAATCCAGCATGCAGCTGGCGAAAGAGCACGGCTCCTTCGCGGAGTTCAAAAATTCCCGCTACGCCCAAGGCAAACTCCAGGTACAGCTCGCGGAAGAGCACCAGGAGATCATGCCCGAACTCCACTTTGACTGGGACGGCCTCGCGAAGGAAGTGCAGCAGAACGGCCTGCGCAACTCGCTCCTGATCGCGATCGCACCTACCGCCACCATCGCCTCGATCGTAGGCTCCTATGAAAGCATCGAGCCCCAGGTTTCGAACTTCTTCAAGCGCGAGACACTCTCGGGAGAATTCCTCCAGGTGAACCGCTACCTGATCCAGGACTTAAAAGCCAAAGGTCTCTGGACCGATGCGATCAAAGGCAAAATCATCACCGCCGAAGGCTCGATCCAAGCAATAGAAGAGATTCCTCAGGACATTAAGGATCTCTATCGCACCGTTTGGGAAACTCCCCAGAAGGATCTCATCGACATGGCAGTGGAACGCTCGGCTTTCGTGTGCCAATCCCAGAGCCTGAACCTCTTCATGGAGAGCCCGAATATCGGCAAGCTATCGTCGATGTATATGTATGCCTGGAAGCAAGGGGTGAAAACCACCTACTACCTGCGTACTCGAGCCAAAACGGCGATCCAGAAGACAACTGTCGACTCCGCCTCGGAAACCCCCGCGGCATCGGCCGAAGAAGCAGTGGTTTGCTCGCTGGAGAATCCTGAGTCCTGCGAGGCCTGCCAGTAATTTTTTAAACGGTTTTAGATTCTATTTTGAACATTCCTATTTTGTAAGATGGAGCTTTACAGATGATCCTCAACCCCGACCTGAACCTTACCCTGCGCCCCATGCAATACCCCCAGTTCTTCCAGCTCTACAAAGACTCGCTGAAGAACATCTGGACGACTGATGAACTCGACTTCTCGATCGACTTCGAACATCTGCGTGACCGGGTTTCGCCCCAGGAAGCGCATCTGATCAAGCGGCTGGTGGCCTTCTTCGCCACAGCCGACAATATCGTGGCCCACAACCTCGTGCTCAACTTCTATAAGCACATCAACTCTCCCGAGTTCCGTATGTTTTTGGGGAAACAGTTATTCGACGAGATGCTGCACGTAGAAACCTACCTCCTGCTCGTGGACAACTACATCCCCGACATGGAAGATCGCCGCGAAGCCTTCGACGCCTTCAAAACCATTCCATCGGTGAAAAAGAAAGCTGACTTCTGCTTCAAGTATATGGACTCGATCGACAAGCTCGATCGCCTCGACACCGACGAGAAGCGCCGCCAGTTCATCGAGAACCTCGTCTGCTTCGCTTCCTGCGTGGAAGGGCTCTTCTTCTTCGGCTCTTTCGCCTATGTGTATTATCTGCGCAACAAAGGGCTGCTGCCGGGCTTGGCCACCGCCACTAACTGGGTGTTCCGTGACGAAACCATGCATATCGAAGCCGCCATGCAGGCGCTCCACGTGATGCGCGCTGAATACCCGCATCTGTTTGACGCGGCATTGGAGAAAAAGCTCAACTCGATGATCGAGGAAGCCCTCGAGTGCGAGATGGCTTTCTGCTCGGACGCTCTTTCGTTCGGTGTAACCGGGATGTCGCCCGCGCTGATGTACGAGTACCTGCAGTACGTGGCCGACCAGCGGCTCGTGCAGCTCGGCTTCAAGAAACGCTTTAACGCCAAGAACCCCTTCACCTTCATGGTGCTGCAGGATGTGCAGCCGCTGACCAACTTCTTCGAGAAGAAGGTCACGGAATACCAGAAGGGGTTCGAAGCAAAGGCGAGTTCGGTCGCGTTTGATATGGCGTTCTGAGCGGCGCGGCCGCATGACCGTAAATAATTAAATTTATTGTACTTTATGGCAGGCGACTAGGGCCCCTGCCCGCTTGTAAAACACCCTGGGTCTGCATACGATTACCGGATGCCGCGTAAGTCCATCCACTTCACCGTCAATGGCGAGCTCATTGAGCTCGGCGGGAAAGACGCGTTTGCCCCACTGAGCGATACCCTTCGCTACCTCCTGCGCAAAACGGGAACAAAGGTCGTCTGCGCCGAGGGCGACTGTGGCGCCTGCACCGTGATGCTCGCACGCTCCCAGGAAGGCCGCTTCCGCTCGATCAACTCCTGCATCTACCCCACCTTCTCCGTGGACGGCTGCCACATCGTCACCGTGGAAGGCCTCGCCAAGAATGCCGAGCTGCATGAAGTGCAGCAGAGCATGATCCGCTGCTTCGGCGGGCAATGCGGCTTCTGCACCCCCGGCTTTGTGATGTCGATCGCTAATCTTTATGAGCACAAATCGAAGCCCACTCAGCAAAACGTAAAAAACTACCTCACCGGCAACCTCTGCCGCTGCACGGGCTACCAGCCGATCATCCAAGCCGCACTCTCCGTGGACGAATCCAAAATGCAGACCGTGGGCGAGATGTATCCGCTCAAGCAAGAGAGCAAAGTTCTAAAAAGCAAAACCAAAGATTCGATTCTGATCGAAACCGAAGACAAGCAGTTCTTCGCTCCCGCCACCCTGAAAGAGGCCGTGAAATACCGAGCCAAGCATCCCGAGGTGCGGATCTTCTCGGGCGCCACCGATCTCGGCGTGCAGATCAACAAAGGCAAAGATCCGGGGGCACGGCAGATGAGCTTGCAGCTCATTCCGGAGCTTTACGAGATTTCAGTGCACAAGGACCAGATTCACGTCGGCGCACGCGCCACCCTCGATCAGCTGCAAACCTTTGTGGCCGGCAAAGTTCCCGCCTTCGAGCGCTTTTTGAATATCTTCGCCTCGCCGCAGATCAAGAACTCCGCCACTTTGGTGGGGAATCTCGCCAACGGCTCGCCGATCGCCGACACGACTCCGTTTCTTTTGGCTGCCGACGCTTCTGTGGTTTTGGCGGGCCCCAAAGGCAAACGCGAGCTGCCGATTGTTGATTTTTTCAAAGGCTATAAGCAATTTAATATGGCCAAGAACGAGTTCATCAGCTCGATTCACTGGTCGATGAAAGGCTTGAAGGGCGCCAAAATCGGTCTGTATAAGATCTCGCAGCGTCGCGACCTAGACATTTCCTGCGTGAATGCTTGTTTCATTCTGAGATTGAAGGGAGATGTCGTGAGCGACGCCAAGATCGCCTATGGCGGGCTCGGGCCCACTCCTTTGCGGTTACCGGCTGTGGAAAAGTCACTAGTGGGGAAACGACTGGATAGTGATCTGGTTCGCAAAGCAGAATCCTTGATCGCCGCCGCCGTGAAGCCGCAGTCCGATGTTCGCGGCACGGCCGAGTTCCGCACCCTGCTCGCCCAGCGGGTTTTTCAAAAATACACCCACGAGCATTTCCAGTTATGAGGCAGCCCCACGACTCCGCCCACGGCCATGTAACCGGTTCCGCTGAATATGTGGACGACCGCCCCTTCGTCGCCGGCGAAGTGCACGTGGAGGTGTTTTACAGCTCAGTTGCGAAAGCCAAGATCAAAAAGCTGGATCTGACGAAGGCTTGGAAAGTTCCGGGCGTCGTGGCCATCTATACCGCCAAGGATTTGCATCATAATACCTGGGGCTCCATCATCCAGGACCAGCCCTTTCTCGCCGAAAAAGAAGTGCAGTTCGTGGGTGAACCCATCGCCGTGATCGCAGCCGAGAGCAAGGAAGCCTGCTTGGAGGCGAAAAAGGCGATCCAGATCGAGTTTGCTCGTTCTACCCCTACCTTTGATATCGACACCGCCATCCGCAATAAAGAATTCATCGGCATTGAAAGAAAAATTGAGCGGGGCGACGTGGGTAGTGAGTTAGGTCGAGCGCCTCACCGCCTGAGCGGCACGATTCATATGGCCGGGCAGGATCACTTCTATCTGGAATCCCAGGCCTGCATCGCCTACCCGAAAGAAGACGGGCAAATCGAAGTGCATTCCTCCTCCCAGCACCCCACGGAAGTGCAGCATCTGGTGGCTGAAGCCTTAGGTCTGAAATTTAATCAGGTGGTTTGCATCGTCAAGCGCATGGGCGGCGCATTCGGCGGGAAAGAGTCGCAGGCGGCGCCCTTTGCAGTCTTTGCGTCGCTTGTAGCGATGAAATTGGGCCGCGCTGCGCGCCTGATTCTCACCAAAGACGACGATATGGTGATGACGGGCAAGCGGAATCCGTTTCAGAACTCCTACGAAGTCGGCTTCGATGATTCAGGACGCATTTTGGCTTTGAAAGCGCGTCTTTATTCTGACGGCGGCGCTTATGCCGATCTCTCGACGGCCATCATGGAGCGGGCCATGCTCCATCTTGATAATGCCTATTTCATTCCCCACTTTTCCGTCACCGGACAGGTTTGCAAAACCAATACACACCCCAATACCGCCTTCCGCGGCTTTGGCGGCCCCAAGGGCGTAGTGACCATTGAAAGCATCATCGAAGACATCGCGCAGTATCTGAAGCTCGACTCCTTTACAGTGCGCGAGCGGAATGTCTATCAAAAAGGGCAGAAGACTCCCTACGGCCAGACCATCGAAGACGATGTGCTGCCCGAACTGTTTCAGAAGCTGAAAAAGGAAACGAACTATCTCGGGTGGCGGAAAGAAATTGATTCGCATAATTCGTCACGCAATTCCACCATTCGCGGGCTGGCATGCACGGCGGTGAAGTTCGGGATTTCTTTTACGACCCGCTTCCTGAACCAAGGCTCCGCCCAGGTGAACATCCATCTCGACGGAACCTTTCAGGTTTCCACCGGAGCTACCGAGATGGGCCAGGGAGTGAACACCAAGATCGCAAAGATTGTGGCGGATAGTTTTTCAATTTCCACTGACCAAGTTCGCATCATGCCCACCTCGACGGAAAAGATTCCCAATACCTCGGCCACGGCGGCCTCAAGCGGGAGCGATATCAACGGCCAGGCGGCCCTGAATGCCTGTCTCATCATTCGGGATAATCTCAATAAGGTCGCCCAGGCTGTACTGTCTCGGCCCAAGGAAAATCGCGGACGGCGCGTGGCGGGTGCGGGAACGGTTCCGGAGATCGAACTCAGCGGGCTTTCTGTTGATGAAGGCATTGTTTTCGAGAATGGATTTATCTTTCATAAAAAATCGCCGGGTAATCGGATTTCCTTTCCTGAACTACTGCAGGAAGCCTACCTCAACCGTGTGCCGCTGACTGCGCAGGGGTTTTTTCGCTATCCGGGAATCTTCTTCAATAAGGAAACGGGGCAGGGAACGCCCTTTTTCTATTTCACCAATGGGGTGGCAGCATCGGAAGTCTCCATCGACCGCATCACGGGCGAGCTGAAGGTTTTGCGCACCGAAATCTTTATGGATCTCGGGCGCTCGATCAACGAGGGCATCGACATTGGCCAGGTGACCGGCGGCTTCGTGCAGGGCATGGGCTGGGTGACCACCGAGAATCTGTTCTATAAAGACGGATTTCTTGTCTCC
>DATBTF010000160.1:0-38824 GCA_036559405.1 Bdellovibrionota bacterium
CAACCAGCCCAGCGCAGCCGCCACGATTTTCGGAGCCGTGGCCCATGCCTCCGCCTCTCTGGTATCTGGCGGGAAAGTGAACGGCGTGGGTGAGTTCACCGCCGCCCTTCTCAATTTCAGCCGCGATATGAGTTATATGAAGTCGCTGAAACCGCTGGAACATGAAGAATTCAAAAACTCGGTATCCTGCCTGGTGGAAAGCACTTCCGAGGCCTACTGCTCCGTTCAAGATGCGGAAGATACGTTGAATACGCTCCGCAAGGCCGGGGGAACCAGCCGTGCCCAGAGCATAAACGATCTGCTGGCAAACTCCGACAAAGACCCCATCGCCAGCTCGCTCGGCGGTCTCGTGATTTATATGCGCGACATTCCGGTGGTGCAGAACTGGCTGCAGAAAGTGCTTTTCGGCGTTAGCCCCCGCACCTCCGACCAGGGCGAAGCGAAGAACAAGAACTGGTCCTCCTACCTGGGTTTCATCCGCTCCGTGAACTCCCTCCAGGGGAACTTCACCGATAAGGAACAGCTCTATTACACCAACACCCAGGGAAAAGACCGCCTCACCAAGGTCGGTCAGATCCGCGAAATTTTCGACAACACCTTGGGAACGCTGCTGAACAGCCAGCAGGGCGCTTCGGTGAACTTCTACACCCGCACCATGCAGGAAGAACAGCTGCCCTTCTTCCTTCTCGGCACCAGCATTCCCGCGGATTTCAACTCCCAGACCCGCAACCTCAATACGATCTGGCTGAAGTGGTCGCAGGAAGGAACGAACGGCTTCGACAATCCCGACCGCCTCCTCCAGACCATTAAAGAGAACCTTTGGAAGCTGACGGAACGCGCCCAGCGTGAGGCCAACGCGCTCTTCGCCCAGCGGATGATCGTGGATCCCCAGAACCTGGTTACCGAAGCGATGCGCGGTCCTGGCGTTTCGCCCTACCAGGCTTTCGTGGATCAGCGCCTCTACTACCTCCATCTGATCGCCAAGTTTGAGAAAAGCATCGAAGCCATGGGCGACGATCTCTCCCCCACCGTGGTCATGCGCCGCGATGCCCTCCGTGCCCACATCCCCCTGCTCAGGGATTCCGTGACCCGCCTGGAAAACGTGATCCGCGCGCTCCGGAGCGTGGGAGATATCTCGCAAACCGACAATATTTCTTCGGCTGCGCAAAGCGAGAAGGTGATGGATGTGGTGTATAGCGCTGCGAACATGATCGTCTCCTGGGACAGCTTCTTCGGCACGCGCATGCAGACGGCGTTGCAGGCCGACCTCTCCGATACTCTTTGGAGAAAATCGAGCATCAATCCCCAGCAGAAAGAATATCTCCTGAGCGTGGGCCCCGAGATCGTGGGCAAGCTGGCCGGCATCTTCTCGTCTGACCCCGTGTCGGAACGTACCGACTTGAACGCCGCCAAGGTGACCCATATTACCAACCTTAAGGCGGTGGAAGAACAGTTTGCCAGCGTGCTCTTCAATGAGATTCTGGACATCGACTGCAAGCTCGAAGGTGGTTATGCCTGCGATGTGCGTACCGCCATTTCGCCGAACTTTGATCCGGCAGGAAATATGCTTCTCCGCAACAACATCAGAAACCTGAACGCGGGATTGAGAAATTTCCGCGAAGGAAAAAATCTGTTCGACGGATTTTATAGATGGCTCTACCCCGCTTCGGAAGATTCTCGCGCGCTGGTGCAGATCCGCGCCAAGTACTGCGTGCAGGCACTGGCTTTCGAATCCCGCGAACTTTTCAGCGAGATCTGCAGGGGCGCCGTACTGGAATCGGAATTCTCCGGCTCTGACGACAAACTCGGCCTGAACACCGCCTTCGAAACCCAGCTGGAGAAAATCAAGAAGATCAGTACCGACGGCGCGGCCGAGAAGATCGATCGCGCGCGCAATCTGGGCGTATGTTCGTTACGTTCTTACCTGCGTAAGAACCACGTCTACTTCATGTACCGGGACTACAACAGCTCGGAACACAAAAACTAAGGGCCCTTGGCCTACTTCGCCACGGCGGATTTCTTGATGTCCTCAAGAACTTCCGCCACGTGCTTTTCAGGGGTAACGCTTTCGTAGAAGCGAACCACCTTGCCATCAGGCCCCACGAGAATGCTCTGCCGCTTGTGGAAGCCGATTACAGGCATCGTACCCACGCCGAAGGCCTCGGCGATCTTTCCGTCACCATCGACCAGAAGATCGAAGGGCAGCTTGTGTTTGGCGATGAACTTCTTGTGGCTGTTCGCATCCTGGCGGGAAACCCCGAGCACCACGGCATTCAATTTCTTCACTTCGGTGAACCGGTCGCGGAAGTCACAGGCTTCCTTGGTGCATCCTGGCGTATCGTCCTTCGGGTAGAAGTAGATCAGCACGAACTTGCCCTTATAGTCGGCGAGATGGATCTCTTTGCCATCTTGGTTTTTTGCCGAGAAGTTGGGGGCTGCTGATCCCGGGGTCATCGCCACGAGCAGGGGGGCGAAGGGAAGAAGCATTTTGAGCCAGGAAGGTTTTTTCATGGATGTGTCCTTTCTATTCCAGGGAGGGCGCGAGCACGCCGCTGCGCTGGGTGATGTTGCCGGCGATGTCGCCCACTTCGATGGTGAAGGCACCGGTTGCGCCTTGGGGGATTTTCAAGCGGATGAGTGAATATCCTGTCCCATAACCGCCGTTGGTGTAGCGGCTGCTGCCGTCGGGGGCGCGCAGTCTGTTGTAGAAGAAGTCCCAGAGCGGAGGAAAGGCGCCATCGCTGCGGCTGAGGGTGGTGCGGAAATCCCAGCCGGTCTCCTGCCCGGAGGCGAACTTCAAGCGCAAGAAAGTGGGCGGATGGGTGTAAACGCTGCTGTCGAGCTTGTCCTGCACGTCCACGATGAACTCGCTGGGCGCGGAGCGGAAGGTCCCGGAAGCGAAGTCCCTCACGGCACCGTCGGGCATGATGGCGTAGAGGCCAAGCAGCTCGGGCGCCAGATGGTCGGGGAGAAGGGGGCTGGCATACTCGGGATTCACTCTCCTCCCCGAAGGTAGAACGATATTGTAGTGGGTATGGTGATATCCGCCGCCCGGCCAGTAGATCACGTGGCCGAGCAAGGCCCCTGCCTCAATCCTGCCGCCACCCGCATTCAACCGGTTCACAATCTCGGTAGGCAGAGTGCTGCGGTCCACGTGGTGGAGCTCGTAACGGTTGCCGTCATCCCCCACCACGGCCACTTCGAAATAGGTTTCGTCGCCCTGCTCGGGCCAGGGCATCCAGTACTTCGTCATCGAGCCATCGGTATTGGTGGAATAGCTGTAGTGGCCCGCCTCGAGCATTCCCGAAACGGGCGCGAAGAGATCCGCGCCCGAAACCGTGCGCATATCGCAGCCGCCGTGGAAATAGGGTGCGCCGAATGGTTGGAACTCAGCCATGGAGTTTCCTATCGAGTGCGCGGCATCTTGGAAGGCAGCTGGCCAGGGAAGAGAGTGCGGAGCGGGAATTTGGTCCTGAGCTCCCAGGGAAATCTGGATTGCAGGCCAATAACCCTCGCTAATGAGCTGAGCCGGGGGCCGTACCCTTTCGTTTGCAAAAGCGCTGGCGATTAAAAGGGTTAGGGCGATTAGGGGATGTAGCATCAGGCCTCCTTGGCGTGGGTAGGAGAAGCCTAACGTAAAATGCAGCTGGGCCCATAGCAGACTTTGGGCCAGTAAAATATTTTTAGAAAGTCAGAAAACAACAGCAATTTCTGCAACCTGTAGTTTTGACCTGGTGGGGGACCTGCACTAGTATCCGGCTCCCCTAAGGAGGCCCGGATGCATAAATTCAACCTTTGCTCTAAGCCCAAGAACGTATTGATTTGGCGAGTGCTTCTTGTTTCCTTCGCGCTCGGCTCGGCCGCGATCCTCAGCTCCTGCGCCAAAGAACGCCACCCGGAAGTGGTGCTGGCGGGTCCCACGACCACCGACTCCGACGGCCAGCCTGTGGCTGATACCGTGGAGACCGTGGCGGAAGATTCGGACGAACAGGAAGTCGCCCCGCCCACGGACCAAGACCAGGTCGCGGAACGCCAAGATAGCCAAGAGCCGAATATTGATGTTGTGGTGGAATCCGGAGCCAAGGTTCCCGCTTATCAGCTTCCCAAGTTCGACAAGAACTGGGGCATGAGCCGCGCCGTCTACGACAGGGGCGTGCTGATGATGAAAGAGCGTCCCAGCAGCTTCGCCAACAAACGTTATGTGGTGCTGATCGATTTCAGCAAACATTCCAGCACCCGACGCTTCTTTCTTTTTGACCTGAACACCGGGAAGCTCGAGCGCTACCACGTGGCCCACGGGAAAGGCAGTGACCCCCGCCATACGGGCTATGCGCAAACCTTCTCGAACCGCCCCAACTCGCGCGCTACGGCGTTAGGGGCCTATAAGACGGCTGGTACCTACTATGGCGGCCACGGGCTGCAGCTGCGACTCGACGGTCTGGAAAAGACCAACTCCAACTCGCGCGCCCGCGCGGTCGTGATTCACGGAGCCAGATACGTGAACGAAGCTGCCGGCAGGGCCGGACGCAGCTGGGGCTGCCCCTCGCTCGACCGCAGCCTGAACGCGAAGATCGTCAACCGCATCAAGGGCGGCGCGTTTCTACTGATCTGGAAGTAAGCTCCGTTAGCGGAAAAGCGGGTTGCCCTTGCGGGAAACCGAGCCGTCTTTGAAGGAGACTACAAGCGAGCAGCGCGCTGTTTCCAGCGAGGTGGCGCCCACGCAGGCGATGTCGCTGCCTTTGCGCCCTTTGCCTTCCGCTCCCCAGGAGGTTTCTTTGTTGTCTGGGTTTTGCGCCAGCAAGCCCAAAATCTCTTTTGCGGATTCGCCCCGGAACACGATGAGGGCATTCTCCGAATTCCGCTGCTGGCCGGGTTCGTCGTACACCAGATAGGCCGTGCCCTTGCTGTACTTGGCTGAGGCGGCTACCGAGGCCGGAGCGCGTCCTCCAGCTTTGGCGGGGAAGTATTTGCTGCCCGTCTGAGTATGGGCCAGATCGAAAACTCCGGGATCGAAAGCTTCGCCCCCTAAGGCCACGCTGCCGTCCTGTGTGAGGTCGAAGGCACAGGCGTAGTCGATGCGCTTGCGCTTGGGATTCGACATGCGCGAACAGGAAAGCTGTTTGCCTTTCACGTTCACGTGAAGGTCACCCTTTACTCCGGTAGACTTGAGCGCGTCCGTATTTACCTTCTGCTCCCGCTTCTCCCGCAGCATCCGAAAGAGCAGCTCTGCGGCTTTTCCCCGCACCAGCACGAAGGCTTTTCCTTCACCCACCGCAACCTGGCTTTCCGTGACGCCCGTGAGTTCTGTGACGCGCATTTTCTTGCCGCCAAAACCGGATCCGTCAGGCGCAATCAGGAAAGACACGAGAGTAAGCAGGGTTATGGTTCTCATTTTTCCTCCGGAAATATCTCTTGCTGGCTCTGTAAGTTTCGGTAAAAAGGCGGCGAGTCTTTAGATTCTCTTGGGGGTAATTCCCTTACCTGTATAGGACCTGTACAGCAGACGCAGCGGCTATACCTTTCGCGGGTACAGACCGATCCGGAGATTTGTATGCCTGGGTTTTTTCTCGCGGTTTTCCTCCTGATTTCTTATCCGGCTTCGGCAGGTATGGATCCGCTTGCCACCCGCGCCGAGCTGGAAGATCTGATCCGTTTGGGTCAGTCTCAGGCGGCTTTGCCCAAGTCCATTGACGCCGTAAGCGCGAAGTTTCTCGGAACTCCTTATGTGCTCGGCAATGCTGGCGAAGGCAATTACGACGAATTCGACCAGGATCCTCTGTGGCGGCTCGATGCCGAAGACTGCACCACCTATGTGGAAACAGTGGTGGCCATTTCCCTCTCCCGCGACCGGCGCGAATTTCTGCGGAACCTGGTGCGGATCCGCTACCAGAACGATCAGATCTCGTTCGTGACCCGGAACCATTTTCCCGAGGCCGACTGGATCCCCCATAACGTGCAGGTGGGAACGGTACGCGACCTTACGGCGACACTCTTTCCCACTTTTGTGCGCTCGGTCTCGGTGGTCGTGGACAAGAACGTCTGGTACGGCAAGATGACGGCCGACAGCATCGAGCCCAAGAGCCGCGATCTCAAGGAGCGCCTGCACCTGGCCGAGCTTCTGCGATCCAAGGCGGGGCAGTTCACCCCGCAGGCCGCTACCGTGGCCTATCTTCCGCTAGAGGCTTTTTATTTGAAGGGAAGCGACGGCCGTCTCTACCCTCATCGGGATGTGCTCCGGAAGATCCCGAACGGGGCCATCTTCAATATCGTGCGCGAAGGCTGGGCTCCGGCCGGAGTGCAGATGGCGATTTCCCACCAGGGGTTCGTGATTCAGAAGGCGGATGGCACCTATATGCGCCATGCCTCGCCCAACAGGGGCGTGGGCGAAGATCGGATCGACCAGTACTTCTTGAAATACCTTGAGAGCCCCACGGTGAGGGGAATCAGTATCCTTGGGGTGCGCAACCCCGTGAATTTCACCCCGTAAACCCCTTAGACAGCTGGTGAATTCGCCCCCCTCTCTCCGGGGAGACGGCTCCGCGCAGCTACGGAGCTAAGGCCGCAGTATTCCTGAGAAATAGGCGATTGAGCCATTGGTATGGCCCTTGTACCTACTCTTCCAATCCCCGCCAAGGATTGGTGGGGCGGAATGAACGGGAGAATATATGAAGAACACATTTATAACCGCAGCAGTCCTGATGGCGATTGCTACCGTGGCACATGCCACGGACAACAGCTTCCTGATCGCCAAGAACGCGTCGTTCCAGGCCAAATCACAGGAGCTGCAAAAGCGGATCGCTGAGATCGAGAAGATTGCGGGAACCTCCCAAAACATCGATCTCGGCACCAGGCTCCTCATTAAGAGTTATTTACTTCCTCCTTTGAAGGATGGACGCGAGACCTTGGTGATTAACTCCGCGAAAATGACTGGAGCCTTAGCCCCCCTGGGAAGCGATATCCAGGTGGCTTCGAATATCGATATCTGTAATGGTGGCGACACTGCTGTAGTCGATGCCGCCTCGACCAAGCAAGCCACCACTGCCGGCAGCCTCAAGCAGGTGGACGAGGTGGGCGTTTCCCTGGCAAACGGTTTGAAACAGATCAGCGACCCCTCAAAGGCCGCGAAAGTGAAATGGGTTCTGGAGCAGGCCAATCCCGGAAACGCAAAGGCCGGCAAGAAGGTTGACGATGGGATCCTGGCCTACAAGCAGCTGATCTGGATCCATAAAGAAATCCGCACCTACGTGGACCAGCAAAACACTGCCCTGCTTGGTTACATCGGTACGAATACGGCCGCGGCCGGCCACTGCGGCTCGATCGAAGTCGCCGCCAAGCCGAAGTAAATAGATTTAAAACTTTCGCGGCTCCTCTCCCAAAATCTCATGGATGTGAGAATGCGGGCCGGAGCCGCGGTCTTTTTTTCGCTTAGCTCTTGAAGGTGGATTCGAAGATCTTGTCGGCGCTCTTGGGGATGAATCCCTGAAAGAGTTCGCCGCTGGGGAGCGGATAGCGCAGGGCGAATTCGTAATAGCAGCTCATCACCGGCTGCTTGTTGCCGCCGGCAAAGGTCCAGGGAATGGTCTGCGCCAGGGTGGAAGATTGCTCCAGACGCTCCGCGGGCGTGCCTTTGATCAGGCCGCCGGAGGTGTTCATCTTGAAGCCGTTCGCGATCAGAAAGTCGTTCAGCTCACTCAAGGACGCAAATGACTTCAGGCTGTTGAAGAAGACCGTGAAGTGGTTCACGCGGATGCCGAAGGCGGCCGTCCAGGCGGCGTATTCGCTCTGGGGGTAGAAGCGTTCATAGTCTTCGTAACGGGGCGGATCCCAGCAGGGTTCGAGGAAGGTTTTCTCAGTGATCGGCCTGAGGCTGCCCACAAGCCCTCGGATCCAGTTCTGCAGGGGCGCCTCGAACTTTTCGAGCAGCAGCTCGCTGATGAAGATTTTCGGAAGGGCAGGATCCGGATGGAGCCAGTAGGCGGCGAGGAGTTTTTTCTCCGTGAAAGTCATGTCCTCTTTTCTCTGGTAGCCCCACTGTTCGAAGAAGCGCCCGAGTGAGAGGCGGTCGATGCCGGGAATATTGAAGGTGCGGAAGGCCACGTGGTCGTTGACGATGCGCTCGCCCCGCCCCGAAAGCAGCTCGTAGATCCGGCCGCTATCGGGGGTAATTTGCGAGTAACCGGACCAGCATTTATGCAAAAAATCGTGAAGTTCCATAGGGGGTTAACCTTGTGCCCTACCTCTACCACGAATTCCGGCCAGGAGCCGCGATTTACTCGGCGGTAGCCTTCTGCTTATCCATCTGCCCCATGGCGGATTGCAGCTCGTCCTGCTTGGCCTGGAGCTTGCCTTTTTTGTCCTGAAGATTCGCGATTTCTTTCTCGAGTTCCCCGCGCTTGCGCACCAGTTCCTCCTGGTAGGCCGTCATATAGGGCGGAACTTTTTCTCTAAGGCAGATTTTATTGGGCTCGAGCTTGTCGACGTCTTTCTTGGCGAGCCCTTTATCGCAATGCTTGGCCAGGCCCACCTTATAGCCGTACTCATATTTTTCCGCGGATGCCTGGTTGCCTCCGCACTTCTCCTGCATTTCGCGGAGGTTGTCGCGCTCCCTGCCGCGGCTGCCGTCTTGCTCGCCCAGAGCATAGTAATCCGCCTTGTCGCAGTCTTTCTTGCCGTGGGCGCAGCCGGCCAGGGCCAGCACCACTAAGCTGAGGAAAATTTTGGAAAAATGCATAAGAGGCCCTTTCATATGGTTATGCTGCGGCTGGGTAAAGGGGCCGCGCAGGAGGCAGAGTGCAAGTGGGCTTCCAGATCTGGAAATGAGGGGGAATTTCCGCGGCCAAGGCGCCCTTTGACCTACTGTTCCGTGAGGTGGACGCGCCCCCGAGCGCAAGGCCTAGCCCCCCGGAATTCAAGGATTTAACGTCGGCAAGATAGTCCTTTTCTCAACTTCTCCCTAGAGGCCGCCGATAAGTGGCTCGAGGGAGAATGAGCTCTTTACGGAAATTCCTCAGGATTTTCATCCTGGCCGCGGCCTTCGCTCCGCTGCTGGGGGAAAGCACTTTTGGTGCCGTGGCTACCAAGGTGGTCAAAGTCAAGCAAACCTGTAACAACGACACGAACTGCACCGCCACCTGCCCCAAAGATCGGCAGGCCCTCAGCTGCAGCTGCAGCAGCGCCAAGTATCTGTACAGCCGGCAGTTCGGAAACGCCCAACAGTGCCGATGTCTCGTGCACGGAGGCAAGGACAGCTACACCACCACCACTGTATGTGGCGTAACCAGACACTACGAGCGGGTGAACAACGCCTGCAGCAATCGATCGAACTGCACGGTGAACTGCCCCGGAGAAAAAGTGGTGCTGGGCTGTGGCTGCAGCGGCACGGTGAGGGTCTCGAATCTCGAAACGGTGGGCGAAGGTTGCCGCTGCTCTGTGGATACGAACGTAAAAGTTAATTATACCGTAGTAGCCGCCTGTGCCGACGATCCCAGCAAAGACGCAAAGCCCGAGCTGGCGGACCTGGGGAATTCGGTGATCTCGGGAGGCATCGCGATCCAGAACCTGGGTGACCTGCTGAACCGCCCCCTCGACGACATCCCGGAAGTGGAATCACCGCCCTCGACTCCTGAAAGTGAAAGTCCCTCCTCTGAGGAGAATCCAGCACCTTCGGAAGAAAACACGAAAGAGCCAGCGAACCTGGGGAGCGCCATCCAGAGCTATGGCAACAAAATTGTGGGGCAGGAAAAGAATCTATCCAGCCTCACAGCGGATTCAGCCGTGAACGCTATTCCCGCTGGGGCGTCCACCCCCATTCCCGAAGGCCCCCAAGACGAGGCAACGGCTCGTGTGGGGGGAGGCCCGAAACCGCCCACCGATGTGGGAGGCGACTGGGGATCGCTCGGTGGATCGAGTGGCGCGGCGAAGCCGTCCTCCGCCTACGACTCCTTTTCTTCGATGAAAGCAGTGGAAGTGGCGCCCGGGAAGTCGCTGGTACCGGATCCGGAGCGGCAGGCGGCTTCTAAGACCCCCAACGCCCCCACGCTTCAGCCGCTCTCCAAGGACGAGCTCTTCGGCTTCGCTAGGGATGAAAAAGCCGACCTTGACTCGCTCTTCGCGCGCGTGAGCCGTTGTTACCGGAAAGTCACGAAGGAGCGTTTCTTGGGAAAATTTCGTTGAACGCGCTAGTTGGCGGAGAGGGTGAGATTCGAACTCACGAGCGGGTTACCCCGCTGCCGGTTTTCAAGACCGGTGCTTTCGGCCACTCAGCCACCTCTCCGAAGAGTTTCTTCGGCGAACTCTTCACGTGAAGAGTTCTCGATCGAATCGATTCAGCCACACTCATGAGTGTGGTGCTTCGATCCGATCAAACCCCGTATACTTCTGCAGCACCTTAGGAATCAATACAGAACCGTCTTCCTGCTGGTAGTTCTCCAAGATAGCCACGAAAGTGCGGCCTACGGCCAGGCCCGAGCCGTTCAAAGTATGCACAAAGCGGGGTTTCCCCTCCTTGCCCTTGAAGCGGCAGGCCATGCGGCGCGCCTGGAAGTCGGTGAAGTTCGAGCAGGATGAGATCTCGCGGTAGGCCTTCTGCGCCGGCAGCCAGACCTCCAGATCGTAGGTCTTGGCCGAGCCAAAGCCCATATCACCTGAGCAAAGCAACATTCTGCGATAGGGAAGTTCGAGCTTATCGAGAATCGTCTCAGCATTCTTCGTCAGCTGCTCGTGCAGCTCCCAGGATTTGTCGGGATGGGCGAAGATCACGAGCTCCACCTTTTCGAACTGGTGCTGGCGGATCAGGCCGCGGGTGTCTTTTCCGTAGCTGCCCGCTTCCGAGCGAAAGCAGGGCGAGAAAGCCGTGAGCAGCATCGGGAGTTTCGCTTCATCGAGAATTTCTTCGCGATACAAATTTGTGACCGAAACTTCCGAGGTCGGAATCAGATAAAGGTCGAAACCTTCGATCTTGAACTGGTCCTCTTTGAATTTCGGCAGCTGGCCGGTGCCAATGAAGGCCTTGGTGTTCGCCATATAGGGCGGCACCACCTCTTTGTAGCCGTGTTGCTCGGTATGCGTATCAAGCATGAACTGCGCGATCGCCCGCGAGAGGCGCGCGCCCTTGCCCAAAATCGCCGTAAAGCGCGTCGTCGCCAAGCGGGTGGCGCGGTCGAAGTCCAGGATGCCGAGCTTCACGCCTAAATCGTGATGGTCGAGGGGCGTGAACGAAAACTTCTTTGGCTCGCCCCTTTTGTGGATCTCTTTGTTGCCTTTTTCGTCCGAGCCGATCGGCACAGCGTCGTCGAAGACGTTCGGCAGCTGGAGCAGGTCGTTGTCCATGTTTGCCTGAAGGTCGTTGAGTTCTTGCTCGAAGCCCTCCATGTCTTTGCCGACTTTGGTCGATTCAGCCATGAGCGGAGCGATGTCTTCGCCGGCTTTTTTCTTCTGCGGGATATCTTTCGAAATGGCGTTCTTGCGCGCGCGGGCGGTTTCCACTTTTTGGATGAGCTCGCGGCGGCGGCCGTCGGAAGCCACGACGCGGTCGAGGGCATCGGTGGGGAAATTATTCCGCGCCTGGAGTTTTTTTCTCAGCAGCGCTTCGTTTTCGAGAATCCAACGCAAATCCAACATGGCAATGCCTTTAGCTACTTAACGGACAGCTCGCGGATTTTTTCGTCAGCCCTGGAGATCGCGGCCGGCTCCCGCACGATGCCCTTGAAGTTCGTGAACGCCTGCATCGCTTTCACCCGGTTGCTCTGCTTCTGGTAGATGAGGCCCATCTGCCAGTAGACGTCGGCCTTGAGGGGGTCGAGCTTGATCACCCGCGTGAACAGCGATAGTGCGTTATCGTAGCTTCCCTGCAGGTGATACACAACCCCCAGGCCGAAGAGGGCGTCGGAGTTCTTCTCGTTGATATGGGCCGCCTCGGTAAATTCCTTCGTGGCCGACTGAAAATCCTTCTTGGCCATATAGATGTTGCCCAGCTCCACGTGCGCAGCGTCGCTCTTGGGGTTGCGCTTGATCTCGTCGAACAGCCACTTCATGGCCTGGTCGCTATCGCCCCCGTTGCGGGAGATCTGGGCCAGCCTTAAACGCACATCCGGGTAGTTTTCCGTGAGCTGGATCACCTTATGGTAGTTCTTGGCGGCGGCGCCCAGGTCGCGGATGTCGAAGTAGAGGTCGGCCGTGGCTTTATAGCCTTCGGGGTCGTTGGGCGCGAGCTTCGAATACATCTCGTAGGAGGCCAGCGCGTAGCGGTAGCTGTGGCGTTTGGCGCTGTAGTCCGTCTGGCGGTTGCCTTCGTCTTTGGTGAGGTCGCCAAGCAGCCGGAAGGCCTCGGCGTATTTGGAGTCGGAACGAATGGCGTTCTGCAGGTAGTTTTTGCCGGAAAGCTGGTCGCCCGAGCGCAGATAGATGATCGCCAGGTTCGTCATGATGGCCGCGGAGTTGGGCTGCGAGTTCAGCTTGTCTTTCAGGAAGGAAACCGCGCGGCTCGGGCTGTCGAGGTGGAAACGGGCGAGTGCCACACCGAGCATGGCCTTCGGGTGGAAGGGTTCGTAGCGCAGAGCGATCGAATAGTAGAACTCTGCGAGCTTCTCGTTTTTGCGTTCCGTCTCGAGATCGCCCATCTGCAGGTAGAGGTCGATATAGCGGCTGCCGCGGCCGAGGGCTTTGTCGAAGTAAACTTCGGCGAGATCGGTCCGGCGCATCTTCAGCTGGATGAGCGCCTTGAGGTAGCTCACCTGATCGAAGCGGGAGCGGGTTCCCAGCGCCATTTGCTCGGCACGGTTGATCATGTTCTTCGCTTTTTCCAAGTCGAAGCGGTCGATATAGATGCGTGCCAGATTGATCGCCGCTTCGATCGGCTTCTCGGGGGTGTCGAAAAGCGCCTTCTGGTAGCGGTCGATGGCCTCATAGACGTCGCCTTTTTCCTCGTAGAGGCGGGCGAGCATCATGAAGGGGATGGCGTCCCGGCGGTTTCTCTCAAGGGCCTGCACGTAAAGGCTGATCGCGCGGTCGGTGACCTTGGCTTTGTCCTGCTGGCGCGCCTGCACGATGAAGGTGTAAGAGTCTTTGTACTGCGGGATCTTCGATTTGATGCGGAAGAGCAGCTCTTCGGCTTCGTCCTGATTGTAATGGTCTTTGTATGCGGCCTTCGCGAAGCGGTAGGCCTGCTCCATCATGTTCACGCTCTCGAAGGCGCGCGCGGTGACGGCGAAGGCCTCGGATCTCTGCATTCCCTCGAGGTAGCCGGGGTGGTTAATCAGAAACTGGAGGGCCATGATGGCGTCTTTGGGTTTTCCATTCCGGAGAAAAAAATCCGCGTAGGCGAGCACGCCAGGACCGTAGCTGATGGACTCTTTCTTGAGGCGCTGGAGGTTCGAGAGCGCCCCCTCTTTCTGGCCCTTTTTCTCCAGCAGATTGGCGTAGAGCAAGAGGTGGCGGGGATTGGCTTTCTGGAGCTTCTCCGGCGGAATCGCCTTGGCGATCATATTCAGGGCGGTGTCCAGCTCGCGTCTCTCATAGGCGATCTTCGCTCTCTGGTAGAGCACCTCGGGCGTCGGCCGGATTTTCAGGTAGTCGTCGATGATCTCTTGCGCCTGGTCGTAGCGGTTGAGCATCTGGTAATACTCGGCGCGCGCGACCACGTAGTCCGGAGTCCATTGGTTTTTGGGCGGTCCAGGAAAGAGCAATTTGTCGAGGGTATCGAAGAGGCGTTTATCCCTGGGAATCGTTTCCGAAAGGCGGATGTACACCGAAGCAAGCAGTGCCTTTGCATCCACGTTCTTGGGATTGCGCCCCACCGCTTTGTAAAAAAACTCGCGCATGGCGCGGATGTAGGAGCTCGGCGTTTCGTGGCCGATCACCTCTTGCCCGCGCTCCGTGAGATCGGCACTGGCGGCGGGATCGGCGTCGACGCCGAGGCGGGGCGGCACGTTCACTTCGATATACGGGAAGGCGTGCCGGCGGGGGAATAAATTGGCTGGATCGCGGCTGTCTTCTTCCTGGGCCTGCCAGATGGCGATCATCAGGATCCCGAGTGCAAGCAGTGCCGCCGTATTCCGCGACATCAGGCGCCGCTTCCCGTCTTCGGCCACGTACTCGTCGGGGTCCACGGGCTTTCCTAACCCGAAGAAGCCGCGTTTCACCTTGCCATCGTCGGTGAGCATGAGGGGGTTGCTGGGGGCGGGATCGTAGTTGGCGAGCGCCTTCTCGACATTTTCCACCGTCATGATCTTGGTGGCACCGTCGCCCACGTCGCGGTCTCCGGACACGGCGGGAACAAAGACCATCGTTTTTTCGAGGTCGGGATTATCCTCTTTTTGTTTCTCCGGAGCTTTGATGTTGAGCAGGGTCGGCATGTTCAGGTCGTCTTCGAGCGATTTCGGTTTGTTCCCCACCGGAACGGAGGGCTCTTCCACCTCATTCGCCATCGTTTTCGTGGCTTCCTGGCTGCGGGCGATGGATTTGGTTCCGGGGGCTTCCGCTGCCTTTGGCTCCTCGTGCTTCCGGCCGGTGTCGGTCTCCAATTTTCTCAGCAGGAGGTCGCTGAGCTCCGGAAAGGAGGCGAAGGGCGACCAGGAGTTGAAGGGGGCCACGGAAGTTGGCTCCTGCCCTTGAATCCGTCCTTTCATCACTAGAGCCTTCACGCGCTCGAAGTCGAGCGGGCCGAGTACGCGCTCGGGCGTGATGCGGATTTTGTATGTCTTCGTCGTCGGTGTGGTAGGCATTACTGCTGATGCAATAATACCACGAATCCACCGCTAGAGCCGGGTGGCGCTAGTTGGAAAAATGAATGTAAGAAGAGGCCTTTTCCCGTTCGGTCCACAGCTTCAACTGGCTGACTAAAGCCTTTTGGAAAAGCTCGTTCCGGATCCGTTCTCTTTCCTTCTCGAATACCGGGTCTTTGGGAGCGCCGATCTCAAGGATTCTTAGAATCATATACCCGGAACCGGCGGAAACCGCCTTGGTGCTCTCTCCTACCCGGAGCCCCTGGATGGCATCTTTGATCTTGGGGTTCATGTTCTCTTCCGAGATCGTGCCGAGGCGGGAGCTTTCCACTCCCCGGCCGGCGAGCTCCGCGGCCACGGAGTCAAAGTCCTCGCCACCCTTCAGTCGCTTCTGCGCCGTCTCGGTCACATTGCTACTCGGGAGCAGCATTTGCTGGAGTGTATAGCTCAGCACCAGCTTCTGTTGTTTGCGGCGGGCGCTGTAAACGCTGTCGGTATAGTAGTAGTTTTTCACGTCTTCATCCGAGATCGCAGCCAGAAGGCGCAGGTCTTTATCGATCAGCTTGCGCTTGGACACACTCACGCCCATCAGGCGGCGATAGTCTTCGAATTTCACGCCCTGGCTTTTGAGCACCTCCTTGAGGTGGTCGCGGTCGATGCGATTGTTCCGCTGTACGGCGTTCACTTCTTCTTCGATTTCCTCGTCGGTGGGCGCGAATTTCTGCAGCACCATCCGTTCCTGCACGAGATAGTCGAGGATTTCTTTTTCCTTCGCGCCTGGTCCACCCAGCCCCATGAGGCTTACGAAGGGATCGATCTCGCGGCGGAGCTGGAAATTCTTGCCGAAGGCGCGGAGATCGGAACGGAGGATCACATCGCCGTTCACGAGCACCGCGGTGCGGTCGATCTCACGGGCGTGGGCGAGGGAAAGAGAAAGGAAAAGAAAAACGGGAGTGAACTTCAGCATGGAAAAGTTCTACTCCCGCTCTCCTGGTTCGGAAAGGCTATTCCTTGATGAGTTCGTCGTTCACCGAAACTTTCGCGCGGGAACGTAAGGTGGACAGATAGTCCTGGAGAATTTTGGCGCGCTTCTCATCAAATACCATACGTTGCCACTCGGGAACGTTGATGCTGCCGCAATCCTGCACTCCCGTGAGCTTCACGATATGCAGACCCATCTGGGAACGAATGGCCTTGTGGGAAACTTCACCCACGCTCAGCCTACGTGCTTCCGCGTAAACAGCGGGATCCAGCTGCACCTTGTTGGCATAGCCGGTATCGCCCCCGGTGCTGGCGGAGAAACCCTGGTCCGCATTTCCGGCCACTACTTTCTCGAACTTCGTTCCTTTGGCGAGCTCCGCCTGCAGGGCCTTCATCTTTTTGTTGGCGCTTTCCTCTTCCGCTTTCAGGGCGGCGGGCTTGAGGGGAACGAAGATATGGCTGATGCGTACCGAGGGATTCTTTTTGCAGTAGCTCTTGGCCTCGGACTCGCTCACGTCCACGGCGCCTTTGAATTTTCCCGATAGCTGGCGCTCGACCACGGCCTGATAGAGCACGGCATTCATGCGTTCCTGGATTTGCGGATCTTTTTCCAGCCCCAGCCGATGCGCTTCCTGCACCGTGAGCTCGAAATTGATGATGTCGTTAAGCACGTTCTCCTTGGTGGGCGCTCCATAGCGGAAAAAGGAGATATTTTCTTTATATCGACGCTCGAACTCGTCTTTGCTGATCTTCTTCCCGTTCACATCGGCCACGACGTTCGGATCTACCGCCGCGTGAGCCAGACCGAAAGTCATGCAGCCCAGAACCAACAGTTTCATCGCCACCTTGCGCATGCGTGCTCCTTTGCAAGCAGTATCACTTCAATATTCTTAAATTATTGCGTTTGGGTGGCGGGGGGTCAAGCGGGACTTACTGTGTGGCCGCGCTCAGCAGCTGACGCAATTTGTCGTACAGCTCCGACGAGGAAATGAATCCCCCTTTCAGCACGAACTTTCCTTCGGGCAGGATGGCATAGTCGCTGGGACGGCTCTGCACTAGATAAAGAATGGTGCCCGGTTCGAGCAGAGGGTCTTTACCTGGTGAAAGGCTCGCGCCCTTGGGGCCCACGGTAAGGCCACGCAGTCCCATCCGGCGCATCAACACTTTAAGCTGTATTACGCAGAGTAGCTCCTCTGCTTCGGGGGGAAGAGTTCCGTAGCGATCCTCGAGCTCTTTGCGGGCGTCGTCCACCTGCTCCTCGAGACGCAAGGACGAAAGCCGGCGATAGAGCGCGAGCCGGTCTTTCATGTCGGGCACGTAGGAGTCGGGGAGCATGGCAGCGAAGGGCAGATTGATCTCCACCTCTTCGAGAGGCTCGGCAACTTCCTCTCCCTTTAGCCGGTGGATCTCTTCCTGCAGAAGCTCGAGATACATCTCGTAACCCACGGAGCCGATATGCCCGCTTTGTGCCTGCCCCAGCACATCTCCTCCTCCCCGGATCTCGAGGTCATGGGTTGCGATATGGTAGCCGGAGCCCAGCTCAACGAAACGCTGGAGCACGGATAGCCGCTCGCGGGCGTCTTCCGTGATCACGGCGGTTTCAGGCACGAGAAAGTAGGCGAAGGCGCGGGTCTGTGAGCGGCCAACCCGGCCGCGGATCTGATAGAGCTGTGAGAGGCCGAAGGCATCGGCCCGGTTCACGATCAGGGTGTTGGCATTCGGCACGTCGAGGCCGTTCTCGATGATAGCGGTTGCCACGAGCACGTCGAATTTTTTCTGGTAGAAGCCGATCATCGCCCGCTCAAGCTGGGATTCGGGCATCTGCCCGTGCGCCACCACTGTTTTTGCTTCGGGCACGATCCGCTCGATGAGTTCCGCGATTTTTCCGATCGATTGCACGCGGTTGTGGATGAAGAACACCTGCCCGCCCCGGCTCAGCTCGTGGCGGATGGCATTCTCAATCACTTCCTCGGAAAAGCTCGCGAGATAGGTTTTGATCGAGAGCCGGTCTCCGGGGGGGGTGCGGATGATGGAAATGTCTTTCAGGCCCATCAGACTCATCTGCAGAGTGCGGGGGATGGGAGTGGCTGTGAGCGTGAGCACGTCGGTGGTCGCCTTGAGCTGTTTGAGCTTCTCCTTGTGCTCCACCCCGAAGCGCTGCTCCTCGTCGACAATCAGCAGGCCGAGGTCTTTGAACTTCACATCTTTCGAAAGCAGGCGGTGGGTGCCGATGGCGATATCGAGCTTTCCTTCGCCGAGGTCTTTCAGTATCTGCTCCTGCTCCTTCTTCGCCTTGAAGCGCGAAAGCGAGGCGATCTTCATCGGATAGTCTTTCATGCGCTGGGAGAAGGTGAGGTAGTGCTGCTCGGCGAGGATCGTCGTCGGCACGAGCACGGCCACCTGTTTGCCGTCTTGCGCGGCCTTGAAAGCGGCGCGGATCGCCACTTCGGTTTTTCCAAAGCCCACGTCGCCGCAGATGAGCCGGTCCATGGGCGAGGCGCGGTGCATGTCGTGGATGGTGTCGTCGATCGCCTTGGCCTGATCCGGCGTTTCGTCATAAGGAAACTCCGCCTCGAATTCACGGAATTCCTCATCGGGGGAGGTGAAGGCATGGCCGGGCCGGCTCGCCCGTTCGGCCTGCACGCGCAGCAGATCCTTGGCGATGTCCTTGATCGCGGCCTTCACTCTGTCTTTGGTTTTGGCAAAGGATCCAGAGCCGAGCTTGTCGAGATGGGCCGATGATCCCGCTGCGCCGATATAGCGGCCCAAGGATTCCAGGCGGTAGATGGGCACGTAGAGCTTGTCGCCGCCCGAAAATTCCACCTGCATGAAGTCACCTTCGGTGCCCAGCGCCTTCATGCGCGTGAGCCCTGTATAGCGGCCGATGCCGTGCTCGGCATGCACCACCAGATCGCCCGCGGAGAGGTCGTCCATGGTGCCGAGCGGCTGCGAGACATTCTGTTTTTTCCCGGCGCGTGCGAGGTGCTGCTTTTCCCCGAAGATGTCGTCTTCCGAGAGAAAGGCGAGCTTGCGTTCGGGCAAATGAAAGCTTTCCGAGATGGCGCCGAGAGCGAGCGCCACGATCGAAGGGTCTTTGGGCAGGCTTTGCTCGTCCTGCACGGCCACGGAGCGCAAGCGATGCTGCGAAAGCAGGAATTGCACACGATCAAGCTGGCTCTGGGAGTTGGCCACGATCACACATTGAGTGCCGCGGTCGGAGAGACCGCTCAGATGCTTCACGAGCCCTTCCACGTCGGCGTGCTTGGCCCGCGAGGCCAGCCGAAGCCGTTCAAAACGCGGAATCTGCTCTCCAAAGGCAAGTTCGCGGATTTCCGTGATGGATTGAAAAGCCGGTGAAGCAAGAGCCCGGTTGAGATCCTGGAAAAGCAGCTCAGTCCCCGGGATCAGCTGCTGGCGTTCCAGGCTTTTTTGAAAAAGCTCACCTTCCTTCTCCCGCCAGATCCCATGCTCCTCCTGCAAGTGATCCCGCTCGTGCAGGATCAAGGAGGTACCCTTGGGCAAGAGGTCTGTCATCCATGTTTCATTCCCGCGCAGGAAAGGGATCAGGTAATCCGCGTCGGGGGTGATAATTCCCTGGCTCAGAAGTGAGCTAACGCGCTCACGGGCGGCCCGGGGGATGTCGTTTCGGTCGGCCCATTCCTTCAGCCGTTCGCGCGCCTCCTGGAGGTTCGCCAGGTCACAGGCGAACTCGCGCGCCGGAATGATCTCCACCGATTCCCCGTCGGGCAGAATGCGCACGCTGCGCTGGGTCTCCGGATTGAATACCCGGATCGACTCAATATTCTCGTCGAAAAACTCAATCCGCAGGGGGTGGTGATGGGAGGGGGGGAAGACATCGAGGATCGCGCCGCGCAGGCTGTAGGTTCCGGGATCTTCCACTGATTCTGCCGGCAGGTAGCCGAACCGCTCGAGCCGTTTCGTAATTTCCTCCGGAGGCGCGATTTTTCCTTTTTTCACGCGAAAGCATTCCCCGAAGAAGGCCTTCTCTCCGGCAGCCTGGAGGAAAGCCGGAACGGAAGAGACCAGTACCCAGGAACTTTCCGTCATGAGCTTCCGGCAGACAGCCAGCCTTTCAAAGCGCGCGGCGAGACCGGGCTGGAGATTCCGATAGGGGCTCTGCTCCCAGCCGCGCAGGCGCAGCAATTCTCGTTGCTTCCAGGCAGGCGTACGAAAGTAGGAAAAAAATTCGAGGTCGGAGTGCACGCGGTCGGCCGCTTCTTCACTCGCGCAAAGCAGAACCACGGGCGCAGGCGTTTCGGTGATCTCGGGCAAAAGAAAAGCCATCGCCGGGCCCGACAGTCCGCCGGCGGAAATCAGTCTTGCTTGCGCTAGCGACATTTCCTGCTTCATTCGCGTTATTCCCGAGGATCTAACTATCCCATATTACAGCATAAATCTTGACAGCGGGCTGGGGAGTTTTTACGCTTTTAGGCAATCTCTCGAAAGCGGGCTCCGAATGGTTCCTAAGCTCCTTTTTTTTCTAGTGCCGGCGGTGCTCCTTGTGGCGTCCGTGCTGAGCATCGCGTTCTGGGAGCGCCGGAGTAAACCTGTTCGGGCGCAGAGCGGCGACGGGGAGCCGGAGGGCGCCTTCCGGGCCTTTTATCACGTGCTTTGGGTGCTGATGCTCTGGAGCGGCCTCTGCCTCTCGCTTCCGTTCTGGGTGAGCTATAAAGAAAAAATAGTTAGTACCCTGGCGGGCGACCGCTGGCCCCTGATGGCCCGGGTGCTGGCTTTGCCCGTGGTTCTTCTGATGCTGCTCTGGTACGGCGGGCGGCGCGGATATCTGAAATGGATCGACAGCCTTGGCTGGCCCGACGGAGAAAACCGATGATCGGCGTGGAAGACAGGTTGGGTGAGTCCACGGCGCGGCGGGGTCCGCTGGCGGAATCGCTTTGGATCTACCATGTGAGCCTTTCCTGCTGCGGGCTGGAAGTGGGAGCCGCGGCCGGGCCGCGTTTCGACTGGGAGCGCCTCGGTTGTCGCGTGGTGGAAGACCATCGCAGCGCGGATGTGCTGTTTGTCTCCGGACCAGCTACACCGGGAGTGATCGAAGAGCTCCGGCAGATCTATGGTGAGATGCGGGAGCCACGCTTCGTGGTGGCCGTCGGGAGCTGCGCCAGCACGGGGGGAATGTTCGGCCTCGAGGGCGAAAAGGCCATGCGGGGCCTGGAAGCCTACATACCCGTGGACCTATTCATTCCGGGATGCCCGCCACGTCCGGAATCCTTGATCCACGCCTTGCTCCGGCTCCAGGACAAAATCGGGAGGCGGCCGTCATGAGCGCCCGCATCGAGCGGATCTTCGGAGATTTATGCAAGGTGAACCAGCCCTCGGGGTCCGGGCGCCTGACTGAGGTGTCGGTGAGCGCAGCGACCTTCGAGAAACTTCTGAAGCACTGGCAGGATCTGCCGGTCACGGACCGGCCCGGCCTGCGCGGCTTGTCCGCGGCCCGTTCCACTTCGCAGCTGCAGGTGGTGCTCGATCCGGGTGCCGGAGAGGCGTTCCTCCTGCTCACCGTGGACTCTGAGAAGGGCAAGACCTTGCCCGGACTTGCCACGATCTGGCCCTACGCCCAGTGGTGGGAAGAAGAGCTGCGCGCTTTCGGCGGCATGAAATTTACCGGACTGCCGGCGCACTCGGAGGTGGAATGGCGACGAAACTAGCCTACTCTCCTTTGCACATGGCGGGCAGCTACGGCCTGGGCGCTTTCGGCCTGGAGATCGAAGACGATGGCGGGCTTGTGGCCGGCGCACGTGTTTCGGTCGGTTATGGGCGCAGGGAAATCGAAGACGCGGTGAGGCGCCTTCCGCTCGCCCAGGCCCTCAACTACGCCGACCGCGTGGACTTCCTGGCTTCGCCCGCATACAACTGCGCGCTCGCCTCGGCCTTCGAGGAGCTGCTGGACCTGGAGATTCCCGAGCGGGCCCACTGCATACGTCTGATCCTCCTCGAGCTCAACCGCATCAGTAGCCATCTGCAGTTTTATGTGAACCTCGCTCGCGAGGTGGGCCAGCTTCCCCTCATGAACCACTGTCTCCGGGAGCGGGAGCGTTTCTCCGATGTGCTGGAGATGTATTGCGGGTCCCGCCTGGGATTCGGCGCGATCTGCTTGGGCGGAGTGGTTGCCGATGCTACGGATGGTTGGTTTTTCCGCATCGAAAAGGCCCTGGGCCTGCTCCGCGATTTTCTGCCGGAGCTCGACCGGCTCCTTCTCCGCCACCCCTTTTACGAGGAGCGCACCCGCGGCCTGGCCGTGGTTTCTCCGCAGCATGCCCGGGAGTGGAATCTGCAGGGCCCCAACGCCAGGGCCTCGGGTCTGGCGGAAATCGACGAGCGGAGAGCCAAGCCCTACGGGGCGTACAAGGGCCAGGCCATGAAAGAGATGAGCCTGGCGGGCGGATCATCCGGCGACGCGCTCGCGCGTTCGCGCATCCGCGCCGCAGAGATTCTGCAGAGTGGAGCTTTGATCGAACAGGTGTTCCGGAAAATTCCTTCGGGTAACTTCCGCATCCGCGTGGGCATGGAAGTGAGCCCGCCTCCGGGAAAAGCCGTGGCGTCGGTGGAGGGGCCGAGGGGAGTGATCACCGCTTTCGCGGAGTCTGGCGCGGGCAGCTTTCCTGCAAGCGTCAGTTTTTTCTCTCCCTCGGCCATGGCTGTGCAGCTGCTGCCGCGGCTTCTGCGGGGCCACCAGGTGGAAGACGCTTTCCTCGTGATCCACTCTCTCGACATCTCCTTTTCGGAGGTCGATAAATGAGCGCATTGCACCTGATCTATCTGACCCTCTGCTGCGTTCTGGTGCTGGGCGCCCTTTTCGCGGGAACCTTCGCGCTTCTCTTCTGTGAACGTTTCGTGCACGCACGCACGCAGCATCGGGATGGCCCAGGCCGCGGCGGACGCACCGACTATTACCAGGTGTGGACGGATTTCCGTAAGGTGCGCGGCAAGGGCCGTGATCCCCGCTCGGCGCTCTCCGGGCGTTTCCGCTTTGCACTGGCCGCATGGGCTCTGCTCCCGCCGCTTTTCCTTCTCGTGCTCTTCTCACCGATCATCCCCGATAGACTTTCCGGGGCCGAGCTGCCCTTCCTGTTGCTGCTGCCGATACTGGGATCTTCGCTGGAAGCGCTATTCATGCATGCCACGGGTGATACCCGTGAACGTCATGAATGGCGGAGGCATCTGACTCTCCGGGCGATGGGCGCCACGATGCTCTACCTGGCCGCCGTGGCAGTTGGGCTGCGCGTAGGAGACTCGGGGCTGGCCTCGATCTCCGGTTTTCAGTCGAGCTTCCCTTTTCACGCGATTCTCGCCAGCCCGGGCCTCTTCTTTTGCGGAGTAGGGGCCTTCGCCGCGACTTTCCTTTTTGCAGCGGAAAGCCCGATCGAAGGACGCGAGGAGCTCAGCCTGCATCGATCGCTGCAGTATCTGCTTCTCTTCGTGAACAAGATGTGGATTTTTTGCCTGATCTGCTTTTGGGTGTTCGTATTCTTTGGCGGGGGCGCAACCGTACTGGCCAAGCTGGTTTTCCCCTTCAAGGTGGCGGGTGCCGTATTTCTGTTCATTCTGATGCAAGTGAGTTTTCCGCGGATCCGTTCCGCCGATGCCACGGAAATCACCGCCCGCTGGTTGCTGCGTCTGTGTCTCATGGGATTCGTGCTTGAAGCCATTTGGGTGGGGGTGTGGGGATGAAGCTCATCCAAGTGCTTCGGGCGCTCGGCGAAAGCCTCTCGCTGAACTTCAGATATCTGCGGAGATCAGAACACCGCTACAAAAGCATGGTGGAGAAGTATCCCGACGCCATTTCGGGAAAGGCGCCGCTTGATATGTTTTCCACCTATCGAGGTTACGTACGGAACGATCTCGAGAAATGCACGGGTTGCGGCGCCTGCATTCCGGCTTGTCCTGTAAAGGCGCTCGATTTCCGGGCGGAGAGCCTTCTCGACGGTTCGCTGAAGGTGCAGGAGTTCCGCATCCACCTTGGCAAGTGCTTTTCCTGCAACGCCTGCATTGAGATTTGCCCCGAGAGCAGCCTATTTTACTCCAAAGACTTTGAGCTGGTTTCAGGCCGCACCGAAGATCTGGTGATGGTGCTGCGCCCCTCACCAGAACGCCCGGAAAAAGATGTTGCCCGCATACGGACTTACGAGGTGAGGCGATGACCGTCGTTCTGGCATTCCTTCTCCTCGTGCTCGCCCTCCTGGCCGCGCTCCGTTCCGTAACGGCAGCGTCGACAGAGCGCCTTCTGTGGGGGTCGCTGATTTCTTCCATCGCGCTGGGACTCGCGGTGCAGCTGCGTGGCGGCGGATACTACGGAATTCTCATGGTCGCCGTATTCGTGATCACGGATCTCATGGTCTATCTATTTTTCCGCTCCCTTCACCTCATGCCCGCGCGGCCCCCGCGCAGCGCACGTTCCGATCGCATTTACCGCGTGTTTTTTCTCTGGCTGTCACTTTGCGCGGCCGCCGGCTCCCTGGCGTTTGCGTTTATGCCGGCCAGCGACGAGCTCTGGAAGGCGCCGTCCGTTTCCGCGGCCAGCCTCCTTTATGAGCGGATGTGGTCGGGCGATTGGCTGCTCACGATTCTCCCGGTTCTGGGACTGGTGGTTCTGGTGGCCGGTGGATTCTTTTTGGTGCGGGGGGAGCAATGAGCGAGTACGTGATTTTTCTCCAGCGCTTGAGCCTGGTGCTTTGTGCCGCGATTTTCGTGACCGGCGTGGCCACGATCTTTCTCCGGCGCTTGGCGGGATGGATCCTGATCGGGCAGCTCACTTCGCTCAAGGCCGTGGCCGCCTGCGCCTTTCTTCTTTCGCGACTGGACCAGAAAGGCGGCGGAGACCTTGCGGTAGCATCCCTGGTCGCGATGGGCATGGTGCCAAGCATCGCCGCCGTGGGCGCGCTGGTGCTTCACAGATGCGGGCGTTTTCAGGGCACATTGGATTTGGATGAGGAAACCGGCTTGCGCCACTAGCAGAGAGAACGGATGAATTTCTGGAATTTTGCAGTTCTTGGGACGTCTTTCCTGGCTCCAATCGCCGGGGTTCTCTTCTTTATCCTGAAGAGGGAGCGTTCCCAGGAGCTGGAGATCAAGGCCTGCCTGCTGATTTTCGGGGCGGCGATGGCCGCGGCTGTCGCCGGAATCGTGCACTTCAACAGTCCCGTGAAAATGGAGTTCCTCTGGCCGCTCACTCTGGAGCAGTCGGGGTATTTCGAGTTTTCCCTCCAGCTGTTCTGGTCGCGTTTTGTATGGGTGTTTTTCATGGCGGCGATGTTCCTCGCCCACATGGCCTATGACGGCATTTCCTTCCCCCGTGAAGGGCACCGCAAGCCGGGACTTTTGCTGGTGGGCTCCTTCGCCTTCGCGCTTCTGGCCTTTCTCTGCGAAAATATTCTGCTTTCTCTGATGTTCGTCGAATTCTCGGCATTCCTGCTCCACGCCTTCGGCATGGAGGGCGAGGAGGGGGAAATCGAGAGGGCGTCCTACTTCAAGCGCACTTGCTTTGTGTTCCTGGCACTGGTCGCAGTGCTGGGGATCGCCCTCAGCCGTGAGTTTTCTTCCAGCTCTGTGATGCTTCTGGGAAGCGTGCTTTATCTGTTCGCCGTGCTGGTGTCGCGCCACACCCTGACGGGCTGGCCGCAGCTTCCGCTTTTGCTTGTACATATCGGAATGCCGCTTTTTCTGATCGAGCGCCTCATGATCGGCGCCTCCTCCCCGGAGCTTTGGGCGCCGCTTTCGGCCGTCTTCGGCCTGGGGGTGGTCGTGTCCGCCGCCCTCTGTCTTTTGACGCCGGGAATGCTGGGGACCGCCTTCTGGATGGCATTTTCCTTCCTGGCCTACCTCCTTTTCCTGCGTTTCAGCTCGTCAAAGCCCGGCGACCCGTTCTGGGGGGGATACGAAGCTGTGGGCCTGGGTGCCGTCTATGCCATTGGCGTTCTCTTTCGCTTTGGCGACCGGCTCGACCTCTTCTGGAAGCGCGCCACGGCGTTCGGGCTGGTGGCGTTGTTTCTCGGATTCGTGGTTGGGGCGCTGCCCACGGTGGAGATGCCGGCCACCCGTTTCGATAGCGAAACCACATTGATCAAAATCGCCCTTCTCGGCTTTTTCACCTTCATGATCTCGGCCGTTTCCGCCAGGGGGCTCATGCTTTCCCTGGAGGAAAAAAGTAAATCCGCTTCCTCAAGGAATACCTTGGCGCGCCTGGCGCCGTCGCTGGTGCTGCTTGCGGCGCAGACCGGCGCTCTGTTGAAGTGGCACGACCTGAACTTCGATGACGTGGCCGCGAGTGGCATCACCGGGCACTTATATGACTCGCGCGTTCTGGTGACAGCAGCCGCGCTATTGGTCGGCTTCCTGGCCGGAGGTCTTCTTGGCACGAATACGGGCTTCGTCAAATGGACGAAAAACCGCGGCCGCAGCATGGAAGATTTTTTTCCCGTGATTGATCCGGCCATCGTGCGGCGGGGGCTGCAGGCAGCCCAGGTTTCCGAGCAGGGGATCGAGTGGTTCTCGTCACGGGTACGGGCTACCGGTGAGCGCGCTGCCGGCTCCCTCGACGAGACCGACCGGGCCGTATTCGGTGACAAGCTTTTCCGCGGCTTCTCGGAATATGGATCCGCGCTATCCCAGATCACCCGATTCTTCCAATCGGGACAAACCAGGGCCTATCTTTTCCTGGGCGCCCTGGTCACGATCCTCTCTTCTCTGATTTTTCTTCTGGAGGGCAGATGAACGCGGATCAGCTTCTCCTGCTTGTCTATCTTCTGCTGCCATTCGCGGCGGCCTTCGTTCCCTTGGGCGTGCGCTCGGGCGGGCTCTTATCCAAGGGCACTTCCGCCACCGCAGTTCGGATACTTATTTTGCTCGCTCTTGCCAGAGGAGTGGTATCGCTCGCGGGATCCGTGGCCGTGAAAACCTCGCTCCTGCACGGCTATCCCCTCGAAATTCTTCTCACGCTCAATACGTTCCGCTATGGCTTCCTGGTAGTAGCCGAGTTCTGCTTCCTGCTCGCGCATTGGATGTGCCCGGTTTCCGTCCCGAATGAAGGCCTGATCCGTACCCTGGTCTGCTTTGCCCAGGGCTTCTGTTCCCTGCTTCTGCTCTCCGACAATAGCGTGACCACGGGGGGCTTTCTCCTGATGGCGGGGGTGGTGCTCTTTTACCTGATCCGCTTTTCGGTGCCCGATAAAGAGGAAGAAATCGGCGCAGTGGTTTCGGCGCGAGTGCACGTGCTGTTTTTCCTGCTCGGGCTTCTGATGATCGCCTGGGGAGTAACGGAATTCGGCAGCCGCGACCTGGTGTTCGGGCGGGCCACGGGCTCCGGCCTGGGGCTTAATTTGTGGCTGGCTCTGGTCGTGCTTTCCATCCCCCTGCCGCCCTGGTCCCGATGGTTCAGTCACGCGATGGAACATTTGCCCGAGGGGGTGGTGCTCACCCTGGTAACATTTCTCAGCGGTCTGGCCCTGAAGGCGGCATCCCTTTTCAACGTTTCCTATCCGGATCTCGGCTGGAAGCAAAAGCTTCTGCTGTACGTATTGGGAGTGATCGGATGTGGATTCTCCGTGGCCGGACTGTTCGGGGCCGCGAACCAGCGCCGGATGCTGAGTTGTCTGCCAGGATTCTTTTTCTCCATAGTGCTGGTTTCCCTTGGGGTGTCACAGAAGGGATTGGTTCTCTCGGCCTATTTCTCCTGCCTCTTTGTGCCCGTGCTCACGGGACTCGCTCTATCGGCCGCCGCTGTGGCCGATCGCGGATCGCTCCAGCGCTTGTTCGTGGGCCTTCTTTTTGCTCTTGTGATGGGCGTGCCTGGAACGCCCGTGTACCAGATCTTCAGCGGGATTGGCGCCCGTTCGCTGGATCTTGGCGTGGCGTATACCACCTCTTTCGGTCTGCTGTGGTTTTTCTATTTCAGCACGAATGTGCACATCTGCCGGCGGTTCTTCATCGACCGTGAGGCTCCTTCCGGTGAGAGATCCGTTGCATTGCCCGACGGCGCCCGCGCGATATTCGCCGGTTACGGTATTTTCCTGCTGTTTCTGCTGATCGCCGTGGCGCAAGTGGCGGGGAGGCTCCTGTGAGCGGATTAGCCGGTCTTTTGGGCACATTTCTCCTGCTGGCCTTCGCGGTATTCGCGGGAGGCGGCTTCAGCCGGGGACGCGCGCTTTGGACTCTCTCCCTCTTCGCACATCTGCTGGCATGGGCCGGCTTTCTCGTAGTGGTTCTGGGCTTGTACGCGAAATCTGCCGGAGGGGCGGCCACTGTGTATTCTCCTCTCATCCTTCCCGCAAACCAATGGTCGGCGGCGGCAGCCTTTCTTTGGGACTTTCCTTCCGCGGCGCTTTCCCTTGCGGCCTGCTCCGTAGCGGTTTCCTTCCACTTTATCGCCAGGGATCTGCTCGACCGCTCCCGCGCCACCGTGGCCAGCCTTGCCGGATACCTTTTCTGCATTCTCGGTTCCCTCGGCTCGGATCACCCGCTCCTCTTTTGCGTGTTCTTCGCGGGCACGATGGTTCCGCGCATGGTGTTCGCGGGGATGGATTCCCATGAGAGCCGCATTGAGACAGTGAAGGAGACTGCCTTCCTGTTCACCGTGGCGCTTTTCTCTCTTCTGGTGTGCATGCTGGCGTTCGCCGAACCTTTCCGGGGTACGCTGGATTCCTGGTTCAAGATCTCCGGTGGCGAATGGGTGGTTCCGCCGGGCTCGCTGGGACTTTGCCTGCTGCTTTTGGCGGCTTCGATCAGCGCCGGGATTTTTCCCTTCCACGGTAATGCCCGGAAAATCTTCCGCATGGGAGAGATTGAACGGGCGGCTCCGCTGGCGCTTCAGCCGCTCGTGGGCTTCGGCCTGTTGTTCCGGTTCGGGCTGGCATCCTTCCCGCGGGAATTCACCACCTTTGGCTCGTTTTTCCTGGGATTCTTCGCGATCGGCATTGCTTACTGCGCGGCGGGATTCGCCGGGGCGCGCTCGGCCCGCGATCGGGTTTTCTGGCTGCAGCAGGTGCTCAGTTGCTTCGTGGCTGTCGGATTTTTTTCGCTCTCCGTGAAAGGTTGGCACGGAGCCGAAGTGCTGCTCTTTTTCGAGTGCATGGTAGTTCCCTTCCTTCTCTTCGTGCTTGCCTGCCACGAGCGGAGGCAAGCCATGCCGTCGGTGAAAGAGCTGGGCCGCTACCCTGCCTTTGCTCTCAGCACCGCTCTGGCCGCGCTCTTTGCGCTGTTCCTTCCCGTGTCTGTGGGTTTCTACGGCGCATTGCTCGTGGCCTGGTCGCTGGTGGGGCGTTTCCACTGGCCCCTCCCTTTCGTGGTGCTCTCGATGCCCTTGATCGCTTTCGCGGGGGTGCGGATCATGTATTTCCAGCTGGGAGAGCCGGCGAAATCCGCCTCCTCCTCCGAGGGATTTACCGATCTGCGCAGGGACGAGCTCATTGCGATCTTCCCCTTGGGTCTGATGCTGCTTTTTCTGGGTTTGATCCCTCGTCTGTTGATGGGACCTATCGGTGTTTCGGTTTCCGGCGCGTTGAGGTCCATGGGAATCGTTGATTGAGGATGTGAGGTTTAAAGGATGCCGCTTTCGGAATTGATCGTCGGGTTCACCATTTTCCTGCAGGGGGCGCTGCTCGTTGTGCCCCGTGCATCGGTGGTGCGCCGGGGAGTGGAGATTCTCGCATTGGCCGGCTTGGGCGCGGCGGCGCTGAAGCTCGCCTTTTCGCTGGGCCTTCCGTCGGGCGAGCATACGTTTGCGATGCTCGACGACCAGGCCATTTTCCGCTTGCCGCGGGCTGCGCTCATTTTCTCGAGTCTGCTGCTGGTGCGGATGGCGAGCACCACCAGAGAGCTTCCCGAGGGACGCAAGCCAGAGGTGATTTTTCTGATCACGGTGCTTACCTTTGTCTGTGATCTTCTGATCCTCTCCCGCCACGGCACTCTCTCCATGATTCTCCTTGTTTTATCGACGTGGACCGGCTTTTTCCTTGGTGGCCTCGCCTACCGGGGCCGCGCCGAGGGCGAGGCCGTGCTGAAATTCTGGGTGCAGGCTTCCGTTTCCCTCACTCTCGGCTTCGGCGCGATCGTTATGATTTCCCTTGTGGCGGGCGGCGCTCACCTGGACATCATCGCCGAATACATGAAAGGCCAGGCGGCCTATTCCCCGCGCTCGTTGTTGGTTGTGATCGGCCTCTTTCTCCCCTTTCTGATGGCCGGAGGGTTTTTCCCGTTTCACTTTGTTTCCATCGACCGTGACCACGGTCTCCCCTGGACCGTGCAGACCGCGCTTTCGGTGACTTTTCAAGGCGCCATCGCTGTGGCCGCCTGGAAGGTGGGAGTTTCGGTTTTCGGCCAGAGCTCACGAGAAGGTGTTTCCGAGGGAATGCGGGTGCTTCAGTACTGTGGGTTGATCGGCGGTTTTTGGCTGGCCCTGTTCGCTCTGTCACAGGTGAACTCCAAGCGTCTTTTCTCCGCCTTCGTGGGAGCGCACTGGAGCGCCGTTCTTGCCGCCGGAGCCCTGCCGACCTTGCTAAGTGCCACCGCAATTGTCTACGCCCTCTCGGCAATCTTCGTTTGGAGCGCGATGCTGGGCTTCGTCTGGTCACGTTTCCAGGAATGGGCGGGCAGCGAAGAAATTTCCGCCGTATACGGGGCCGCCAAGGAGTTCCGCACCTCGGGACTCATCCTTTTGCTGGCCCTTGCCAGCCCCCTCTGTCTCCCTGGATTTCCCGGGTTCCCGTCGATTCTGCACTTGCTGGCCGCGGTGATCGAGCAGAAGTCTCTGTCGTTTCTCGCGCTCGAGGCAGCGCTGCTTTCTCTACTGTGTTTGAGTGGTATTCGGATCGGAACTGACCTCTTGTTTCGTCTTAGTCCCGGATCGACCAAGAGGGCGGGACCGAGTGAATTCTTTTGCTATGGCGCACTGGACTGGGGTGTCATTTTATCGGTGGGGGCGGCTCTCCTCACGGCAGGATTTTTCTGTCATCCGATTCTGCGTAGCCTCACCCAATCAGCCGCCACTTTCTTGCGCTGAAGAAAGGTGGAAGCATTTCGCTCAGCATTCAATTTATATGATGCATTAATTTTCTGTGTCAGAGAAAAATTGTTTAGCGAGATCTGCCGCTTAACGCGTCGACCCAAACCCCGCTTTATGCTAGCTTTTGAGAACACATCAGGAGTGCGGCATGTCCGGCTATTTGCCCGTATTGATATTGTTCGTGGTGGGCCTCGCGATCTCGCTGGCCGTGATCGTTGGCGTTTCGTTTCTCGGTCCCAAACGTCCGAACAAATTTAAGAATTCGGTGATCGAATGCGGCGTGCCCCCTTCTGGCGATGCAAAGAAGAGATTTTCCGTTCGTTTTTATCTGGTGGCGCTCTCGTTCCTGCTTTTTGACGTGGAAGTGGCCCTGCTGTTCCCCTGGGCGCTGGCCTACCAGAAGTTTTTGAAAGTGAATTTTTTCATTCTCGGCGTGATGCTCCTGTTCCTCGCAATGATCACTGTAGCCTTCGTATATGAGTGGCGCCGTGGCGGACTGGAATGGGAATAATCAAAGGAAATACTTATGCCTAAAGACGGTGCACCGGACGTACTCACCACGCGGCTCGACGATTTCGTGAACTGGGCCCGCGCCAACTCGCTATGGCCTTATCCGTTCGGCACCAGCTGCTGCGGCATCGAGATGATGGCCACGCTCTCGGCCGACTACGACATGGCCCGCTTCGGCGCCGAGGTGGTGCGCTTTTCGCCCCGCCAGAGCGATATGATGATCATCGCGGGTACGATCACGGAAAAAATGGGCCCCGTACTGAAAACGCTCTATGAGCAGATGCACGATCCGAAATGGGTGATCGCCATGGGAGCTTGCTCCTCTTCTGGCGGTATTTTCGACACCTATTCGGTGATGCAGGGGGCGGATGAAGTGATCCCCGTCGACATCTATATCCCCGGCTGCCCGCCTTCCCCCGAGGGTGTGATCCACGGCGTGATGCGCCTGCAGGAGAAGATCAAGAACAATAAGGCGATGCTCACATGAACCTGCAATTCCCCAAAGAGAAGATCGATCGCATCAAGGCCCGCTATGGCGATGCCATCGAAGAGGTGGTCATCGAGAAGGTCGACGTCCCTGTTTTCTACATTCGCAAGGACAAGATCGTCGATTTTCTCTCCTCCATCCGCATTGAAGACGGAATGGAATACGATTTTCTTGCCGACCTTACGGCCTATGACGACAACCCGCCCGCCTCCATTCCCGAGTACGGCTTGGGCAACGTGGTTCGCAGCGGAGGGAGTCACCGGTTTTGCGTGGTCTATCAGCTGTTCTCCCTGAAATTTCTGGATCGCATCCGGATCAAAGTGCGTGTCAAGGAAGACGAAGAGTGTCCTTCGATGGTGCCGCTCTGGAAGGGCGCCAACTGGCTCGAGCGCGAGGTCTACGATCTTTACGGCATCCGCTTCACCGGCCACCCGAATATGACCCGCATCATGCTCGACCAACGGTGGGTGGGGTATCCGCAGCGGAAGGATTATCCCATAAAAAAATACCAGCGGTTCGAGGGCTCCTCGACTCTCGAGAGCCTGGGCCTGGAAGAGCACCCCCGCCACAATCCGCTCGAAGAGGTCAATAGCGTGAGCGCCGCCTCGCCTCTCGGGCAGCGCACAGCGGATCGCTCTAATTTAAAGGGGCCGCGCACATGAGCAACATCAACACCGGCCTCCAGCCGCCCCGCAAGACCGACCAGTTCGAGGAAGACGACAAAGACATCTTCGAGAATTCGCAGATGCTCATCAATATCGGCCCTCAGCATCCGGCCACGCACGGCACACTCCGGATCGCCTGCCGCTTGAACGGCGAGGTGGTGGAGGAAAGCAAATCCGAGATCGGTTATCTCCACCGCGGGATGGAAAAACTTGGCGAGGTGAAAACCTACCACAAATTCATTCCCTATACCGACCGCCTCAACTACTGCTCGGCCCTGCAGAACAACGTGGCTTACGTGACCACAGTGGAAAAGCTGATGGGGATCGAGATCCCGCCCCGCAACGTTTACATCCGCACCATGATCTGCGAGATGGCGCGGATCATCGACCATATCATCTGTGTCGGCATCAACGCCTTCGACCTCGGAGCCATGACCTACTTCCTTCTCGGCTTCCACCAGCGGGAAGAGGCCTATACCCTGATTGAGAGCCTCTGCGGCTCGCGTCTCACCACCTCCTACACCCGCATCGGCGGCTTGTCGGGCGACCTTCCCGAGAACTTTCTTCCGCGGATGAAGAAGTGGCTCGATGGAGTGGAGAAGACCTTCAAAGAACTCGACAAGCTGCTCACCAACAACCGCATCTGGGTGGACCGCACCAAGGGCGTGGGTACCTTCACCGCCGAGCAGGCGCTCGCCTATTCGATGACGGGTCCCTGCCTGCGCGCTTCGAACGTGAACATCGACCTTCGTCGTGATCGCCCCTATCTGGCCTATAAAGATTTGGAATTCGACGTACCGGTGGCCAAAGGCGGGGACGTTTACGACCGCTACCTCGTGCGCCTCGCGGAGATTTTCGAGTCCGTGCGGATTCTGCGCCAGATCGTCGAGAAAATGCCCAAGGGCCCGATCTGGGCCGACGACAAGCGCGTGCGCATCCCCGACAAAGAGCGGGTGTACAACTCGATGGAGTCGCTCATCCACCACTTTAAGTTCTTCATGGAGGGCTTCGACGTTCCTGCCGGCGAGGCCTACTGCCCGATGGAAGGCCCGAACGGCGAAATGGGCTTCTACATCATCAGCCGGGGCGGGCCCAAGGCCTATCGCCTGCGCATCCGCGCCCCGTCCTTTTTCATGTTCCAGCCGGTCGACGAGATGATCAAAGGCGAGAATATCGCCGATGTGATCGCCGTGATCGGGTCGGTGAACATCATCGCCGGGGAGCTTGATCGCTGATGGAAAAGAAATTCGGAAACGACTTCTACGCCGAAATGGACCGCATCCAGCGCTTCTATCCCAACAAGCGCGCGATGCTGCTGCCGGCCCTGCACGCCGCTCAAGGCGAGCGTGGCTGGATCTCCGACGATACAATGCAGGACGTGGCTGATTTCCTGGGCATACCCAAAACCCAGGTGCTCGAAGCCGTGAGCTTCTACCACTGGTTCAAGATGAAGCCCGTGGGCAAATTCAACCTGCAGTTCTGCAACAATATCGCCTGCTGGCTGCGCGGTTCGGAAGAGCTCATCCACCACGCCGAGCAAAAATGCAAAGTGAAGATGGGCGAGACCACTAAAGACGGCTTGTTCACGATCTCCGAGGTGGAATGCCTGGGTTCCTGCGGCACGGCGCCCGTTTGCCAGATCAACAACGACTATCACGAGAATTTCGACATCCATAAACTCGACAAGGTGATCGAGGGGTCTAGATAAGATGAATTCCGAAATCGTTTTTTCGAAATACTACGGGCAGGCGGGAGTCGAAGGGATCGACGCCTACAAAAAAAATGAGGCAGGCTATACCGCGCTTCCCAAGGCCATCGAGATGGGCTGGGAAAAGGTGTTGCAGGAAGTGAAAGACAGCGGTCTTCGTGGTCGCGGTGGCGCCGGGTTCCCCTGCGGCACCAAATGGGGATTCATCCCCAAGAATTCCGATAAGGCCAAATACCTCGTGATCAATGCCGACGAATCGGAGCCGGGCACCTTCAAGGACCGCGCGATCATGACGTACCAGCCACATCTCATGATCGAGGGCGCGATCATCGCCGCAATGACGATCAACGCGCACATGATCTACTGCTACATCCGCGGGGAATACGTGAAAGAGGCCGAGATCCTCGAAAAGGCCGTGGCGGAAGCTTATAAGGCTGGATACTTGGGTAAAAATTCCTGTGGCACCGGCTATCAGTTGGATTTCGTAGTCCACCGGGGCGCTGGCGCCTATATCTGCGGGGAAGAAACGGCGTTGCTGAACTCCATTGAGGGCAAGCGGGGCGAGCCGCGGATCAAGCCCCCCTTTTTTCCAGCCGCGATCGGCCTCTATGGCTGCCCCACTGTGGTGAACAACGTAGAGACGCTCGCCTGCGTGCCGATGATCGTGAACCGCGGTGCCACATGGTTCAAGACTTTCGGTCCCGAGAAAAATAGCGGGATGAAGCTCTTCTGCATTTCCGGCCACGTGAACCGCCCAGGACTGTACGAGAAGCCCATGGGCTACCCCCTCATGAAGCTGATCAACGAAGACTGCGGCGGGATCTGGAGGGGGCGCAAGCTGAAGGCCGCTTTCCCCGGCGGGTCTTCCTCGCCACTACTGACGGCGGAAGAATGCAACGTGAATCTGGATTTCGATTCTCTGGCCAAAGCGGGATCGATGCTCGGTTCCGCCGCGATCATGATCATCGACGACGCCACCTGCATGCTTAAGGTCGCAATCCGTACGGCTCACTTCTACCAGGTGGAAAGCTGCGGCCAGTGCACGCCTTGCCGCGAAGGCACGATGTGGCTCAAGGACTTGCACCACCGCCTCGAGGCCGGCCAGGGACGCCGCGGCGATCTCGATTTGATCGAAGACATTTGCAATAACATGGACGGAACCACGATCTGTGCTTTCGGCGAGGCCACGGCCTGGCCCCTGCGCAGCATGGTGAAAAAATTCCGCGCCGAATACGAGCAGCATATCACCGAGAAACGCTGCCCGTTCGGCGGCAGCGCCGGGCACGCGCACGGACACTAGGAGAGACGATGCCGAAAGTCATAATTGATGGCGTAGAGGTGGAGTTCCAGGCGGGTGAGAAAATCATCCAGGCAACCGACCGCGCTAAAGCCGTCCATATCCCACGCTACTGCTACCACGATGGTCTATCGATCGTGGCCCAGTGCCGCATGTGTCTTGTGGAAGTGGAAGGGCAAAAAAAGCTCGTCACTGCCTGCTCCACCCCTTGCGCCGACGGCATGAAGATAAGCACGAAAAGCGACAAGGTGAAGAAGAGCGTGAAGGGCGTGCAGGAATTCCTTCTCGCGAACCACCCGCTCGACTGCCCGATCTGCGACCAGGCCGGTGAATGTTCCCTTCAGGAATACAGCTACGGTCACGGACAGGAAGACGCTCGGTACGATTTTTTTAGACGTACTTTTATAGACGTGGACATGGGTCCTTCGATCAAGAAGAACATGAACCGCTGCATCCACTGTACCCGTTGCATCCGCTACTGCGACGAGGTCGGGCAGATCCACGAGATGATCGCCCAGAACCGCGGCAATTCCACCGAGATCATCACCATCGACAATAATCCGCTAAAAACGGCTTATGCCGGCGGTCTCGCTGACGTCTGCCCGGTGGGATCGCTTACCACCAAGGATTTTAGATTCAAGAAGCGGGTTTGGTATCTCAAGCCTGGCGAGGGAGTGTGCGACGGCTGCTCCCAGGGCTGCAACATCACGCACTCTCAGGAAAGCAACTACCTCTTCCGTCTCGAGCCCCGGCTCAATATGGAAGTCAACAAATGGTGGATGTGTGATGAGGGCCGTTACGGCTTCCATCATGTGCACTCGCCCTCCCGCGTGGTCGGCCCGACCGATCTGCGGAGCGGATCTCCCAAGGGAGTGATGTGGGGCGAAGCCATCCCCGCGGTGAAGGAGATGATGGCTAGCGCGAAATCGGTGGCTTTCTTCGTCTGCGCCGATGCCACCCAGGAAGAAGCCAGCACTCTGCAGAAAGCTTTTGGCTCGGCGGATTTCTTTTCTTACAGCCCGACTGTGGCGGCCAGTGCCGAAGACAAGCCTCTCGATCATCTGCTGCGTCGGAAAGACAAGAGCCCGAACCTTAAGGGTCTCGAGGCGTTGAACTTCAAGCCCTACTCCGCCTTTGATCCAAAAAAATACGAGATTGTATTTTTCGTGAGCGCCGGCAAAGTTCGCCCACCCTATGGGCTGGCAAAACTCGCGAAAAAGGCGGTCGGGCTGGGAGTGTTCCTGAAGGAAGAGCTGCTGGGCTATCAATTCATCCTGCCCGGCGCCTCGACCTACGAGAAGGCCGGCACTTTTGTGAATTTCAAAGGTATGAAGCAGAGCTTTAAAGCGAGCGTACCGCCCGTGGGCATGAGCCGCACGCTCGAGAGCGTGGTAGTGGGCTTGCTAGAAGCCCCCCGGAAAGTGAGCTGAGCAATGGAAATGGAAGCTTCAACCATCCTTCTCTATGCCATGGCCGCCAAGCTCGCCCTGGTGCTCATCGTTCTGCTTCATACCGCTCCGATCATGGCCTGGGCTGAGCGCAGAATCTGTTCCTGGATGCAAAACCGCACCGGCCCGAACCGCGTGGGGCCCTTCGGGCTTCTGCAGTCGCTGGCCGATGCCGTCAAATTCATCTTCAAGGAAGACTTGGTGCCGGCGCACGTTCGCAAATGGTACTATCTGATGGCGCCAGCGCTTTGCGTGGTGCCTGCCTTCATGACTTTCGCCGTGGTTCCTTTCGGACCGATCGTCGAGTTGAACGGGGTGAAGTTCGCGCTCCAGCTCGCCAATCTCAATGTGGGATTTCTTTACGTGACTTCGATTTCGTCGCTCGCGGTTTACGGCATCATCGTGGCCTCGTGGGCGTCGAACAATAAATACTCCATGCTCGGCGGGCTGCGTTCGACGGCGCAGATGATCTCTTATGAGCTGGCGATGGGCCTGAGTTTGCTCGCCCTCATCATGTATTTTAACTCCGTGGACCTGATGGAGATCGCCTATTCCCAGGCGGGCCGTCTCAATGTCTTTGGCCACGAACTTCCTTTTCTGCCGAACTGGGGGATTTTCAAGCAGCCGCTGGCGGCATTGATCTTCATCGTGGCGGCTTTTGCCGAAACCAACCGCCTTCCCTTCGACCTTCCCGAAGGTGAAGCGGAGATCGTGGCTGGCTACCACCTCGAATACGGCGGCATGAAGTGGTCGCTCTTCTTCATGGCGGAGTACGCCCATATGATTACCGCCTCGGGCCTCGTGGCCACCTTCTTCCTGGGGGGCTGGCACGCTCCGGGAGCAGAGTGGATCCTGAGCCACTTCCAGATGTCAGATGTCGCGCACTATTGGGCGCTCGTGGCAATGCAGGTAGTGGCCTTCTGGACGAAGGTGATCCTCTTCATGCTCTTCTTCATCGTGATTCGTTTCACGCTGCCAAGATTCCGTTACGACCAGCTGATGTGGCTGGGCTGGAAGGTGCTGGTGCCTCTGGCGCTGGTGAATATTGTGGCCACGGCCGCGGCGATCGCCGTGGCGGTGCACTAGGAAAGGGTTCACTATGCTCATTAAACGCGAGCACGGATTTCTGCAGAGGTTTTACCTCCTCGAGATCCTTACCGGAACGCTGATCACCATGAAGCAGTGGTTTTTCGGGAAGAACATCACCTACCAATATCCGGAGCAGCGCCGGCAGTATTCGCCCCGCTACCGCGGCCAGCATTACATCAAGACAGTGAATGGAGTGGAAAACTGCACCGCCTGCATGCTTTGTCCCACCGTTTGTCCAGCCGATTGCATCCATATCGATGCTGGAGAGCGCGCTGACAAAGAAAAGTATCCCGTGAAATTCGAGATCGACATCCTCCGCTGCTGCTTCTGCGGTTTCTGCGAAGAGGCCTGCCCGAAAGATGCCATCAAGCTGTCGAATATCTATGAGATGGCCGATTACGAGCGCCGCGTATACGACAAGGATTTCCTTTTGATCCAGAGGTCGAAGAAATGAACGACTTTCTCCAGGTGGTTTTACCGCAGATACTCTTCGTTTGCTTCTGCACGTTGGCCGTGGGTTCCGCCATCGGAGTGGTGGCGATCCGCAACCCGGTTTCGAGCGCTTTCTCCCTGATTCTGGTGCTGCTGAACGTGGCGGGGATCTTCTCCATGCAGGAAGCGTATTTCATCGCGGCGGTGCAGATCCTGGTTTACGCCGGTGCCATCATGGTGCTCTTCATTTTCGTGATCATGCTCCTGAGCATTGAGCACGTGGAGCTCGACTGGCCCACAAGCAGGGTGTTCTGGCCCATTCCGATCGCGCTTGGCGCGGCTTTTTTTCTGGGCATGGGCTTCGTTCTCACAAGGGGAACCAGCGCATCGGTTAAGGGAGCATTCACGCCTCAGGCGGTAGAGGCGGCCGGCGGAAACGTACGCGTGATTTCCGAG
>DATBTF010000161.1:0-34172 GCA_036559405.1 Bdellovibrionota bacterium
CTGGCCCATCTGATCGCAGACTACCTGAAGACGATTGCTAGCCGTTAGGCGTGGGTTTGGCGCTCTTGGTCTCTTCGCCGGGAAGCGGGAGCTGTACCAGGTCCTCCGCGCTGATCGTGCGCTGCGAGCCCTGGTCCGACCGCAGGCGCAGCCTGTCCCAGTCGGGCGCCGGGCCCTCGAGGAGCACCACGCGGCCTTTGTAGCGCAGCATGAACTCCGGAAAACGCCAGACCCCGCCGCGGTAGATCCGGTCGCGCTTGAGGGAGATCGAACGCCGCGCCACCCGCGATTTTCCTTTTCTTGTTTTGCCGATCTCACAGGAGAAGATCATCCGCGAAGGCTCGAGCCGGACCTTGGTGAAGGTGGGGCAGACGATCTTTCCGACCATCACCCAGGAGCCGCTTCCACGGTCGTAGACGTGAAGCATGGGTCCGTCGTCGGGCTCGCCCGCGCCATTTGTGAGCACGAAGAGCTTTTGCTTCTCAGGCAACAGTCCGATCACGTCGCGGTGGGAGATCGCATCGGGCAGGGGAATGCTGGTGCGCTCGCTGGATTCGAAGGGAAAGCTCACGATATCGCTGAGGCCGTCGGCATGCCGCATGCCCACATAGACCACTCCCTCGTCGTCGAGGAAAACGGTGGTGAAGCGGGCTTTGGCGGCGAATGCAGCTCCCGGAAAGAGAAGAACACTGAGAAAGAGGAGGGCATTCCGCATAGGGAAACCAAAATATACCATGGTTGCGGCAGGGCTTTTGAGTGGGAAAAGAAAAAACCCCCGTTTACACGGGGGCTTTCTTGGCGTCCTTTTTTGCCTTCTGGGTCTCACCTAATTCCCGGTAAGCCCGCGGATTTTCTGGCTCTGCAGCGTCCAGGCCGCCAGCTTGTATAAAAGGCGCGCGCCCACGTTCGCATCCCATTCGTCGTCGCGCCCCGGGGACACCTCGTTGAGGTCGAAGCCCACAATCGTGCGCCCGGATCGCGCGACTTCCCCGATCAGGATAATGGCTTCGGCATAGCTCAGCCCTCCCGGCACGGGCGTGCCTGTATGCGGGCAGTAGCTGGGGTCGAGCCCATCGATGTCGAAGGTAATCCACACCTTCTGGGGCAGCTTGCTGATCATTCCGCGTACCATGGACTGCCAGCTCTGGCCCTCGGCCTTGCGCTTCTGGCAGTCGAGATCGAAGAAAGTTTCCACCCGTCCTTTGGAGCCTTTGATGAAGTCCCACTCTTCCTCGCAGAAGTCGCGGATCCCCACCTGCACCAGCTTCTTCACCTGCGGAATGCGTTCCATCACATTGCGGAGGATGGAGGCGTGCGAAAAAGTGAAGCCTTCATAGGCGAGGCGGGTGTCGGAATGGGCGTCAATGTGGAGAATCCCGAACTCTCTCTCCTTTTCCGCCATCGCCTGCAGAGCGCCTAAAGGGGAGGCATGGTCGCCGCCCACGAGGGCGAGGATCTTGCCCGCGTCCAGCACGCGTGCGCTTTCCCGGCGAACCTCCTCGTTCACCTTCTCGCTGAGCTCGTTCACTAGGGCGAGCGACTTCTGAAGCGCCTTGTCTTTCCCGATCTTGCCGCCCGCTTTGATGATCTTCTGCGCGGCGGCCTTGGCCGTTTTGTTCCAGGCGCGGATTTTTTTGCTCTCCGGGAGAAAGTGCATACCCGCCTCATAGGGGCGGTCCACCTCGAGGTCGAAGAGATCCACCTGGCGGCTGGCCTCGAGGATCGCGGCGGGGCCGTCGGCCGTTCCACCTCCATAGGAGGTCGTGGCCTCCCAGGGCACGGGCAGGAATACGAGCTTGGCGTCGTTGAAGGAGTGCGAGAGGCCGAAGATCCCGGAGTCCGGATCGGCCGCGCTATTGGGGTCAAAGTCTTTTTTCGTTCCCATCATTTCTCCGCGATCAGGCCGTCACGGCGCAGAAGGGCTTTGGGATCGGGCTCTCGCCCGCGGAATCGCTTGTAGAGCTCCATCGGATGCTCCGTGCCTCCGCGCGCGAGCACGTTCTCGCGGAATTTTTTCGCCACTTCGCGGCTGAAGATGCCTTTCTCTTTGAAAAATTCGAAGGCGTCGGCGTCGAGCACCTCGGCCCACTTGTAGCTGTAGTAGCCTGCCGAATACCCGCCGGAGAAGATATGGGTGAAGGCGGTGGACATCGAGGTGCCGGCAACGGGAGGGAAGAAAAGCGCCCTTTCCATATGCGAGCGTTCGAAGCTCTCGATGTCCCCGGCCTCGGAGGTGTCCTGGCCATGCCAGGCCATATCGAGCAGGCCGAAGGAGATCTGGCGCATGCTCAGCCAGCCCGCCTGAAACGTAAGTGCGGCGCGGATCTTGTCGATCAGAGCCTGCGGAATAGGCGCCCCCGTCTGGTAGTGCTTGGCGAAGAGCGCGAGGCCCTCGGGTTCATAGGCCCAGTTCTCCATCACCTGGGAGGGAAGCTCCACGAAATCCCAGTAAACGTTCGTGCCCGATAGCGAGGCGTAGCGGCAGTCGGAGAGAATCGAGTGCAGGGCATGGCCGAACTCATGGAATAGCGTGCGCACCTCACCGTGCGTGAGCAGGGAGGGCGTGCTGGCCGTGGGCTTGGTAAAGTTGCAGACGATGCTCACGTGCGGGCGGCAGATCCTTCCGTCCCACATTCCCTGGTCGAGGAAGTTGGTCATCCAGGCTCCGCCGCGCTTGGAGGCGCGGGGGAAGAAGTCGGCGTAGAAGTAGGCCATGAGCTTGCCCGAGGCCTCATCCACTACCTCGTAAGCCTTCACGTCCGGATGATACACGGGGATGTCTTTGCGCTCCCGGAAGCTCAATCCGTAAAGCTGGTTCGCGTGGGCGAATACGCCCTGAACCACGTTGTCGAGCGAAAAATAGGGGCGTAACTCTTCATCGCTCAGCTGAAACTTTTCTTTGCGCAGGCGTTCGGCATAGAAGCCTGCGTCCCAGGGATGGAGGTCGGCGTTTTTGACGTCTTTCTTCTTGGATTTGCGCAGCTCCTCGAAGTCGCGTTCGGCCGCGGGACGGGAGTGGGTCAGAAGCTCGTCGAGAAACTCGCGCACTTTCTGGGGCGAGCCGGCCATACGCTCTTCCAACACGAAATGGGCGTGGCTCTCATAGCCCAGGAGTTTCGCGCGCTCATGCCGCAGCCGGGAAAGTTTTTTGGCGTTCTCGCGGTTGTCGTAGGGCGCCGACATTCCCTTGCTCATATAGGCCATCCAGAGCTCGCGCCTCAAGTCTTCGCGGGAACAGAATTGCAGGAAGGGGACGAAGGACGGAGCATGCAGGGTGAAGGCCCAGGCTTCGGCGCGGCCTTTGTCCCGAGCCGTGCTTTTCGCGTCTTCCAGAGTACCCTTGGGCAGGTCCTTGATGGCGCTTTCGTCGTCCACGAAGAGCATATAGGCGTTCGTGGCCTTCAAAACGTTGTCGGAAAACTCCTGGGTGAGGCGCGCGAGCTGGCGGTCGATCTCCCGCAGCTTTTCTTTCTGCTCTTCGTTCAAAAGGGCGCCGTTGCGGCGGAACGCTTTATAGGTTTTTTCCACCAACTGCAGGCGTTCGGGATCGAGACCAAGCTGCTCGCGGCGGTCGTAGACGTCTTTCACGCGGGTGAACACGCGCGAGTTGAGCAGGAGGTCGTTGGCGAACTCAGCGAGCTTGGGCGAAATTTCCTTGGCCAGGGCCTGTAGCTCGTCGTCGGTGTTCGCGCCCACAAGGTTGAAGAAGAGAAGGGAGATCTTGTCGAGCTCCTCTTTATGGTTTTCGATCGCCTCCATGGTGTTCACGAAGGAAGGGGGGGCGGGGTCGTTGGCCAGAGCGTCGAGGCGGCCGCGGGCGATCTTGATCGCCTCCTCGAAGGCGGGAGCGAAGTTCCCGTTCTTGATCTCGGTGAAGGGTAGGAGGTTTTTGTCGTCCAGAAGGCGTGGTTTGAGCAATGGATTCATGAGCCTACCCTAGCATAAGCAGGATCCTTTCGCCCCGCTTGATGATGTGCGCCATATGGGATAGGGAAGGACATGCACTCCTGCACCAAAGCCCGTTGCAAACGCTGCCGCCTGCACGAAGAGCTCTGCCTTTGCGCCGAGATCCCGCTGCTCTCCACGCGCACAAGGGTCGCGCTACTGATGCATGCCCAGGAGGCGAATAAGCCCTCCAATACCGGGCGGCTCGCCCACCTCTGTCTTCCCAATTCCGAGATCCGCTACCGCGGCCTCAAAGACGGCACACCTTTGAATCTCGAGGGCCTGGTCGACGACGAATATGAGACCTGGATGCTTTATCTCAGCGACCGCTCGGAGAGTCTGAGCGACTCTTTAGTACGCGATGTCAAGAAGCCCGTGCGGCTACTGGTGCTTGATGGCAACTGGTCGCAGGCGAGTCGCCTCGGCGCCAAGCTCGCCCGGCAGCTGCCTTTGGCCAAGCATGTGAAGCTCAGTAGCGGCAGGCCTTCGGAATACCGGCTGCGCACGGAACACCATCCCGACGGGCTGGCCACGTTCGAAGCGATCGCGCGCGCGCTCGGCTATCTCGAGGGACGCGAAGTGCAGGAGAAAATGGAGGCGCTCTTCCGGAGAATGACCGACCGGGTTCTCTGGACACGCGGCAAGCTGGCCGCCGAAGCTGTAACGGGCGGACTACCCAACCGCTAGTCTTTGACCGCCGGATTCTGCACCCAGCTCATGCACCAGCCCCCTGCGGGCACGCGGTTCTTCGGCATGATCATGCACTTGCCCTTGCCCGCTTTCTTCTCGCCCTCGAGCCGCGTGAACAGCTGGCAGTTGTAGCAGTACTGTTTGGCTTTATCCTTCGACTTTCGGGCATCGCAGCCCTTATTGGGCTTGTCGGCACTGGTGCAAAATTTGAGGGACTTCGCCGGCTCCTCTCCTTCCTTGGCCATAGGGAGCTCGGCCTCGGCAGCCAGGGCATTCCACCGGCCTAAAAGCGGTAGAGTAGCGAGTGAAAGCAGGGTGGTTTTCAAAAACGAGCGACGGCGCATGCAAGCCTCCTAGAGTGTGTGGGTCCTATTAAATCGCAGGCTTAGGCGATTGCAAAGTGGGGCGCCCCGCCCTACACGGAGGCGGGAGAGAATTGGGGGAAAAGCCGAGGAACCACGCTTAATTCCCGACCTCGGCAAGCCGATAAAAAGAGTAAGATGCTTAAATTCTTTGCCCTTCTCGTCTTGGCCAGCCTCGCACCTGTGGCCTTGGCGGAAAAAGAGCCCGCCCTGGAATGCGATCTCTACGCTCGTGGCAGCTGGATTGTGCGGTTCGACAAGCAGAAGGTCAAAAGGGTGAGCGTGGACAACAAAGCCGAGAGGCTTTGCAAACCCTTCCCGTCCGCAGGCAACGAGAATGTGAAGCTCGAGCTCTGGTCGGAAGGGACGATCCTGTTTGAGCGCGAATTTTTCCTGAACCTCACTTCTTTTCACGATACCCACGATGAGAAAACCAAAGAGCTGAGCGGCGGCAGCCTTCCCTCTGAAGAAGTGGTGTTCAACAGCTTTTTCCCCCACCAGTTCACGCTGAAGAAGCGCAAGATCCAGCTGCGGCTGGTGCAGATCGAGGGCTCAAAACTCCTCGGAAAGGGAGACCTGTGAGCCTGCGTCTCCTCAGCCTGCTTTTCTCGTTCGTGGTTTGCGGGCCAGCCCGTGCCGACGCTGTATACCGTTTCGTGCTGGTGTACGACCACGACGCCCGCGAGCTGGCGGAGAGCTATGTGAGCATTATGCGGTCCACCGAGCCCTTCCGCAGCCTGGGCAAGCAGGTCGACATCAAGCTCCAGGAAGGCACCGTAGACGCCATGGACTGCCATCCGGGCTGTGCGGGAGTCGAGCGCTTCATCTGCTGCAGCCCTCTGGGAATTGCCGGGATCGCCGCGCCCCTGAACCCGAATCGCATTCTCGTTTTCACTAGCGTAGCGGCGGGAGGAGCCACCGGCGCCTATCCGGTGGCCGGGGTAGGGTATCCGCCCACCACCCAGTTCCATGAGATGCTGCATACCTTCGGTTTCACCGACGAGTACGACTTCACAGGCGGAGAGCTGAAGGCGAACTGCCCGCAGAAGCGCTCCCAAAACGTAAGCTGCTTTCCGCCCAAACCCCGCTACGCCAACGACCGTACCGCCCGCGCCGTGCATATGCAGGAGATTCCCTGGTTCAGCTCGATCGAAGACGGCACGCTCATCACCAATAGCGGCCAAACTCTTTTGGGCACGGGCAAGGGCTATCCCTGGAACAAAGCCGCTCTCTACCAGGGCGGGGGTTGCAATAAGGTAAGTCCCTGCTGGCGGCCGTACGTGACGACGATCATGCGCGACCTCAGCAGCCCCGACCCGATCGTGCCGCCCTATTTTCAGCAGAAGATCCGCCAGCAGATGGAATCCGAGCTGGGGCAGAGGTTTTTCAGCGTCCGCCGTCCCCTCCAGGGGGCTCCGCCCGCCAAAAAACCGGACTCTCCCCCTGCTAAAGAGCCCGAATCCGGTGCGCGCAAGGCCGAATAGCGGCTATTTCTTGACCTGACACTGTGCTCCGGCCATAAAGTCCGGATGTCCCGCCTGAGTTTCCAGCTCGAAAAAAATGCCTCCGGCAGCCGTGCCCGGGCCGGCCGGTTCCGCACCCTCCACAACGAGGTGCTGACCCCGCTTTTCATGCCCGTGGGCACCCACGCCACGGTGCGGGCCCAGCGCTTCGATTCGGTGCTCGAATCGGGCTCGCAGATCCTGCTCGCGAACACCTATCACCTGCTCCTGCGTCCCGGGCCTGACGTTTTTAAAAAATTCGGCGGCATCCATGACTTCATGAAATGGCCGCGCTCGGTGCTTACGGACTCGGGTGGCTTCCAGATCTTCGCCATGCCCAACGACCGTAAAATGACGGAAGAAGGCGCGCGCTTTCTTTCCTATGTGGACGGTAAGCACATCCTGCTCACGCCGGAGAAGAGCATCGAGACCCAGAAGGCGATCGGCAGCGACATCATGATGGTACTCGACCAGTGCGTGCCCTCGACAGTGGACAAGGAAGAGGCACGGGCGGCGATGGAGCTCTCCAACCGCTGGGCCTTACGCTCGCTCGCGGCGCGCGGGAATTCCCCGCAATCCCTCTTCGCGATCGTGCAGGGCGCCTGCTACCAGAAGCTTCGCAGAGAGAGTGCGGCCTTTCTCACCCAGCATCCTTTCGACGGCTTCGCGCTCGGCGGATTGGCGGTGGGCGAGAGCAAGCAGCAGCGGGAAGATACCGTGGAGTATTCCGCGGAGCTCTTGCCTAAGGATCTGCCCCGGTATCTCATGGGCGTGGGCACGCCGATTGATCTGCTCGAGGCCGTGCACCGGGGCATGGACATGTTCGACTGCATCATCCCCACCGCCCATGCCGAGCAGGGCGTGGCCTATACCTGGAGGGGCAAGGTGGTGCTGCGCAGGGGAGTTTATAAAGAGTCGATGGAGCCGATCGACAAGGATTGTCTCTGCCCCGCCTGCACGCAGTACTCCCGCGCCTATCTGCATCACCTCATCAAGACGCAGGAACCGCTCGGTCGCCAGCTCGTGGGCGCGCATAATATTCATTTTTATCACGACCTGATGCGCGCCATGCGCAAGCACATTCTCGACGACAGCTTCGCCTCCTTCTACGCCGCCACCCGCGAACGCCTGGCTGCCACGGACGAGGAAAATCCCGTGCAGCGCCCGCGCGTAACCCCCAAACCTGTGAAGCCAATGGAGCTGAACGACTACGAAGTTCTGGTGTCTCCCGACGGCATTTCACGCATCCGCCACAAAAGCTCGGGCGAGACGATGCACCCGATGATCACTCCTGAAGAGGAAGCCCGCGATCTCTACGTGGGCCAGAGCCGTTTCGTGGAACGACTGGCCGAGCAGGAAAGTCTCGTGCTTTGGGACGTGGGCATGGGAGCCGCCGCCAACGTGATGGCCGCGATCCATGCTTTCGAAGCCGCCGCTTCGGAGGGAAAAACTAAGGCCAAGCTGCATATAGTTTCCTTCGAGCACGACTTGGATTCTCTCCGCCTCGCGAACCAGCACCTCGATCGTTTTACCTATCTGCGCCATGGCGCGCCCAACTCCATCCTACAGAGGGGGGAGTGGGCGTCGAAGAAATTCGCGATGGAATGGAAACTCATGGAGGGCAACTTTCTCGATCTGCTGGAAGAAGCTCCAGCGCCCGACATTATTTTCTACGATCCTTACTCCACCAAAACCTGCCCCGACTTCTGGTGCGTGGAAACCTTTCAACGGATTCTTGAACATAGCGGTGACCGGGACGGGAAGTTCGCCACGGAAATATTCACCTACTCCACCTCAACCGCCGTGCGGGCCAGCATGCTGGCCGCGGGCTTCCATGTGGCGCAAGGCCAGGCCACCGGGCCGAAAGTGCAGACGACGGTGGCGCTCACCGCGGGCGCGCTCCCTTGGCGCGGCACCACTCTCTTGGGGAAAGAGTGGCTCGAGCGCTGGGAGCGAAGTGATGCCCGCTGGCCGCTCTCGCTTACGGGCGAGACGCAGACCGATTGGCTGGCGAAAGTAAGTTCCCACCCGCAATTCAGGTTATAACCAAGAGATGAAGACGGCTCTTTTCCTGGCGTTTTTGCTTATGCCCTTTGCCGATGGGGCGACAACGAAAACGGAAACAAAAAAAGAAAAAACGCAGGAGCTCTGGTCGGCTTCCTTTCCCGGCGCCCGGCCTGTGGCGGTGTTCTTCGACCTTGCCGAGAACGCGCTCTACGTGAGCGTGCAGGAAAATAAAAAGGGAAAGATCGAGAAGCTCTCGCTTGCGGGAATGAAAGACGCTGCCTCGAGTGTGCCCAGCAACGCTTCGCCCGGCCCCCTGCGCGCCTTCAACGGCCGCCTCTATTGGATCGCGGGAGACGAAGTGCGCAGCACCGGGCCCGGTGGGGAAATTTCCCACGGTCGTTTGCCCAAGGACTTGGGCGAACCGGTGGACATCGCTCTGGATCGCAAGGGGCGCATTTTTGTGGGCGCTTCGAGCGGAGTTTTGTATCGAATTGAGGGCCAAAAAAACGGTTCCGTGGATCTGCGCGGCGCTCCAGTCACCGGCCTTTTTCTTCTGCTGGACACCCTTTACATCCTCCGAGGAACGCACCTGCAACCGTATCTTGCAGGGGAGAAAAGAGAGAAGTTAGAGAAGATAGAGAAGAGCGAGACCAAGAGCACACGTTTTTGCGCGAAGAGCTGTTACGGGTTGGAGCGCAGCTCGGACGGACGCTGGCTCACTGCGCAGGGCAATAAGGTGCTCGCAATCGACGCACGCGGCAGAGTGAGCGTGCTTTTATCCGCAGACAAAACCATCGGGCGGATGGCGTATGTTTACCGGCGCGATCCTAAGGAGGACTTCTACGTGCTTCCGTTTCCCGAAGAGGGAGTGGTGCGCGCCTATCGGATGCAGTAATCTGGATGAGGAGGAAATTTCGATGAGAAACCTGTTCGTTTGCGCGTCTCTTTTTCTTTCCCTCTCCGCATTCGCGGCGGACCACACGCCTGCCGCTGCGGCGCCGAAAACCCCCACCGGCTGGGAGGCGCTCTCGCTGCTGCAAACGGGAAACATGCGCTTCTACGAAGGCCGCGCCCTGCACCCCAACCAGGAGCCGTCGAGGCGCGAGCTGCTCGCCGGGGGACAGCATCCGCATACGATCATCGTTTCCTGCAGCGATTCGCGCACAGCACCCGAAACCGTTTTTGACCAGGGGTTAGGCGAACTCTTCGTGGTGCGCTTGGCAGGAAACGTGGCGACCACCGAGGGGATCGCCAGCATCGAATACGCCGTGGAGCATCTGGGACCCAAGCTTCTCCTCGTGATGGGGCACGAAAGCTGTGGGGCCGTGGGCGCGGCGATCGCCTCCACTCCGGGAAAGTCGAACGGATCGGAGAGCCTTGATGTGCTGGTGCGGCAGATCCGCGCCGGGTTGAGCTCGGAGTCGGTGGCGGCGGGTGCAGCCGACAAGACCTACCGCTGGTCGGTGAAGGAAAACGTGACGGAGAACCTCAAGGCCTTGCTCCAGCGTTCGGAGATCATCCGCAATGCCGTGGCCACCAAGGGGCTCGTGCTCGGCCAGGCGATCTATAATCTTAAAAGCGGTCGAGTGGAGTTCTGGGACGTTGGCCGCGCCATGGAAGTGGGCGCTCTGGAAAAAACTGTGGTGAAGGAGCAGAAGGTGGTCGAAGAGGTGATCCCCTCCGACCCGCTCGTGAAACCGAAAGCTCCCAGCAAGCCCAAACCCAAGGCCGTAGCCCCGGCCCACCACTAGGAACCATTGCCTTCTCTTTTCCGCCAGGCCGAACATCTCCTCCGCCATCCTGAGGAGCTGCTCGCCATGCTTACCAGGGCGCTGGGCAAGGCCTATGCCCGGCGCACGGTGCTTCTGCGCGTATTTGAGGACTTTCTGATGCTCTTCCGCCTGGTGCGGTCGTGGGTGAAGGGCGAGTACAGCGAGGTGCCGCGGAAGACGATCCTCTGGGCTTTGCTCGCGATTCTTTATTTTCTGAACCCGATCGACGCCATCCCCGACATTTTTCCGGGAGGCTATCTGGACGACATCGCGCTGATCTCGTTCATTCTGAATCGGATCAAGGACGACTTAGATAAATTTTCCAAGTGGGAGAAGAGCAAAAAATAAAAAGGCCTAGCACTCATGCTCGGCCTTTTTATTTTTTGCTGAACAGAAGTTCTTCTTATTTGAAACAAAGAACTTCGTACTGCGTAGTGCCCTTGGCGATGGAGGTGCCGAAGCGGCTATCCGGACCGCGATAGGTGTCCGCGGACGACCAGATCTCGTAGCCACCGATCAGAAAGCCAGTGGAGAGATACACCCTACGGCTCGGGTCGTTGTTGTCATAGAAAGTGAAGAAGGAAACGCTGATCTCTTCGGAAGGAAGTTCCACCCAGCCGGTCTGCTCTCCGATCTTAAGGTCGAATTGTTTGAGCACCGTATAGTAGCCATCTTCATCCACTCTTTTCGTGAAGTCGGTTTTTGCCGCTTGGCAAATGACGTGACCATCTTTCACCTCCGCGGCCTGCGCGCTGAAGGCGAGACCGAAGGCAAAGAGAGCCGAGAGAACGACAGAGAATTTCATAAATACCCCCTATGAAAAAATTCGTAGGGGCTATTTAAACGAAATTTATGCGATGCGCAATATATCCGTGTATTTTTATCGGAAAAAACGCGGGAACTGCTGGATGATTCCGCTGCTCAGCATGTCGGCCATTGTGAGCGCTTGCAGGTGCACCCGATCGTAGAGAGTGGCGCTCTCGGCATATCTGCCTTCGAGGTAGGCCAGTGCCTCCGCCGCGGTCAGGTCGAGATGGCTTTTCATCATGATTTTCATATGTGTTTCCGACCAGTTGCGTGGATTCGCTTTGGCCAGGAAAAGCGCAATTTCATTCCCGTTTGCCTGCCATTCCTCATTCGCCTTCTTCACTCCGTCCGGGTCCCGCGACTCAGCCGCTGCCAGGAGTTTCGCCGCGATTTCGATATGAACGGTTAGAAGCTTGGTCAGCTGGGCCCCTCCGTTCGGGCCATAAAAGGGGGCGATGGCGGCTCCTATATCCTTCTGATTCTGCAACAGCCGGTTGGCAGTGCTTTCCTTATCGGGCAGGTTGGCGAACTCGCTGATGATGTAGAGGCGGGTCCAGGTCACGTGATCTTCCCAGAGCTTTCGCATATTGGATCGGAATTCGCACTTGCGCTGGATGGGCACAGATTCGAGGGCGTGGCTTTCCGCCACAGCAGGGATCTGGGCCAGCGGAAGAAAGGTCAGGGCGAGCGCCCATAGGAAAAATTTTTGTTTTTGCATAAGTCCTCCAATTAAAGTTCGGAGACTCAGGTGCAAAGCAGGAGCCGGACGCGGGGGGCCGCGGGGGATTGCCTACTCTTCCATCAGCGCCATGACTTCCTGCAGGGCCTGGATGTCTTCTTCCCAATAACGGGGGGTCGCGAAGAAGGGAAAGGCTTTGGGGAAGGACGGATCGTCCCAGCGGCGGGCAATCCAGGCGGAGTAGTGGATCATGCGCAGGGCGCGCAGGGGCTCGATCAGCTTCAAGGTGCGGGCATCGAACTCGCGGAATTTGGAGTAGCCCTCAAGCAGATAGTTGCGGTCCTGCTCAGCATGCTCGCCCCGGCCGCGCACCACCATCCAGATGTCCTGCACGGGCGGAGCCGTCATGCAGTCATCGAAGTCGAGGAAGAAGGGCGCGTCCTGCTGCCAGAGCGTATTGCCGAGGTGGCAGTCGCCGTGGAGGGAGATCGCGGGTACGCCCTTCAGGGCCAGCTCCGCCCTTTGGATCAATGCCTCGCAGGCCATACGATATCGGTCTCGATACAACGGCTCGATCAAGCCGGAGGCCAGCAAAAATTCCATGGGCTCGCGCCCCCATTTTCCGGGCGTGAGTTTCAAGCGATGTTTGAAGGGGAAGTGCTCGCCGACGTTGTGGATGCGGCCGATATAGCGCCCAAGCGTGCGCAGACGGTCTGGATCGAGCTCGTCCATCAGGCGGCCGCGCACTTTCTCAAAGAGCGCGAAAAGGATTCCCTCGGGCGTGCGGAAGAGGCTTTGCTCATCAAGGCGCCAGGGAGCCACTACCGGAATCTCCACCTCTTCGAGCGCGAAGAGGAAGTCGTGTTCTTCCTGGATCTGCGCTTCCGTCCAGCGGCCGGGGCGGTAGAACTTCGTCACCACATGCGCCCCATCTTCGAGCTCGATATCGTAGACGCGGTTCTCCAGGGAGTTGAGCGCCATGGCGCGGCCCGTGGAGCGATTGCCGGGCATGGCCTCGCCTACGATTTCGTCCACCGAATCCAGAATGGATTCCGGCACGAGGCGGAAGAAATCTTCGAGCTGGGCCTGTTGGGGTTTCATTGGGGGAAGATTAGCACCGAAGGGGGGCCGATTCCATGATACGCTGCCCTCATGGACGCCAAAGTTTACGTCAACCGCACTCTCAACCTCCGCAAGATCCAGTACCTCGGCTTCGACATGGACCACACCCTGGTGCGCTACGACAGCCGCGCCTTCGAAAACAAGGTGCACGAGATCACGCTCGAGAAGCTCGTGGCCCGGGGCTACCCCAAGGCCATCGCGAAGCTGCCCTTTGACTACGACCTCGCCATCCGCGGTCTCGTGATCGACAAGCAGAAGGGGAATTTGCTCAAAGTCAGCCGGCACGGCGCGATCCGCGCCGCCTTCCACGGCACTGCGCCCCTGGATTTTTCCGTGCAGAGGAGCACCTATAATTCGATTTATATCGACCTGCGCGACCAGCGCTATTCCTCGATCGACACCGCATTCTCCATCTCCGTGGCCAACCTGTTCATGCAGCTGGTGGCGCTCAAGGACAAAGGCTCCGAGCCCGCCCTTCCTGATTACGCCACCATGTTCGGCGACCTGATGAACGCCGTGGACGCCGCCCACCGCGACGGATCGCTCAAGAGCGTGGTGCGCCAGAACGTGGAAAAGTACATCGTGAAAGATAAGGGCGTGGTCGAGGGCCTCGAACGCTTTCGCCTGCACGACAAAAAACTCTTCGTGCTTACCAATTCCGACTTCCACTACACCAAGCTGTTGTTGGACTACGCCATCAATCCCTTCCTGAAGAAGCACAAGCACTGGAGTGAGCTCTTCGAGTTCGTGATCGTGAGCGCGCAAAAGCCCAGATTCTTCATGGATACGCAGAAATTCTTGCGCGTGAATCCCGCCGACGGCACGATGACGAATGTCGACGGCACCCTGACCCCCGGAATCTATCAAGGCGGCTGCGCTTCGATCTTCACCTCGTCTCTCGATCTCGATGGCGACGACATTCTCTATATCGGCGACCATATCTACGGCGACATCCTGCGCTTGAAAAAGGACTGCAACTGGCGCACGGCCATGGTGATCGAGGATCTGGCCGACGAAATAAAAAAATACAAGGAAGTGGCGCCCCTCCAGCGGCAGATTAACGAACTCATGCAAGAGAAGCAGCCGCTCGAGGATGAGAACGTGCGATTGGTAAGCGAGGGCATCGAATCCGGCGGGAATAAGAACGAGGCGCGCATCCTGGAGCTGCAGACCAAGTCAGCCACGCTCGACAAGAAGATTTCCGAACTCATCCGCAAGCACCAGAACCACTTCAATAAATACTGGGGAGAGGTGATGCGGGCTGGTAACGAAGAGAGCTACTTTGCCCACCAGACGGAGCGCTTCGCCTGCATCTACATGGCCAAGCTCGGCGATCTGCTAGAATATTCGCCCCGCTCCTATTTCCGCGCCCCGCGCCGCCCGATGGCGCACGAGATCCAGGCCGGACAGGTATCGATGACCCTGGAGATGTGATCAGCAGGAAGGCAGGTCCACCGTGAAGGTGGTTCCCTTGCCCGGGGTGCTTTCGACCCGGATCCTTCCCTTATGCGCATCGACGATGGCCTTTACGATGAAAAGGCCCAACCCAACCCCGCTGCGCTGGGAGCGGTCGGCCTGCCAGAAACGGTCGAATATGCGGGCCAGCTGCTCCTGGCTCATCCCGATGCCCGTGTCGGAAACGGTGATGCGGGCCTCCCGCTTCGCCGTTTCGATCTCCAGCCGTACCAAGCCGCCCTTGGGAGTGAACTTCAGAGCGTTCCCCACCAGATTGGAAATCAGCTGGGCAATCCGGTTGCTGTCACAGTAAAGCGGCAGGGGTCCGGAGGGAATGGGCACCTGAAGGATCACGCCGGTCTGGGCGGCCACGAGCTTCAGCTCGGCGCTCAGGTTCTGGAGAATCGAAGTTAAATCATGCTGCTCGCAATGGAGCGCAAGCCCTCCCGTCTCGATCTTGGCGGAGTCAAGCAGGTCTAGCACGAGGCTGTTTACGCGTTTACAGGATTCCCGCGCACGATGGGCGTGCCGGAGCAGATTCTGATTCGGTTCCGTATCCGGCAATTGCCGTTCGATCATCTGGATGGAGAGATTCGCGGCCGAGAGGGGGGAACGGAGATCGTGCGCCAGAATGGCCAGGATCTCGTCCTTGTCGCGGTTGGCCCGACGCGCGTCTCTCATGGCCTCATTCGACTTCAGGTACGCACGGCGGAGCATGCCCACGAGATAATTCGCGAAGAACGCCGTGGTCACGAAGAGCGCCACCCGGAGAAAAAAATGCAGGTCAAAATCGATCTTCCCCGGAGGGCCTTCGAAAAAATAGTCCGCGGCGAGCGCGCTCAGGAGACTGGCAACGATCGTGATCCGCAGGTCGGTGACAAGCGCCAGAAACACGCTGGCCACCAGGCAGAGCAGAACCGGTGTGAAATAAAATTCATCGTGAATCCACCAACCGAGAAGGAAGGTGAAGGTTAGCGCGCCGGCGCATTCCAGGATCTGCTGGGCCGGGGTGAGCTCGCGCCGGATGACTTTTTCCAGAAGGGATGAGGCGGAGGAATCGAGTACGCTGTTGCGCTCGGAAGCATTTTGCGCGGCCTTGATCGACTGCTGCATGGGGTACCATTACTGCAGGCCGAATCGTTTGCCAACGGGCGAATCCTGCCGAAAAAATCCACAAGGCCCGCGGGCAAACTGCCGCAGAATGCTACGGTCGCTCCAGGATCGCCGTCACGCCCATACCGCCCCCGGTGCAAACCGAGATGAGCCCGCGCCCTTTTCCCTTTTGCTCCAGCAGCTTGCCGAGCGTGGCCACAAGGCGGGCCCCCGTGGCTCCGAAAGGATGGCCCAGAGCCACGCTGCCGCCGACCACGTTCATCTTGCTACGGTCAATGGATCCAAGCTTTCCACCCAACCCCAGTCTGCCCCGACAGAAGTCGTCGCTGTCCCAGGCCTTCAGGGTGCAGAGAACCTGTGCGGCGAATGCTTCGTGGATCTCGTAGAGGTCAAAGTCCTGGAGCTTGATCCCCCGCCGGGCCAGCATCCGCGGCACCGCGTAGGCGGGCGCCATCAGCAATCCTTCCTTCTTTTTCAGGAAGTCCACTGCGCTCACTTCACAGTCCACGAAATAGGCTTGAATCGGAAGAGAGTGGGCCTTGGCGAAGTCTTCACTGCAAAGGAGTACGGCGGCCGATCCGTCGGTGAGTGGGGAGCTGTTGCCGGCGGTGAGCGTGCCTTTGCTTGAGCGTTCGAAGGCGGGCTTGAGCTTGGCGAGTTTTTCGAGGGTCGTGTCGCCACGAACGTTATTGTCTTTTTCCGCGCCCGAAAACGAAACCACCAGGTCTTTGTAAAAACCCCCGGCCCAGGCTTTGGCCGCGTTCTTGTGGGATGCCAGGGCGAGCTCGTCCTGCTCCGCCTGGCTGAGCTTCCATTCCTGGGCCATCAATTCACAATGCTCACCCATGGAGAGACCGGTACGGGGCTCGGTCACGGCCGGGAAGTGGGGTTTGAAGTAAGACGGGCGAATGCTGGAAAATATCTTCACCCGATCCATGAGAGTGCGCGCGCGGGAGACATTGACCAGAGTTTTGGCCATCTGGTGGCTGAGCTCGATGGGAACATCGCTCATGCTGTCGAAGCCGCCGGCAATCCCGCACTCGATCTGCCCGAGCGCGATTTTGTTGGCGATCAGAATGGACGCCTCGAGACTGGTGCCGCAAGCGCGTTGCAGTCCGAAGGCCGGGGTTTCGGGAGCGAGGTTGCTGCCGAGAGCCACCTCCCGGGCCATATTCCAGTCGGAGCTGTGGTTCATCACGCCACCAAGCGCCACATCGCCGACCGTTTTCCCGTTTAGCCGGAACTTCTCCACCACCGCCTTTACGGAGGCCGTCATCAGCTCCTGGTTGCCGACGTTGGCATAGCTGCTGCCAGCCCGGCAGAAAGGAATCCGGGCGCCGCCTGCGACTACTACTTTTTTCATCTCATACCTCGGGAATCGGTTTGTAATTTTCGAGAATCGCGGCGTGTGATTTGGCGGCAAGCTCTTCACGTGTGGTGGAATCCGTGATCGGAATTTCCGGAAGTACCTTGAGTCTGATCTTCACGCCTTTTTTCATTCCGGCGAGTGCAAAGATATGGGGGCCGAAATCCATATCGCCATACCAGCACACGGAGTCGCGGTTCGCACTGGTCACTTTTTCCCCATCGATTTCCTCCAGCTGGATCACCAAGGGAAGTACGGGACAGCGCGCCTGAAGCGCGGGAGCGAAGAAAGGACGCTTAAACGGCAATACGGTGCTGCCATTCGTGGATGTGCCTTCCGGGAAAAACATCAGGCTGAAACCTCGCCGCAGGCAACCCTCGAGCATCGAAATTTCTTCGCGAATCTGCTCACGGGAGCGGCGTTCGATGTAGACACATCCGCCGCCCTCGGCAAGCTGGCCGAGCAGCGGGGTGTTTTTGACCTCGATCGTCGAGACGAATAAAATCGGTTTGAAGTTGGCCAGAATTCCCGGGTCCACCCAGGAGAGGTGATTGCTTACCATCAGATAGGCTTGGCCGTCTCGGTAGTTATGGCCGCCCTCCACGGAGAGTTTCACACCAATTGACCGCAGAAGTGCGCCGGTGCTGCGCGCAACAAGCTTATTTTGGAATCTTCTGAGGCGATCGCCGGAGAGAAACAGCTTAGCGCCATAGCCGATGATGATATGGTTGATCATCACCAAAGCGACGCCCGTCATTCGAATGAGCTGACGAGCCTTCTTCATGCCTTCCTCTTGAGCGAGAGCGTGAGCGTGAACTCAGCCACTGGCTCGTCGGGAGAGTCTTCCAGCACGGCCTTGGCTTTGAGGGTGAGATTCTGGCGCTCATCGCTGTCGCGGGCCTTTTCCACGAGTTTTTTCGCCTTGAGGCCTTCGTCGCAGATGAATAGCACGTGCCCGTCGGGGCGCTTGAGGAAGTTGGCGCTGAAATCTTTGAAGATCAGCTGAACGTTCTGCGCCTTCAGGTGCCAGATATGGTGCATGGCCGTCATCGCAACCGCGCAATCGGCACCGATGGCGAGGGTGCCAAAGTACATCGACCCCCAGTGGTTGCGCGTCCAGCGGTTGAGCTTGACCTTGACGATAGCGCGCTCGTCGCTCAGCTCAATGATGGTCGGCTGCACCGAGAACAGGAGGGGGATACGCACCAGGCCGAAGGCGCGTAGCAGAAAGGTGTCCCGGAGTTTTTTTGGAACATTGTCCACGACATAGGAGGAAAAAAGCTTCTGCAGTTTGTCCGCATCCATGGAATGATCTTAGGGCAAATGTTTCCCGAGCACTACCTATACATTGCTTTGAATTTCTGCCTGGGCGCCTGCGTGGCCGCCTATGGCACCTTGGTGGGCGCGGGCGGTGGTTTTTTGCTGGTTCCTGTTTTTCTGCTGGGTTTTAATCTGCCGCATCAGATTGCCGTGGGTACCTCGCTCGTTGTGGTCATGGTGAATGCGTTTTCGGGCACACTGGGTTATGTGCGCGACAAGCGAATCGACTACCGTCTTGGATTGATTTTTTCGCTCTGCACCCTTCCCGGAGCCGTGATCGGTGGATTCACCACGGCCTGGGTTTCCTCGTCGATCTTCAGCAAGATTTTCGGACTTCTGCTCTCTCTCACGGCTCTTTACCTTCTTTTGCGTGGTTCTAGAAAGAGCCGCCCCCCCATTCGGGGCAAGCGGGAGTGGGGCTGGGTGAAGCGAGAGATTGCTACGCGCCATGGCATGGAGCAGTACGAGGTGAACGAGCCCCTGGGCGGGCTGTTCAGCCTTTTTGTGGGTGCGATCTCGAGCTGGTTCGGGATCGGGGGCGGGATCATTCACGTGCCATTGATGACAGAGGTGCTGAGGATTCCCGTGCATGTGGCCGTGGGCACTTCACACTTCATTCTCGGCATAACCGCGCTGGTGGGAGTGCTGGTACATTTCTATCAGGGCCATGTGAATGTTCCTTTGGCCCTGCAGATTGGCGCGGGAGCCTTGTTGGGAGCGCAGCTCGGCGTGCGCCTATCGCGGCGGGTGCATGGAAGCCTGGTGATTCGAGCGCTCTCCCTGGCCCTCTTGGCCGTGGGCCTGCGGCTGCTTCTGGGATCCTAGCTTTTCGCTTTCTTTGCAGCCGTCCAGGCAAGCGAAAGCCAGCCGAGGAGGAAAAGTATTCCTCCGATGGGCGTGATGGCTCCGAGAATCCTGATCCCGCTCAGTGCGAGGGCATAGAGGCTGCCTGAGAAAATCAAAATGCCCAGGCCGAAGGCGTAGCGGGGAAAGCGCAGCTTTCGTTTCCACTGCAGCTCGAGAATCCCCAGCAGCACGAGGGCCAGGGCGTGCGCCATGTGGTAATTCACAGCAGTCTGCCAGATTTTCAAGCTGTATTCGTCGAGGATCTTCTGCAGGCCATGAGCTCCGAATGCTCCCGCCAGCACGGCGAGGAAGGCCTGGAGCGCGCCGTGGGCTATCGTCATGGCTTCATCCCGCGGCGGAAGGCGTGGAAGAAAAATCCATCGCTGGTGCCGGGACCGAAAAAACCGCCGCCTACGCTCGTGAACTCCGGATGGTGGCCGAGAAAGGCTTCCACCTGTTTGGTGGTTTCGGCGGAGCGGAAGGTGCACACACCGTAGGTGAGAATGCCGCCAGGTTTCACAAGGGCGGAGTAGGTGTCGAGCAGTCGGGCCTGCAGCTCCGCGAGGCGGGGGAGAGAGTCCATGCTCTGGCGCCATTTGAGATCCGGGTTGCGCCTCAGCACTCCCCAGCCGCTGCAGGGAGCGTCCACGAGCACGCGATCGGCGGTGCGCGCGAACTTTCCCATCACCGACTCTTCATTGCCTTCTGGCAGTGCCACGGCTTTGATGTTCGTCAGACCCGCGCGCTTGGCGCGGCTGCGGAGAGCGTCCAGCTTTTTAACGGATACGTCGTAGGCGAACACCTGTCCGCGTCCCAGCATGGCGTCGGCCAGCGCGAGAGTTTTTCCGCCGGCGCCGGCGCAGGCATCCACCACTGTCCAGGTGCCAGGGGCCTTGGGCACCTCTTTCTCCTGCGGCCATTCCCGGCAGGCACCGGGCACCTTCCGCAAGATGGGGAGAAAATCTTCCGGCCAAAGAGCGAAGAGCGCCATCAGCTGGGAGCCTTCGTCCTGGATTTCATAGGCTCCGCTCTGGAAGAGCGAGTGCGAGAGCACGGGAGCGTAGTCGTCAAAGGTGAAGCCGTAGGGAGCGATCCGCGAAATTTTTCCACGGATCGGCAGTTCCTTGCTGTCGTTGAGTTTCGAAAGCACGGCATCGCGGCCCTGGAGGCGGGAGGCGCGGAGGGAGAGCAGGGCGGGTGAGCCGAGCGTGTTCACCAGCTCGTCGGCGGTTTTCTTTCCAAACTCGCGCTTCCACTCCTCGACCATCTGAGGGGGAAAGTCGCTCTCCACGGGAAACCCTTCTTCCAGGAAGTTGGCGTCGCGCTCGAAGCTCTGGAGCAGGCGTTTAGCCATTTCCCGGGCGGTGGGCCAGTCGGCCAAAGTTTCCTGGTCGAGCCACCAGGGCTCTGCTTCGCTCAATTTAAACTTAAGGTAATGCGCCAAAGACGAGGGACGCTGCAGTAACGCCCGGGTCAGGGGCGCCAACTTGCTCTTCAAGGAGGGGGGTGCCTGAGAGAGCGCCGAGTCGAGGTGCACCGGCGAGGTAAAGAGCTTCGTCCAGAGTGCATCAAATGCGCTACGGAAATGCATGGCCGGGCCGGGCCGGCCTACACGGGCGCCGCTGCTGCCCCGAGCTGGACTGCGGTTGCGGCCTTTGGATGACGATTTCTTCCTTTTCATGGCGTGCGCCCGTTATATGCTCAATCGTATGAAACTGCCGCAAAAAATTCGTGGATGGGCCGCTTCTGGCCCGGGGTCGAAACTGGTGGAAAAGGAGTTTCCTTTTCCGGAGATCGGAGCCGAAGATGTGGCCCTTGAGGTGCTCCATTGCGGGGTTTGCCATAGCGACGTCCACCTCATCCAGAATGATTGGGAAAATAGCCAGTATCCGCTGGTGCCCGGCCACGAAATCCTTGGCCGCGTTCTCGCCGTGGGCCGCGATGTGAAACACCTCAAAGAAGGCGATATGGCCGGAGTTGGCTGGCAGGCCTCGAGCTGTGGCCACTGCTATGACTGCCTGAACGGCGACCAGAATTTATGCCCCTCGTCCGGCGCCACCTGCAACGGCCACACCGGCGGGTATGCCGACTATCACGTAACCAGCGCCAGGTTCTGCTTTCCCGTGCCGAAAAAGCTCGCCAGGCCCGAGGTGGCGCCGCTTTTTTGTGGTGGGATTACGGTGTTCAGCCCGCTTTGCCATCTCGTCCGCCGCAAAGACGCCCGCGTCGCCGTGCTCGGTCTGGGCGGACTGGGCCATCTGGCGGTGAAATTTTCGCATGCCATGGGCCACGAGGTATCGGTGATTTCCCACTCTCCAGCCAAGGAAAGAGAAGCGAAGGAGCTGGGAGCCACGAATTTTTTCCACGGGGATTCCGCAGCTCTGGCCAAGGAGCTCGGCCGCCGCTTTGATCTCGTTTTGGTCACCGCGAACGTGGACCTTCCCTATGCCGACTATCTCGGAACCATTCGCGCCGACGGCTCGCTCTGCTTCGTGGGGGTTCCGCCTTCGCCGGTGCCGATTGAGGCGTACCAGCTTTTGAGGCGGGTAAATGTGACGGGCAGCCCGATCGGCAGCCCGGCCCGCATCCTTGATATGCTGGACTTCGCCAGTACCCACGGCATTCTGGCCACCAGCGAGCTGCTGCCGATGGGCCAGGCCAATGAGGCCATCGAGCGGGTGAAGGCCAATAAGGCCCGCTATCGTATTGTGTTATCGCGGACATAGGGCTACAGTGCGCTCCGATTTCGGAGGTCCTAATGTTTGTCGCGCTTCTGCTTTCTCTTTCGCTTTCGTCCGTGGCGCCCGCCGCACCCCTGGCGGCCTACCGGGCCGCCCAGGAGATCGTCTCCGCCGATGCCACCGGCCCCAGCGGGATGGCGAACACCCTCAGCCTCAAAGACGGAAAAGTGGTGAATTGGTACAAGGCCTTCAACCAGGGCGGCTGCACCTTGGGCTTCAAGTCGTCGAAGACGGCCAGCCTGAAAAAGGGCGAGGTGCTGCGCCAGCCACGGGAGTTCACCGTGAAATCCACGCTCCGCGAGAACTGCCTCGAGTGGCAGGAAAAAGGCAATGGCGGCGACGATATGTGCCTCAAGTATGGTCCGGATTTTATAGACCAGATTCTTTCGGGCGAATTGACTCGTGAGTCGAATGGCGAACGAGTGACGGTATTCTGCGTGGCCCATGAGGAGAAAGAGGCGAGTGGCGCATATGCGCTTTGGGCGCGCAGCCTGGGCACCCTCTTTATCTCACTGGAATAAATTCCGAGGACCTTATTCGTCCTCTTCCTCTTGGTGCGCCGCTTTTGCCTGCTTCAGGGCTTCCCGCACAGCGCTTTCCGTCTCGATTTCGCGCTCTTTCTTCTTCGCCCACCACCACTTCACGATCAGAATCGTGACGATGAGCAGGATGGTGCCGATCACGCCGAACTGGATGCGCTTTACCACCTTGATCACCCGGTCCACGTGGTTGCCGAAAAAGTAGGTGGCATACACGATCGTGGGCACGCTGATCAGCGCCGCCAAGCCGTCGTAAAACAGGAAGACGCGCATGGGCAGATGCAAGGTGCCCGACGTGAAAAAGACGGGAGTGCGCAAGCCGGGCATGAAGCGCGCCGCGAAGATCACCTTATTGCCCTGCTCATGCAGCCGCTTGCGCACCACACGCATGCGCGCGGGTGGCAGCAGGCGTTTTATGAAGGCGGTCTTGCGCAGCCGGCGCCCATAAAAAGAGCCGATGGCGTAGACAAATCCGTCGCCGATCATCACGCCCGCGAAGCAGACGGCGAGCATAATGCGCACATCCGCCGCTTTGTAGTAGGCCATCATGCCCGCGGCAAAGAGGATGATGTCTTCGGGCATCGGAAAGCCGAATCCGCAGGCCAGCAGCAGCATGAATACAATGACGTAGGGCATAGGGCCCGAATGGCCCATCAGCGTATTGAGAACTGTTTCCACTGGGCATCAAGATACCGGAAATCTGTTTTTGACGTAGCGTATAAACGGCCGCATTTCCGCTCTATGAAATAAAATGATACAAATAGGTGCACATACCGTCGGAGGAATTATGGCAGGCAATAAAGAAGTCTTGAAAAAATTGAACGAGATTCTTGAGTCGGAAGTATCGGGCATCGTGCGCTATCTGCACTATGCACTCATGATCAAGGGCCCGAACCGGATTCCGATCGTGAAGTTCTTCCACGATCAGGCCACCGAAGCCTTCGCGCACGCTTCCACGATCGGCGAGAAGATCACGGCGTTCGGCGGCCATCCTTCACTCAAGGTGCAGCCGGTAGCCGAGGGCAATAAGCACGACGTGATGGACATCCTCCGCGAGAGTCTCGAACACGAGAAGCACGCGGTAAACCTCTACACCGACCTTCTCAAGCTCGCCGGGGATGACGTGGCTCTTGAAGAGCTGGCCCGCGAAATGATCCGCCTCGAAGTCGAGCACATCGAGGAAGTGGAGAAGATGCTCCAGCGATGACCGCTTCCTACTTCGTGCGCCTCGCGCTGCCGAAACAGCTTGCAGCGGAGGCGCGCGATTCGTTTTCCGTTCTCGTTTCCCGTATCGCCTCCCGTTTTTCCTTCCAAGGCCTCGAAGACTGGCAGGTGGACCTAAAACGATCCCGCGTGCTCGGGATCGAGAGCGAATTCCACGATCTCACCAAGGTAGCCAAGCCCAAGCCCGAAATGCGGGTGTATTTCGCCAGTAAGGCCGATGCCGTGAAGTTCGGCAAATTCCTATCCGTGGTATTTGCGGATCTGCGGGTAAGTCCGGCGCGCAAGCTTGTGTCCAGAGATTGGATGAAGCTGTGGCGGAAACATTACAAAACCCAGTTTCTGCAGGAGGGGAAGCAGAAGCTGGCGATCGTTCCTTCCTGGAAGAAAGCGCCCAGGGCCGGCCTGAGCGTGCGGATCACGCCGGGCCAGGCCTTCGGAACAGGCACGCATCCCACCACCCAGCTCTGCCTGCGGCTGCTGCTGCGGCAGAAGGGCTCATTCGGGGATGCATTGGATTTCGGTGCGGGCACGGGAGTGCTGGCGATCGCGGCGGCGAAGCGTGCGGGCCCTGGTTTCCGTGGCTTGGCAGTAGAGAGCGATCCGGTGGCCTTGGAGCAGTGCCGGAAAAATGTGCGCTTGAATCGCGTAAAGGGCTTGAGGCTGGCGAGGAAGCTGGAGACCGGACGGAAGTTCGATCTGGTCTTTGCCAATGTGCTGGCGCCTGTGCTGCTGGCTAATAAAAAGACGTTGGTTGGGGCGATCAGGCCCGGGGGCCTGATCTTCCTATCGGGCATCCTGGCCAAGGAAATAGAAAAGTTCCGCAGAGACTTTCGCTCGGCGGAACTTTCTCATATCCAGACCCTCAGGCAGGGCGACTGGGCGGCCGTTGCCTTCAGAAGAAAGTAAGCGGACTAACGGTCAGTATCGGTCGCTGTCTCGGTCTCGGTAAAGGTATCGGTCGAAGTAGCGGTGGCGGTGCCCGAGAAATTGGGGTCTTCGCTATCTTTCGAATAAACGCCGTTCATCATTTCGCTATTTTTGGAATCTTCAATCCGGATCTGCGTTTCATTCAGGGCGATGATTCTGTGGGAGCTGGTGCTGCCGCTGCCCAGCTCTTCGATCTTGGAGGTCACCGTATTCATGTTACAGGTCATCGTTACGCGATAGGCCTTCCCGTCGTCTCCCGAAATTTCCCGGGGCTTTCCGTCGGCGATCAGGAAAATCCCGTCACTGCCATAGGAGTAGGTGCTGCCATCCTGCCGCGTATCGATCCCGAAGCCGGTGCTTCCGCCGACCATTTCCCCGGTGTTTGAATCGCGGATCTGCATGGGCATGGTGTAATGGCCGCGCAGGAAAGGGCACGCACCGCCCAGGACCGGAGGATTCCCGGTGGCCAATGCTCCGCCACTTTGGCCGGTGCCACCGCCTCCCGAAGAGCAGGCGATCACGGTGAGGGGAAGGGTCAGAGTCAATAGCAGCTTTTTCATAGGGGCTCCGTAAATAAATTTTGCGGAGATTACTCCTGCCACTGCTGCAGGTCAAATCATCGCCTGGCCTGTGTTGCATTAGGGAAAATAAAAAAGCGCCGGCTCTTTCGAGCCAGCGCTCTCCCCTTGGCGGCGTGGGTGGCCTGTGTTTACAGGTCCGACTCTTCTTCGCCGCTGCCCCCAGCAGTCTCAGTATCGGTAGCCGTGGAGGTGTCGGTATTGGTTTCAGTAGAAGTGTTGGGTTCGTCTTTTTTCTGCGTGTCCTCTTCCTTCGCCTTCAGCACGTACAGGCCGGCGGGAGGAGCGCTTTTCCCTTTGGTGTCGAGCATGAGCGCGCCGTCGGGTTGAACGTTTACGCGGATGGTGGCAGCTTCTTCGCCTTCCATTTTGGAGGTGAGCTCCATGAATCCTTCACCGCAGCTTATGGTGAGATCGATATTCTTGCCGAAGCTGAAGCGGTTGTTGCTTTTAATGGAGTGCATCTGGCCGTCGGCGAGGTTGTAGCCATCGCTATCGGAGCCGTAGAGGTGTTTTCCGTCTTCCACCTTCGAGTACATTTCAAAAGAGGTGTAGGTTTTCGCGTCGCCGTTCTTATGCTCCACTTCGCGAACGTATACGCCGTTCAAGTCGGGGCAGCCGTCGGTCGTGGCTTTCACAGCTTTTTCTTCCTTTTCGAGGGGAAGATTTGCGGGGCCGTTGTCGCCAGCGCAGGAAGCGAGAGTGAGTGGGAGGGAAATGAGGAACAGAAGTTTCTTCATAAATAGACTCCAAATATTTACAGCAAAGGCGGCCCTATTATCTATTTCTGATGAAAATAGTCAACAAAATAGCGTGACTATGTTGTTTTTTTAATAATATCAGTTGGTTATGAATTGGTGGATTAGCAGGCTTTTGCGGACGCCGTGGCCCGCTTGGCCTTCTTGGTCCTGGACGGGGGCGGGGAACGCAGGCACTTGCTCATCTTCAGAATATGCGTCACGTAGGCTTTGTCGCGGTTGTAGTGGAAGAGCGCATCCATCTGCGCCTGGGTGTCACGCCTCTTCCAGCCGTTGGAATTTAGATAGTTGGCCACGCTGAGAATCGAATCCTCGGCCTGGAAAAGGTTGGGTTTGGCCCGCTTACTCTTGGCCCAGGTGAGGTAGCTCGAGGGAACGAACTGCGCCATGCCGAATGCGCCGGAAAAGGATCCGTGGAGTTTCTCCACGTTCTTCCACCCGCGCTCATGGATCTCCTGGAGAGCGATCAGCTCGCCCACGGCCCAATCACTCTTGGAATGCGAGCGCTCCTGAATTCTTGCCTCGACCACCTTGTCGTACTCGGCCGCTTTCTTGCGCGCGGAATCCAAAAGCTCGTCGAGCAGGGTCGGGTAGTCGGCCTGGGCTAGGCTGAAGAGCGCGCTCGATACGTGGAAAGTGCCCACATCACGGCCATGTTTGGTTTCCACCCACAGCAAGGAGGCGATTACCTCTTTGGGCACGCGAAACTGGCGCTCGGCTTCTTTGAATGTCTTTTTGTGGTTCTCCAGAAACTTCTTCACCCGCTGCAGCTCCCAGCCGGGAATCTGCTCGTTCCCTGTGGCCTGGTTGGCGCGGAGAAAGCCGAGCAGGTTGAGTTCAAGCACCTGATGGCGCTGGTCGTCCCGGTAGGTTTTCAGGATGAGGTCGAGGAATTCCTTGTGGATGCCTTTAGCCACCAGCTTTTGGGCGGCATATTCGTTGGGCCCCATGGAACTCGGGACACGGAAAGCCGGATTAGCCGCGCAGGCCGCCAGCAGCAAGATAGGGAATAGAAATTTGGCTCTCAGGTCGAACATCCATGCCTCGCCTTACCTTTCCCCATTCTGCCACTAAAGCAGGCCCCTCTCTACCACTTCTTGAATACCACGAATACCGCAGCCAATATTAGCGCGAAGCCCACGGCATAATTCCAGCGGAAATCCTCTTTTAAATAGAGCACGGAGAAAATCGCGAAAACCGTCAAGGAAATGACTTCTTGTATTGTTTTCAATTGCGCCGCTGTATAGGTGCCGTGGCCGATCCGGTTAGCAGGAACCTGGAAAACGTATTCCACGAAGGCGATCCCCCAGCTCACGAGAATCACCACTGCCAGGGGCGAGTTCTTGAACTTCAGATGCCCGTACCAGGCGATCGTCATGAAGATATTGGAAATGGTCAGGAGGGCGATCGTTGCCATCGTTTAGAGAGCCAGCGCGGTTTTGAGGTCTTCCCAAAGGTCGTCCACGCTCTCCACGCCCACCGAAAGTCGGATCAGTCCATCGTCGATGCCGAGCGCTTTACGATTCTCCGGCGGCACTGACGCATGGGTCATGATGGCCGGATGCTCGATCAGGCTTTCCACCCCGCCCAAGGATTCCGCGAGCGCGAAGATCTTCGTCCCTTCCACGATTGCGCGAGCCTTCTCGATCCCGCCTTTGGCCACGAAGGTGATCATTCCGCCGAAGCCGCTCATCTGCTTGGCGGCAATTGCATGCTGCGGGTGGGATTTGAGTCCGGGATACAACACTTTCTCCACCTGCTTATGCTCTGCGAGTTTCTCGGCGATTTTGAGGCCGTTGCTGCAATGGCGTTCCATGCGCAGGGGAAGCGTTTTCAGACCGCGAAGCGCGAGCCAGGAGTCCATCGGGCCGGCCACGGCGCCGAGCGACTTCTGCAGGAAGTAGATCTTGTCGGCCAGGGCTTTGTCCTTGGTCACGGTCACTCCGCTCACCACGTCGGAATGGCCGTTGAGGAATTTAGTGGCCGAGTGGAGCACGATATCCGCCCCGAAACGGAACGGACGCTGCAGTACCGGGCTCATGAAAGTATTGTCCACTACGGCGATCGCTTTTTTCTTCTTCGCCAGGGAAATGGCGGCGTCGAGGTCGATCACCTTGAGCATGGGATTGGTGGGCGTCTCGATCCACACCATTCTGGTGTTCGGGCGGAACGCGGCTTCAAAGGCCTTGGCGTTTGTCATGTCCACATAGGTGAACTGGATGCCTTTGCCTTCGGCGGCGAACACTTTGTCGAAGAGGCGAAAGCTGCCGCCATAGACGTCGTCGGAAACAACCACATGATCGCCGGGTTGCAGCAGGTGCATCACAGTGGTTTCAGCGGCGCAGCCGGAGGCGAAAGCGGCGCCGAAACCGATCCCGTCGCCCTCGCACTCGAGAGCCGCCACGCAGGCTTCATAGGCGGTGCGGGTGGGATTTTTGGTGCGGGCGTACTCGTAGCCGGCAAGCTTGGGTTTGCCAAGGCCGGGCTGCACGTAGGTGGATGTCTGGTAAATGGGAGTCATCACCGCGCCGGTATATGGATCGGGTTGCTGGCCGGCGTGGATGGCCAGAGTCTCGAGTTGGAGCTTCCGGTCGGTCTTCATACCTTGATTCCTTTTTCCTTGAGCCATTCCTCGTTGAAAAACTTGCCGAGGTATTTGGAGCCGCCATCTGGCAGGATCACGAGCATGCGCCCGCCCGAAAGTTTTCGCGCGTATTTGATGGCGCCTGCCACAGCTAATCCACAAGACGAGCCCGCGAAAATGCCCTCTTCTCTGGCGAGCTGGTGGAGAGCGGTGATCGCCTCCTGGTCGCTTACCTGCACGAACTCATCGATGAGGTCGAATTTCACGTTGCCTGGGATGATGTCCTCGCCCACGCCTTCGATCAGATAGCTTTTCGCCTCCACCATTTTGCCCGTGCGGTGGAAGTCGGTGAGGATGGAGCCGATCGGATCAATGCCGATGGTTTTCAGGCTGGGATTCACTTCTTTCAGAAAGCGGGATGTTCCGGATACGGTTCCTCCGGTGCCCACGCCGGCCACGTAGTAGTCGAGCTTGTGCCCCATCTGTTCCCAGATTTCGGGGCCCGTGGTTTTGTAATGGGCTTCGCCGTTGGCGGGATTGTCGTACTGGTTACCGAGCACGGCATTGGGGCGTTCCGCAGCGATTTTTTTGGCTACCGAATAGTACGAGCGGGGATCGTCGGGCTCTACGTCGGCGGGGCAGACCACCACTTCGGCGCCCATCGCCTTGAGAGTATTTTGTTTGTCCACGCTCTGCTTCGAACTCATCACGCAAACGCATTTGTAGCCGTAAACAGCGGCGGCCATGGCCAGGCCCATGCCGGTATTGCCACTCGTGGCTTCCACGATGGTGCCGCCCGGTTTCAGTTTTCCTGATTTCACGGCGGAATCGATGATGAAGGGGGCGATGCGGTCTTTGATCGAGCCGCCTGGATTGGCGAACTCCAGTTTTACGTAAACCTCGGCCTTGAGGCCTTTCGTCATATGGTTGAGTTTAACGATGGGCGTGTCGCCGATCGCGTCCAAAACGTTGTCGAAAACTCTTTTCCCCATGTGGGGAATCTACTGCATCTCGCGCCCGTTCGCCAGGGTCGAAAGGCGGCCCAATGCGCCGTAAAGATGCTCTAAAATGACGTTGTCGCGGTTAGGGCTGCGGAAGAGGTTGGCGAAGCAAAGCGGTTTAAAATGGGCGCCGGGAGAGTTGAGGTTTCCTTCAGCGTCCTTGTTGGGATTCAGGCGGAGAAAGCCGCCGATCGGATCGCTGCCGGCGAGATAAATCACAGGCTCTGCCGTTTGCTCATCTTCCACGAGGTTCGTCGGGATCCCTTCCATCACCACCACGCTGGTTACCTGCACTCCGCCTTTGGAGACATTCATTTTGTTTTTCTCGCGGCGGTTTAGGGCCAGGAGTTCGTTGCCGGACCGGGCGGTAAGGATGGAGCGGCCATAGGTGCCGGAATTGTGTTTGATGAAGACCATCGGTTCTTTTTCGATCCCGCGCTCTTTGTAGTCGCGCCCGATCTGGGCGATCACGCTGTCCACCGACGCCGCGAGGGTATCCATACCCTGGCCGCTATCAAAGTCGAGCCCGTCGACGGAGGCGAAGCGGGTGGTGAGCAGCCAGGGATCCACGCCAAGGATGCCCGCGAACTCCGTGGCCAGGGCCGTATAGTGCCGGAGGTGCTCGCTTTTCACTCGGCTGTGCCAGCCCATCGAGGGGTGGGGCGCCAGCGTCTGTGCGAGCCCCTGCAGCTCGGGAGGCACGCCATTGGACAGATCGTTGTTGAGGAGCACGAGGTCGGATTTTTCGAAGGCCACTCTTTCCGTGCGCAGGAGATCGCCATCACGCAGGATTTTTTCCAGCACGATGGTGCGGCCGTTCGAGGTTTTCACCGAGGTGGCTCCTTGGGGCAGGTTTGGAGTAAGCCCGGGGTTCATGTGGCCCAGCACCACCTCGAACCTGGCTCTCGTTAGGATCTCGCGCAGCGCCCAGAGGTTTTCAAAGTAGAAAAGATTATTGGTGTGGTTCTCCGGGACGATGAGAATTTTGGCGGGCCTGCGTTCGCCATTGCTATGCGTGAGCACCCGCTCGAAGGTCGAGGCGGCGAGGCCCCAATCGTCCACGCAGATATTGTTGAAGCCGGCGGGAAAAATATTCGAGTCCACGGGGCTTACCTTGAAGCCCGAGTCGCGCAGGTCGATGCTGGTATAGGGAGGAGCCGGGGCTTTGCGGTTCTGCAGTGAATACCAGCCTTCCAGCACGTCCTGCTTGGCAATAATGCGGTTTACAAGATCACAGCGGAACTCACGGGCATTCAGGCAGGGCTTCATCAGCAACTCCGAAGGTGAAAAAGTCTCAGTCTTTAAGATGGGTTCGAAAGTGCGACAAGCAAGCGGTCTACGAGCTTTCGGACGGACTCCAGGGATTTCGTGTTAAACCCATGATTTTTAAAGTTTTTTAACTGTTCTTCTGTTGTGTTGAGCAGGCGGTAGAGTTGCTCCCGGGAGCTTTTCTGCAGAGCGCGCAGGCGGTCGAGATGCGCGGCCTCTTCCTTCAGATAGCCTTCGATCTTTTTCCCGAAGACCGAGATCCCCTGGGTGATCGAAGTCTCCACCGGCTCCGCCCAGCTGCTATCGCGGGAGAAGAGGTCTTCGCTCGCCTCGTTCACGGACTTCCGCAGGCAATCGGTCACGCTTTCCAGCCAAGCCTGGTAGAGGCGCTGCGCTTTGGGTTTCTTTTTCGCGCCCTTCGCCTTTTTGGGCGTGAATTCGCTCGGGCTGAGGCGGTTGCATTCCATTTCCTGAATCAGGAGGGAGGTGAAGTAGTAACGCCCCCAAAGATCCTCGTTGGGGTCGGCATAAAACGGGATCGCGCGGTCTTCGGAGCCCACCTTGTCGAGAAAGGGCGTGGCGCTTTCCAGCACCTTCTTTGCGCCCAACAGCTCACCCTGCTCACGCAGGGCCCTGGCCCAGATTAGCTTGAGCAGGGCGCGGTTGTACTGGAATAGTGTGAGCTTGTCGGTTTCCGCCGCCAGGCTGCCGGCGTCTTGCCAGCGCCCGAGCTTTTCGTAGCACATCATCAGGGACAGCCTTGCCTCCTGACTTTCCTCTCGGTCGTGCCCGCTGCGCAGAAAGCTTTCCAGCTCTTTGGCGGCCTGCTCATATTGCCCCAGCTTGAAGCGGCTCATGCCCATATAGAAGGCGACGAGATCGAAATCCGGAACCTCCGCTCCTTCTCTGCGGAGTTGTTCAAAATTGTCGACGGAATGGGCGTATTCACCGGCTTCGTAATGCTGCACGGCCCATTCGAAACGGCTGGAGATGCCGCGCTTGACCCTGACGTGCTCTCCTCCCTCCTCCTGAGAGGAGCAGGAGATAAGCAGGGCGGCTGTCAGGAGAAACGCGGAAACGCGTAGTGCGAATGGATCACTGAAAATTTTCCGCCAAAGCGAGGAGCCCAGGGAGGTCATGCACATCCTCTTCGAGCTCGGGCACGATGATCACCGGGCGTTCCCGGCCCGCGAGCTCTTTCAATAGTCTAAGGTTTTTTTCCTCTTCTTCCACCAGAAAGCGCAGGCGCCGGTAGTTTTCTGCCACGGCTGGAGGAGCCGAGCGCAGGCCGCGCGGTTCAGCTTCGGGAGCAAGCCTCTGGAGGCTGCGATTCACCACGAAGGCGAGCACTTCAATTCCCTGTGCACCGGCATCTTTGAGAAACGGGCGCGCCTCGCCTCGCGAAAGATCGGTAGGGCTGCTCACGAACACCGCTCCGGCGGCGTTGCTCGTAAGCAGATTGCGGATCTGCTGCTGGCGTTCCACGAAAGCGTTTTTCACTTTGTAGATATGCGGGGCAAGGTTCACGAAGTCATTGATCACGCCTTCGCCGGTGAGTCTCTCCAGCACGGATAGGGCCACCTTCGCTCCTTTGGCGCGCAGCCGTTCCGCCACGCCCCGCGAGCGCGGGTCGGTGAGGAACCAGGCGAAGATACGGTCGTCGAAAAAACGCGCGATCAGTTCGGGGGCGTCGAGAAAGTCGAGGGTATGGCGGGCCGGGGGGGTGTCGAGCACGATAAGGTCATAGGCCCCCGAGCTATGGAGCTCATAGAGTTTTTCCATCGCCAGGAAGTCGTGGGCTCCGCCAAAATTTCCCGCGATCACCTCGAAGAGGGCGCTGGAGCGGAAGGTGTCGTGAATGTCCGAGCCGCCCACGTTTTTGAGGAAACGGTAGAATGTGTTTTCTGAGTCCAGCATCAGGGCGGAGAGCGAGCCTTGAAGTTTGTTCGCGCCGACCGCGCTTTCGACATATTTATTCAGCGGCTGAGGATCGCTCTTCAGGTTGTCAAGGCCGAGGGAGGTAGCCAGGCGTTTGGCTGGATCGATCGTGACCAATGCGACCCTTTGTCCGGAGATAGCCGCGGAGAGGGCGAGCGCGGCCGAGGTGGTGGTCTTCCCCACGCCACCTGTTCCGCAGCAGATCACCATTTTTTTTCCGCGAAGAAACCGGGTCTTCATGCAAGTAGCTCCGAGAGCCGCAAGTAGAGCGGGTCAGCGCCCGGTTCCGGGAAGAGAAAAGGCAAAAGGGCTGCGCCTTTCAGCTGTGTGGCGGCGTCTTTCTCGCGTTGTGCCCGCCGGAAGGAGTAGTCGTAGGCCCTCCAGTAAACGGCTTCCTTGGCTTCGCCTTTCAGCTTGGGAAGTTCAGGAAAACATTTGTTCACGAACAATGCGGGAGCAGGAAAATTTTTCCCGAGAATTTTACGCAGCTCCAACGTTTCCTGAAGGGCCATTTCTTCCGGAAGGGCCGCGAACACGAGTCCGGTGCGCGCGGGATCGGCCAGGAAGTCGGCCATCTCGGCGGCGTCTTTGTAAACCGGCCCCATGCGGGTGATGCGTTTGAAATTCATCGGAGCCTGGAGAAGGGCAATCGCGTGGCCCGTGGCCGGCCCGTCGAGCACGGCGATGTCGGGGCCATCCGTATCATACGTAAGCGCATGCCAGAGCTTGCCCAGGCGAACGAGGTCGGGCAGTCCGGGAACCACTTCGAGAAAGGATCCTGTGACACGATTGTTGAGCAGCACTCCGGCCAGCCCTCCCGTGGGCAGCTTCATGTTCGCGTATTCCGCCAGGCTCTGGGTGGGATCGAGAACGGAGACGAGAATCTTCTGCTGCGTGCGAGGGAGTTTGACCTCGGTGGGTTCGTGCGAAAGCGCGGATCGCTCGAGAAGCTCTGGCAGGCGCGTGAACTCCTTGTCGCGTTTGCGCCCGAATTCCACCAGCCAGACACGCTTGCCTAGGGTTGAGAGGCGGTGCGCCAATGCGAGGGAAAGCGTGGATTTCCCGGCTCCTCCTTTGCCGGTGACAACCAGGAGCTTTCGCTTCGCCAGCGACGGAAAATCTTGCACCATCCCAGCATTGTAGCGGTGGGTGCCTTGCTTGCAAATGCCTGATGCGTGTGGCAATAATGGTGGCTCTTTCAAACCTCTGGGGGCGCGTAGCTCAGTTGGTAGAGCACCACAATGGCATTGTGGGGGTCATCGGTTCGATCCCGTTCGCGTCCACCAAACCTTTCCTCCCAAACCCCGTGCTCAAACAATCCCTCGCGTTTCCGCTCGGGCAACTGCGCGCGGGGTTTGGGAGGAAAAGTTTGTGGGGGAGTGCGGACGGAGTGAAGTGGCGTATGTTCGGTTCACAAAAATAGCAGGAAGCTATTTTTGCACTCCGAACGGAGTGAGGAGCCCGAAGGGGCGAGGCGAGGAGCGTCGAGCTGAATCCCGTTCGCGTCCACCATTTTTTAAAAATCCCAAAGCTCAAACAATTACTCGCTTCCTAATACTTTGGAAGCTCGGCAACTCGCTTTGGGGTTTTTAAAAAACTGGTGTTTCGGACGGAGTGAAGTAGCGCA
>DATBTF010000162.1:0-3309 GCA_036559405.1 Bdellovibrionota bacterium
GATGATGCGGGCCTTATCTTCCGGAAGCACTCCCGCGAACACTTTCGAAATACCCACCTGGCGCGCCACCGCATTCGCGGTTTTGGTGTTGTCCCCACTCACCATGATCACTTCCACTCCGCTTCCAACCAAGGCCTGAATCGCGGAGGGCGTGCTTAGCTTGATCGGATCGGTCACGGAAATCATTCCTGCAAGCTTCTGATCCACAGCCACGAAGATCACGGTATGCCCCTGCTCCTGGCCCGAGGCCGCGCTGGCAGAAAAAGAGTCTACGGAAATTCCCAAAGTGGAAAGCATGGCCGCATTGCCCGCGGTAACCTTGCGTCCCGCCACTTCGGCGCTGGCACCTTTTCCCGTCAACGAAGTGAACTCAGTCGCCTTGAGGATGCGTTTTCCCCTCTCTTTGGCCTCGCTCACGACGGCATGAGCCAGAGGATGTTCGCTCGAAGCCTCAAGGCTCGCCGCGAGCTCGAGAATCTCTTCTTCATTGAATCCGATCGCCGCCTGGACGCGCACCACCCGCGGCTTTCCTTCCGTAAGCGTGCCCGTTTTGTCGACGATCAAAGTGTCCACCTTGCGCAAGGTCTCAATCGCCTCGGCATCGCGGAAGAGAACACCCACGCTCGCTCCCTTGCCCGAGGCCACCATGATCGCCATCGGCGTCGCCAGCCCTAAAGCACAGGGGCAGGCGATGATCAGCACGGCCACAGCATTCACCAGTGCATGGGCGATCCGCGGTTCGGGCCCGGCAAAGCTCCAAATCAAAGCCGTCACGATAGCAACCAGCACCACGGCGGGGACAAAAAAGCCTGAAATCTGGTCGGCAAGCTTTTGGATCGGCGCCCGCGAACGCTGCGCCTCGCTCACGAGCTGTACGATTTGCGCGAGGAGAGTGTCTTTACCCACACGTTTAGCCTCGATCACCAGGGAGCCGGTTCCGTTCACGGTTCCTCCCGTCACCCGCGTCCCTAAGCCTTTGGCCACCGGGTTCGGCTCTCCCGTGACCATGGACTCGTCCACGTTGCTCGACCCTTCGAACACCACGCCGTCCGCAGGAATTTTTTCGCCCGGTCGCACGCGCAGGCGATCACCCACCGCCAAAGTATCCAGTGGCGCATCCATTTCTTCGCCACTGGCGAGAATCTTTCGCGCAGATTTCGGCGCCAGGCCGAGAAGCGCCCGGATCGCCCCGCCTGTGCGCGAACGCGCCCTGAGCTCGAGCACCTGGCCCAAGAGCACGAGGGTCACGATCACGGCCGCCGCTTCGAAGTAAAGACCAACCCGGCCGGAATGCAGATCGCGGAAACTATCGGGAAAGATTTCCGGAAATAACACGCCGACAAGGCTGTATAGGAAAGCCACGCCGACCCCCAGGCCGATCAGGGTGAACATATTCAAATTGCGGCTTTTTAGGGATTGCCAGAAACGCTCAAAAAAAGGAGCTCCACCCCAAAGCACCACCGGCACGGCAAGCAAGAGCTCTATCCAATCAGCCCACTGCTGGAATGAATGCGAAGAAATCGCGTGGCGTCCCCCCATGGAAGTGGCCAGAAGGGGCAACGAAAGCGCCGCACACACCCACATCCGTACTGTCATGCTCTTGAGCTCGGAATCGTCTTCGGGCTCTTCGAGCGAAAGATGCAGCGGCTCGAGCGCCATCCCGCAGATGGGGCAGGAGCCGGGGCCCCACTGCCGCACCTCGGGGTGCATGGGGCAGGTGTATTCGACCTTTGCCTCGGCTGATGGGACCTCCTTCTTCTGCAAGTAGGATTCGGGAGATCGCTCGAACTTCGCCTTGCAGCCCAAGCTGCAAAAGTAAAAATCCTGTTCCTTATAAGAGGCGTGTCCTTTAGCAGTTTCTGCTGAAACCTTCATGCCGCAGACAGGATCGGTAAGTGACAGATGGGATTCGTGTTTGTCGTGCTGGCAGCAAGAGTTGTGCTTCATGAAAATTTTTCAGGCCCGCGTCATAAAATGGGAAATTCTCATTGAAGATCTATACTCCCCCATAGTATCTAGCAATAGAAATCCAAGAATACCTTCCGGACCGGAACAATGGGGCACCATGGATAAACTGGAAAAAGCAGCAAAAGAGAACAATGCCTGTGGATCGTGCGAGCCGTCGGGATCAGAAAAGCCCAAAGGCAGTCGCGCCGGAAAAAACTCTACCCATCCCGACCACTCCAAAGCGAAGGCACGCATCAATCGCGTGAAGGGGCAATTAGACGCAGTGTCACGGATGATAGACGAGCGTAAGTATTGCCCGGACATTCTGCAGCAGGTTCGCGCAGCCACGAACGCCTTGCGCGGGCTGGAGGCAGAAGTACTGCGCGGGCACCTGCGGGGCTGTGTAAAACGGGCCTTCGAAACGAAAAACTCCTTCGAAACCAACGACAAGATCGAAGAAATCGTCGAACTCTGGAACAGATGAAAGGGCGGCTGATGTATCTGAGAAAATCAATAGCGCTTCTGACAGTTTTATTCCTGGTCGGAATTTCCCCGTCCCATGCCGCCCAGCTCACCTATGGCCGCTACTACGGCACCATCCAGATGGAGGGGCAGCCCTATGAGATCGCCGTATCGATGGATGCTTTCATCGTACAGCTCAAAGGCCCTTCCACCTACCCCGCGCTCGAGGTGATTGTGCGCGCCAACCTCGGAGGCTATTCCGGTTCGGAGTACTTCGGCTACCACTACCTTGACCCGACTTTCAATTTTGAAAAGAGCATCCTGGAGCTGAACGATCCCCACGATGATCTCACCGCGACACTGAAGGTGACGAATACGGAATCGGAGACCATTCTCGAAGGCCCGGTGCTCCACAGGCTCACCAACTCCAAGGGCACGATGCGCCTCAAGATGGAGATCGACGGACAAATCCTTCCCTCAGCCAGCCAGAGGCCCCTTCTCAATTCCCTCAAGGGAGAATATGTCGGAAAGTGCGGAGCCGATCTCGCTAAACTCCAGATTGAAACGGCGCGGGGCCTGGAATCCGGCCAACCGGGAAACGCTCTCCTCGGCTATTCCATCACCGGAAGACTGGGATTCCCAAATGGACCCAACTGTTACCCTGATAAGACGCATACGTTTTGTTCCCTCTACACCTATTCCTCGGGCTCCTACTCCCCGTTCAGCAACCGCCTTACCATGCAGGGAAAATTTGGAACCATAGACTGCAGCAAGAGCGGAGAAACCTTTCACTGCAAAGTTTTCGGTTACGACAAAAGCGGCAGCTGCGATCTGACGAAGAAACCTGAGCCGCCCACTGCGCCCGTGCAAGCGCCGGCCAGCTTTTTTCTCGAAGTGACC
>DATBTF010000163.1:0-7042 GCA_036559405.1 Bdellovibrionota bacterium
CCACGGTATGGTCGCGGGCAAAATCTCCACCGGCGGTAATCCCTGCCACTCCCCCGCCTTTGGGATCGAACTCGCACTTTTGCTTGCCGTCTCCGCCGGAATAAGAGGTCACTTTATTGACCGGAATGTCCATATCGGCCCGCGCGGACGATGCCAGGGAGAGGAGCAAAAGGCCGAAGCCGATTTTCGCGAGGAAGAAAGTTCTTTCCATAACAGTTCTCCTACGGAATTTTTCCGTTAGTTCTTGAAATGATTGTCAAAGTTCCCCGAAATCCCGCTCTAGCGAACGCTACGAAACAGCTCGCTCTGCCGATAGCGTGTAGAAACCAATTGAAAGAGATCCTTCTCGCTGCTTGCGACGACAAGAGTGCCCTCAGCCGCAGGCCGACGGGACAGTGCCGTGGGAAGAGCGGGGCCAACCTCACCCGTGAACGCGGTACTCTCGCCCACAGAGAGGTTCGCCTGCACGTCTTTTGCGGACTCCGTCCAGAGGACCTCGCCTACCGACTCATACTCTGCTGCTGCGGTTTTTCCCGTTTTGCTCTTTTCTTGCGGCGCAACTGCCTCTTCTTCCGAAAGTTTTCCGTGAAAGGAATCCTCCACGATGGATTCCGGGGACCAACCAGGAGCCTCGGCCTTCGAGGATTTGGTGATGTCGCTCTTCGCAGAGAATTCTCTTTTTCCAGTAAAGGCGAAGGACGTATTTGCATTCGCAGCCAAAGCGGAGGGAGCCGCAACCTTCTTCACTCCACCCTTGCCCTTCTCCACCGATAAAGAACGCCGCTTGGCGCGGTCGTTCGCCAGGCCGGTTACGTCGCTCTTGCCGTTCACGGAATGGCCCCGGCCGGCGGCCACCGTCTTTTCACTCATCAGACCTTCAAAAATCGAACGGTCGAAGTTCTTGTGGCGGGTGTGGGCGGTCGCGCGCATGTCCACCGCCATCTGGCGGATCTTTTTGGCGCGGATGATCTCTTCGTCCAGGTTCCACACAAGATCAGAAATTTCATGGAAGGGGTCGTTAAAACACTGCGCGCTGGTGGCATCGTCTACGCCCTCGGGAAAGTCCACCATGCGTTCCGTATAGCTAACGATCAGGCTGGTGTTTTCCACCATATAGGCGATCTGCTTGTCCAGGCTACGGATCGTTTGGTCGTAGTCTCTAAATGTCTTCTCTTCGGAAACGTTCTGGCTGTCGACGGCGGCATTGGCCGCAAGCTGCACCTTGAGGGCAGCCGAAGCTGTTTTCCAGCTGGCAATGATGGCATCGGAACACTGCTTTGCCTTCTGCCCCACGTAAGCATTGCTCCCGCAGCTGATGATCTCGTTATCCACATCTTCAACGGAAGGACAGATGCCGAGCTCGTCCTCGGCAGCGAAGGCAAAATCGAAATGCAGCATCGCGCCCATCGCCAGGGAAAGAATGAGTCTGCTGATGTGCGTGGAGAATTTCATTTCCCCCTCTTGTCCCCTTTAGTGCCTCGGCGGCTTGCGGGTGTTGGCCCACTTATCGCGGTTCTGCACTCCAGGAATCCGCTTCAGGCAGGCAACCGTGGCTGGTACTCGCTTAGCTAATTTTTGATACGTGGAGTCCAGCTTGCCTACCTCGATGTCGAGCTTGCTTCCCTGGATCTTTCCATTTGATCCCCTGCTGTTTTCGCTTTCCTTCTTCGCATAGTGGTCGGCGATGGCCAGGATATGGCAGGAGTGCGGGCCCACCGGGATATTGCGCTTTGAAAGGCCGTCGGTTTTGGCCCAGCAGCCGAAGAGATCGGCGCTACCGACTCCGTTCTTGCTGTATTGCTGGGCGGCCACGTGGATGAAGGGGGCCTGGCCGGAAATGAATTTCTGGAGAGTGTTCTTGCAGGCCTTGAAACCCAGGCCGGAGCTTGCGCCGCCATTGCAGCTACCGTTAATTCCGCCGCGGCTCGGAGAATAACCCGTGAATTCGGGAATCATAATGGAGGGGCCAGCCACAGAGGTTTCGCAGGCCGGGGGCGTGGTGGCGACGGCTGATCCTTTTTTCTTCGCCTCCGCCGTGCCTTCTAAGGCAGCCAGAGAAGCTAGCATTCCCACTATCAATACGAGGACGAATTTGCCTGGCTCCATAAGACCCTCCTAATGGTCTAAACAGGGAATTTGCCGCATAAGGCGTACCAGGGCCGCCAAGCTATGGATTTGCTTAGGAGGAAATGCAGAGAGAGCGAAATTAGCTGTCTAGATTCCTGACAGGTGTCTAAACCTTGGACAGCTAAGGCTGCACGACCGAGTTGGTGACTTCCTCCTCGGAGTAGAAGCCTTCGTGCCCGCTCAAGGGGAACGATTTATAGCGCACGAGACTGCCCAGGGTGCGCACTTCTTCGTCGAAGGTGGCGTACGGGACGAATACGTCCTGCTGCCCCGAGAAAAGATAGAAAAGCGGAGCAGATGGAGCGCTCAAGCGTTCGACCAGCTTCGGCAAGGAAATCGGCTGCGCGGATACGTTTTTCACGAGCTCCGGATAAGGCGATTTCATTCCGCCCAAAAGACGGCATTCGTTAATCTCATAGGCATCGGGATTTTCACCGGCCTCACGCAGCCGCTTCATCACCTCAACGCAGCCCGAATAATCGTCATAGCCGGGCGCGAGCTCCATTTTGGAGATCACGTTGCCCGCGAGCCCGCCGCTGCCATAGACACCGAAGACCAGGCGCTGCACGACTAATTCAAGGGTCTTGGTGTTCAGACTGCCATCCAAATTTCGCAACGACTTGATGATCGAATGGAGCGAAGGCCACTGCGACTGGAAGCCCAGCATGATCGTGAGCGAATCGAGCACCATGGGGCCGCAGGCTTTAGTATCGCCGCTCTCCCAGCAGTGGTCGGGGTGAATTTCCCTTTGCGCCATTTTTATGATTTCACGGTCGTTAGGGAACTTCTCGAAATAGCTGTCGCCTACCCGTTTCTGCGAACGGATCCGCTCCACCAGCCAGTCAGCCGCGTCGCTCATCAGCGACGCGCCATGGGCGATGCCACGGTCGAGCCCTTCGGGAGATACTTCCAGATACCGGTGCACGACGAAGCCGCCAAAGCTCTGGCCAAATGCGCGCCATTTGCGGTTTCCATAAAGGTGCTTGCGCACAGCTTCGGAATCGCCCACGATGCCGCGCGAACCCCAGGCCTTCAGGCGCTGAACCGTGGCTTCGTTTTTGTCGGAAGGGAATTGCGAAGAGCAGCCTGTGCCGCGCTGGTCGATGAAGATGAAGTCCACATCTTGGCTGAAATCCTTGGAGTCCAGCAGTGCCGCGCTGCCGTGGCTATCGCTGCCCGGGCCGCCGTTGTAGAAAACCACCGGCGGGCGATTGCGGCCGGCCTCAGTTCTGGCCTTGCGTACGTAATAAAATACATCGATCTTTCCGGAGCTCTCCGGATGGTCCCAGTCTTCCGGAACCTGCAAAGTTCCTGGCTCAAAACTTCCTTCCAACTGCTTCACGAAATCGGCGCAGCCAGGAGCGGGCGGGATGGGCGAAGTGAGAGAAACGTCGTTCCCGAGGCGCAGGTTGCTGACCAGGCTTTGAGTTTCTTCCTTAGAGAGCGGGGTCACGTTGGTGGTGCCCGGCTGGCCGGGATGGCTGCCTCCTTTGGAGCAGGCGGAGAGCAGCAGGAAAAGGGCGAGCAGCAGACGTTTCATGGAAAACCTCTTTCGGACCCGCATTCTGCCCCAATCCCCCCATAAGGGCAAAATTTGGCCAGAATGTAGACGCCTGTCAGGGTGGTTACAGACAAAAACGGCATCCCTTGGTAAGTTTTGGAAATGTCAGCTTTTCAGATCCATCCGTTCGAAGGCGAGTACGAAGCCTTGGCGGCCCTTTTCCGGGACGTTTATTCGGACTGGCCGGGCAGCGCGGAGAAGATCAAAACCGCGGAAGAAAGTTTCCCCAGGAACATTTTCCGCCGTTTCTGGGTGGCCAGAAAAAATGGCGAGGTCGCCGGAGCCGCCATCCTCACGCAGGACAAAATTTTCTTTCATCCGCGCTACTTTTCCGTGAGCGTCTGGATACACAAAGCCCATCGCCGTCTGGGAGCGGGCGGCCTGCTATTCGACCACCTGCTCAGCCAGCTGGGCACATTGAATCCCGAAATTGTCATGGCCACCACTCCGGAAGACTTTACCGACAGCATCCGCTTTCTCGAAAAGCGCGGCTTTCACGAAGACCACCGGTCCTTCCAGTCAAAGCTCACCCTTTCCGACTTCGACTTTCAAAAATTCGCCGCTCTCGAGCCCAAAGTGGAAGCTCAAGGAATCAAGATCGAGAAGTGCATGGAAGTTTCAGATCCCGGGGATCGTCGGGAATTTTATGATGTTCTCTGCAAGATCGACAGAGACATTCCCGGCGCGGAACTGCGGCCGACGCAGACCTTCGAGGATTGCTGGAAACGCATGGAAAAGTATCTGGCCGCCGGAGAATCCCTGCTAGTGGCCAAGAAAAACGGGCGGATGATCGGCCTCCATTTCGGCGGCCCCATGCCGGGCACGGATTTTTTCCACGTCAAGTTCACCGGAGTGCTGCCGGAATTCAAAAAGCTGGGCGTAGCTTCGCTCTTGAAGGCGAAAGGCCTCGAAGATGCGAAGGCCAAAGGATTCAAGACCGCTTCCACCTGGAACCACTCGAAGAACGAGCCTATCCTGGCGCTGAATACTAAATTCGGATTTAAGCGGGAGCCGGCGACGATCGGGTTCATCAGGAGATTCTGATATGGCCATCCTATTCGCGCTCTTGCTGACTTTACCTTCCTTCGCCGAAAACAAAGTGGAAACCCTCGCTGCCGTCGTGAGCGAAAGCTGCGCACCCTGGGACGGAGCCGCCCGACTCGTGCAGGTAGAAAAGCTCGAACTCACGGTGAACCTCTATGAAAAAGACATCACCGCCTTTGAAAGCGGAACGGTGGTCCGTATCAAAAAAACCGCTCAGGGCTCGGAAAGCACCGCACAGGTGAAAAAAGCAGGAGCGCGCATTCCCTGGGAGAGAGTGGATGTGGAGATCCAGGAGAACCCGAAATCCGGAATCGGCAACGTAACGGTAAACGGCTCCGCCCATCCATTGAAATTTGAACACAAGAAACGTGAAAAACGGATGTTCTGCGGCTGAAACCTACATCAGCTCCAGCACTACGTGCTTGAGTGCGAATTTCTTCACCAAACGCCCGGAAAACTCGATCGTCACCTTCCTGTCCGACTCCGAACCCTCAAGCTGTTTCACCGTGCCCTGCCCGTACGTATCGTGCCGCACACGCTGTCCCACCTTGATCTGGCGACCATCATCGGACTTCGCGGCCTGCACCTGATAGGTAGGCTCACTGTCTTCCGTATCGTACTCGTAGGTGCGTCCCGACGAGGACGAACCACTACTACTCTTTCTCTGATAGCTGGGATAGCCGCGGCTCTTTTCGCTCTCCCATTGGGCGCGCACGCCAAAGGAGGAACCCGTATTCGCTCCCCTCACCTCTTCGTGGTCCACCAGATCCTTGGGGATCTCGTACAAAAATCTGCTTGCTGGAGAAACCTGCGTCTGCCCGTAGATTCGCCGCACCTGCGCGTGGGTCATCAGCAGTTTTTCCTTCGCGCGGGTCATGCCCACGTAACAGAGGCGTCGCTCCTCCTCGATGCTCTCGGCATCTTGGAATTCGTCCGCTATCGCGCTTCTGGAGGGAAAGATACCCTCTTCGCAGCCCACCAGAAACACCAAGGGAAATTCCAACCCCTTGGACGAATGCAAGGTCATCAAGGATACCGCGCCGATGGTTCCTGTCTCATCCGCTTTCTCCAGCAAGGAAGCTTCAAGAGTAACCTGGTTCAAGAATCCCTGCAGCAGTGCCTCGCCAGGGCCGGCCCCGCGCCGCTCGCTGTCTTCTTCGAAAAACTGAATCACAGTGCTGAACTCATACAAGTTCTGAATGCGAGCTTTCGCTTCCTCAGTGTTTTCGGCCTTGAGCTCAGCTTCATAGCCGGTGGCCTCGAGGACGCGGCTGAAAATCTCCGAAACAAGCGAACGCTTAGCCAGATCGCGGAAGGAGTCCATCAGCTTCACGAACTCCACCAGCTTCTTGGTGGCCGAAGGAGGAATGCTGGGCGCGCCTTCCTCAATCAATTTCTTCAGCCCGGCGAAGAGCGAAAGTCTTCTCTCGCTGGCAAACGACTCCACCTTCTCGATCGTCGTCTTGCCCAATCCCCTGGCAGGCACATTGATGATCCGGAGCAGGCTGATGGAATCATCGGGATTCACCAGCACGCGTAAGTACGCCAAGGCATCCTTGATCTCGCGTCTCTCGTAGAAGCCCACGCCGCCCACGATGCGGTAGGGAATTTTCTGGCGGCGGAAGATTTCCTCGAGCGAACGCGACTGCGCATGCGAGCGGTAGAAGACAGCCACATCTTGATAGGAGGCATCGTCGTTTCGCTTCAGCCACTTCTCGATTTCGCGGCCCACGAAATCCGCCTCGCCCCGTTCGTCGGGCAGCTGCACCCAGCGGATTTTTTCGCCCTCGGGATTGGCCGTCCATAATGTTTTGTCGTAGCGGCCTTTGTTGTTTTTGATCACGGCGCCCGCGCCCTTAATGATCGTCTGGGTAGAGCGGTAGTTCTGCTCGAGCTTCACTATCTGGGCTTCGGGATAGTCCTTCTGGAAGTCGAGGATGTTCTTGATATCGGCGCCCCGCCATTTGTAGATACTCTGGTCCTCATCGCCCACGACGCAAAGATTTCGGCGCTTCTTCGCCAGCAGATTGATCAGCAGGTACTGGGCGCGGTTCGTGTCCTGGTACTCGTCCACCATCAGGTAGTGGAAGTGCTCCTGATACTTTTCCAGGATATCCGGCCGATTGCGCAGCAACTTCCAGGCTTCCACGATCAGATCGCCGAAGTCAAAGGCGTGGCTGTTTCTCAGCATCTCCTGGTAACGGCGGTACACCTTCACCAGTTGCTCGCCAAAGTTCCCCAAGTGGTCCGTGGGATCAATCTCGTCAGGCCCCATCGCCTGGCATTTTGCCTGGTCGATCGCACTCTTGA